>NZ_CP040695.2:1581302-1897563 GCF_005954645.2 Nocardioides sp. S-1144
CGGCCTGGTCGAGGCCTACCGCGGCCTCAAGGCCCACCTCGGCCTGATGGACTTCTCCGACCAGATCGCGCTCGCCGCCCGCCTCGCCGAGACCTGCCCCGAGGTGGGCGAGGTCGAGCGGGGCAAGTACCGCGTGGTGCTGCTCGACGAGTACCAGGACACCTCGGTCGCCCAGGCGCTGATGCTGAGCCGGCTCTTCTCGGGGGCCGAGGGGCAGCCCGGGCGCGGCCACGCCGTGACCGCCGTCGGCGACCCCAACCAGGCCATCTACGGCTGGCGCGGGGCATCGGTCTCCAACATCCTCGAGTTCGGCCAGGACTTCCCGGCCGTCGACGGCGCCACCACGACCTACCCGCTCGTGGTCAACCGCCGCTCCGACCGGCGGATCCTCGCCACGGCCAACCACCTGGCCGCCGACCTCTACGCGCTGCGCAGCGACCTGCTGCCGCTCGAGCCGACGCCGGGCGCGGCCGAGGGCGACGTCCGCGCCATCGTGCACGAGACCTCCCTCGACGAGCTCGACTGGCTCGCCGAGCAGGTCCTCGCCACCCACGCCGAGCTCGCCGCCGCCCGGGAGGGGCCGGTGTGGAAGGAGATCGGCGTCCTCACCCGCGACAACGCCACCGCGGCAGCGGCCTTCGACGCCCTCACCGCGCGCGAGGTGCCGGTCGAGATCGTCGGACTCAAGGGGCTGCTCCGGCTGCCGGAGGTGGCCGAGGTCGTCGCCACCCTCACCCTGGTCCAGGACGTCACCGCCAACGCCGCCCTGCTGACCCTGCTGGCCGGCCCGCGCTGGGCGATCGGCCCACGCGACCTGGCGCTGCTCGGGCGCCGGGCCGGCGAGCTCGCCGGCGCGCGCACCGGGGCCGAGACCTTCCCCGACGTCCACGAGCAGCTCGTGGCGGCGGTCGAGGGCGCCGACCCGACCGAGATCCCGTCGCTGTGCGACGCCCTCGAGGACCTCGGCGACGCCGGCTACTCGGCCGAGGCCCGCGAGCGGTTCGTCCTGCTGGCCGCCGAGCTGCGCCGGCTCCGCTCCGCGATCGGCGAGCCGATCCTCGACCTGGTCCGCCGGATCATCGACACCACCGGCATCGACGTCGAGCTCGCCTCGTCGGTCAGCCCGGCGGCCGCGGCGCGGCGCGACAACCTCGACCTCTTCGTGCAGGCCGTCGCCGAGTTCCAGGCCGTCGACGGCCAGGTCACCCTCGCCGCGCTGCTCGCCTGGCTCGAGGCCGAGGACGAGCACGGCCAGGGCCTCGACGTCGCGACGCCGTCCGAGGCCGACTCGGTCAAGCTCCTCACCGTCCACCGTGCCAAGGGGCTCGAGTGGGACGCCGTCTTCCTGGTCGGCGTCACCGACAAGAAGTTCCCCACCAGCCGCGGCCGGTCGAGCTGGCTGACGGTGTCGTCGGTGATGCCGACCGCCCTGCGTGGCGACGCCCGCGACCTGCCGCAGCTGGCGGGCCACACGCCCGCCGACATCGCCGACGTCGCCCGGCGCGCCAAGGCCCACGACGCCCTCGAGGAGCTCCGGCTCGGCTACGTCGCCTGGACCAGGGCCCGGCACCTGCTGTGGGTCTCGGCCTGGCGCTGGGCGCCGCACCTCAAGACCGGCAACGGTCCCTCGCCCTACCTCGTGCGGACCCGGGAGGCGATGGCCGGGTGGGGCGGCGAGCCCGACGCCTGGGGCGAGGTCGTCGCCAAGGGCGAGGTCAGCCCCTTCGCCGGGCGGGTGGTCGACCAGCCCTGGCCGATCTCGCACCACACGCCCGAGGTCGAGCGGCGCCTCGACGCCGCCGCCCGGGTCCGGGCCGCCGACCCCGACGCCGGCGACGACCTCGAGGACGTCCTCGAGCTCGACCGGGTCCAGCAGTGGGACGACGAGATCGAGCGGCTCCTCGACGAGGCCGCCCGCGAGCGGGCCTCCGAGATCGTCGTGCCGCTGCCCTCGAGCCTCTCGGCGACGTCCGTGGCGCGGCTGCGCGACGACCCCGACGCCTTCGCCCGCGACCTGGCCCGCCCGATGCCCCGCGCCCCCTCGCCGGCGGCCCGCTTCGGCACCCGGTTCCACGCCTGGGTCGAGGCGCGCTTCGGCCAGCAGCTGCTGCTCGACCCCGACGACCTGCCCGGCCGCGCCGACGCCGGTATCGAGGACGACGCCGACCTGCAGGAGCTCATCGCCGCCTTCGAGCGAGGGCCCTTCGCCGAGCGTCCGCCGCTCGTGGTCGAGCCGTCCTTCGCGCTGGTGCTGGCCGGGCAGGTCGTGCGCGGCCGGATCGACGCGGTCTACGCCGAGGGCGAGGACTTCCTCGTCGTCGACTGGAAGACCGGCCGCGGCGGCGGCACCGACCCGTTGCAGCTGGCGCTGTACCGGCTGGCCTGGGCCGAGCTGCGCGGTGTCGACGTGGAGCGGGTGCGGGCGGCGTTCTACCACGTGCGCAGCGGCCGGCTGGTCGAGCCGGCCGACCTCCCCGGCCGCGACGAGCTGACGAGGCTGCTCGATCTGTGATCGCTAGTTATACTTGCGCGAAGTATCAAGGCGTATCACGGAGGCCGTCATGACGACACCACCCGCGACCGAGGCCCTGCCCGACCCGTACACCCCCGGCCAGGTGCCGCGCGTCCTGGCCGGCCGGGCGGTGGAGCTCGGCCGGATCCGCGACCGCCTCGGTCGCGTCGCCTCCTTCGGGGAGCTGGCCGGGCCGCTGCTGGTCTTCCACGCACCCCGGGGGCTCGGCAAGACCTCGCTGCTGCGCACGGCCGAGCGCGAGGCCGCCGCGATCGGCTTCGCCAGCGCGTGGCTGGCCTGCTCCCGTGAGCGTCCCTTCCTGCCCGAGCTGGTCCGCAGCGTCGAGCGCGCCCTCGACCGGGTCGACCTGCGGGTCGAGTCGCGCCGGCGGTGGCGCGACCGGCTCACGAGCCTGTCGGTCGAGCTCGGCGTCCTCGGGGTGTCGGTCGGCGGCGAGGTCGACGCCACCGGCGACCGCTCGCCCGACGCGGGGGCCGCGCCCATCGGGGCCCTCGAGGACCTCCTGCACGAGGCGGCCCGCGCGGTGCGCGACCGCGGCGGCGCCGGGCTGGTCGTCTTCATCGACGAGCTCCACGCGGCGTCGGCCGACGACCTGGCCACCCTGCTCAACGCCGTCCAGAACCTCGACGGCGACCGCGACGACAACCCGCTGACCGTGGTCACCGCGGGACTGCCGGTCACCCCCGAGGCGATCATCCGGGCCGCCACCTTCGGCGAGCGCAGCGCGTTCGTGCCGCTCGACGTCCTCAGCGACGACGACGCCCGGCAGCTCCTCGTGCTCCCCTCCGACGCCCTCGGCGTCACGTGGGAGGCCGACGCGCTCGAGGCCGTCGTGCGCCGCGTCGGCGGCCATCCCTACCTGCTCCAGCTCGCCGGCAGCTGCACCTGGCAGGCGCTGCGTCCGCGCGCGGGTGCGGTGGTCGACGAGGCCGCCGTCGACGCCGGCCTCCCGGCCGCCGAGGTGCAGCTGACCGCGATGCACGCGGCCCGCTGGGGGTCGGCGACCGAGCTCGAGCGCACCTTCATCAGCGCGATGGCCTCGGTCGGACCCGGCAACGTCACCCGCGCCCGGATCGCCGCGGCGATGGGGGTCGACTCGCGCTCGATCAGCGTCCCGCGCGAGCGGCTCATCGAGAAGGGCATCATCGAGCCCGTCGGACACGGGCTGGTCCGCTTCACCATGCCGGGCTTCGACGCCTGGGTGCGAGCGCGCGGGCAGGACTGAGGCGGTCCTCGCTCAGGCGCCGAGGGCGTCGGCGTCGAGCGTGCCGGCGTCGGAGGCGAGGGCGGCGACCACCCCGCGGGCCGCCACCCGGCCGGCCCGGTTGGCGCCGATGGTGCTGGCCGAGGGGCCGTAGCCCACGAGCTGGACCCGCGGGTCGGCGACGGCGGTGGTGCCCTCGAGCCGGATGCCACCGAGCGGGCTGCGCAGGTGCAGCGGGGCGAGGTGCCCGACGGCCGGTCGGAAGCCGGTGGCCCAGAGGATCGCCTGCGCCGGCTCGAAGGAGTCGGGCCAGCGCACGCCGTCCGGCTCGACGGAGGAGAACATCGGGCGCCGGACGTAGGCGCCGACCGCCTCGGCCGCCCGCTCCTGCTCGCGGAGCGCGAGCCCGGTCACGCTCACCACGCTCGCCGGCGGCAGGCCCTGGCGCACCCGCTCCTCGACGAGCGCGACGACGGCCCGGCCGACCTCGGGGGTGAAGTCGTCGGTGCGCCACACGGGCGGACGCCGCGTCACCCAGACGGTGTCGGTGACGAGCGCGACCTCCCCGAGCAGCTGCACCGCGGACGCGCCGCCGCCCACCACGACGGTGCGCAGGCCGCGGAACGCCTCCGCGCCGGGGTAGTCGGCGGTGTGCCACTGCGGGCCCGCGAAGCCCGACGCCCCGGGGTAGTGCGGCACGAACGGCTGGGACCAGGTGCCGGTCGCGTTGACCACCGTGCGCGTCGTCCACGTCCGCTCGCCGGCGCGGACGACGAGCAGGCCCTCGTCGGTGTCGTCGACCCGGTCGACGCGCACCGGACGGACGACCGGCAGGTGGTGCTCGCGCTCGTACGTCGCGAAGTACGCCGGGACCGCGACGTTGGCCCGCTCCCCGCCGTCGGGCTCCGGGCGGGCGCTGTCGGGGAGGGCGGCGACGCCGTGCACGTCGGCCATCGAGAGGGAGTCCCAGCGGTGCTGCCAGGCACCACCCGGTGCGGCGTCGGCGTCGAGGACGACGTGCCGGACGTCGCGCCGTTGCAGGTGGTAGGACGCCGAGAGCCCGGCCTGCCCGGCCCCGATGACGACGCTGTCGTAGACCTCCACGTCCTCTGGAACGCCGCCGCCGCGCGGCTTACTCCCCGTGGCCCCCTTCGCCCCCGGCGCCGGGAGCGACGCCGCTCCCGAGCGCCGCGGTGAGGGCGACCTCGACCATCCGGCCGAAGGTCTGCTCGCGCTCGTGGGCCGTGGTCTCCTCCCCGGTGACGACGTGGTCGGAGACGGTGCAGACGGCCAGCGCGCGCCGGCCGTGGCGGGCGGCGATCGTGTAGAGCGCGGCGGCCTCCATCTCCACGGCGAGGACGCCGTGGTCGACCATCCGCGTGGCCAGCTCGGGGCGCGAGGCGTAGAACGAGTCGCTGCTGAACACCAGCCCGACGTGGGCCTCGGGCGCGGCGGCCGCGGCGTCGCGCAGCAGGCCGAAGTCGGCCACCGGCGCGTAGTCGAGACCCTCGAAGGTGATCCGGTTCATCGAGGAGTCGGTGCAGGCGCCGGAGGCGATCACCAGGTCGCGGATGCCGAGCCGCTCGGTGAGCGCGCCGCACGAGCCGACCCGGACGATCGTCTGCACGTCGTACTCGCGGATGAGCTCGGTGGCGTAGATCGCGCACGAGGGCTGACCCATGCCCGAGCCCTGCACCGACACGTGGTGCCCGCGCCAGGTGCCGGTGTAGCCGTACATGCCCCGGACCTCGGAGTAGCAGGCGACGTCGTCGAGGAAGGTCTCCGCGATCCAGCGGGCCCGGAGCGGGTCGCCGGGCATGAGGACGACGGGGGCGATGTCGCCGGGGGCGGCGCCGATGTGGGTGCTCACCGGGGCAGCCTCTCACCCCCGTCGTCCGGCGGGCCCGGGCCGGGAGGTCGCGGTCGGGTGGGGACGGGGCGCCGGGTGCCCGTTGGGCGCGGCTCCTAGGCTCGGCTGGTGACCTACCCGCACCAGATGCTCTCCGCCGAGCCCCACGACCGCCTCGGGGAGCACCGCAACGACCAGGGCTGGCTCGACACCCGCTGGGCCGACCCGACCTCCCGCGTCCTCGTCGTCTCGGGCACCCGCGTCCGCCCGGTCGAGGGTGCGCTGCCCTGGGTCGCGACCGACGAGGCCCCCGACGGCGTCCGCGTGCTGCTGGGCGAGCGCGACGGGACGACGTCCTGGGCGGTGATCGTGGGACCCGAGGCGGCGGCGTCCCAGGAGGGGGAGTGGTACCCGCTGCGCGGGCTGCTGCCGGCGCTGGCCGGGGGGACCCGCGCCGACGCCCCGCTGGTCTTCCACGCCCTCGGCCTCGCCGAGTGGCACTGGGCCACCCGGCACTGCCCCCGCTGCGGTGGCGCGCTCGCCTCTCGCGCCGCCGGGCACGAGCTGCGGTGCACCGAGTGCGGCAAGACGCAGTTCCCGCGCACCGACCCCGCGGTCATCATGCTGATCAGCACCGGCGAGCCCGGCACCGACGAGGAGCGCTGCCTGCTCGGTCGGTCGCCGCAGTGGCCGCCCGGCCGGTTCTCCACCCTGGCCGGCTTCTGCGAGCCGGGGGAGAGCCTCGAGGACGCCGTGCGCCGCGAGGTCGCCGAGGAGGCCGGCATCGTCGTCGGCGAGGTCGCCTACTTCGGCAACCAGCCGTGGCCGCTGCCGCAGAGCCTGATGCTCGGCTTCCTCGGGCGCGCCGTGTCGACCGACATCCAGGTCGACGCCCGCGAGATCGAGGACGCCCGCTGGTTCACCCGCGCCGAGATGCGCGACCAGGCCGAGGCCGGCACCCTCGTGCTGCCCGGCGGCATCTCGATCAGCCGCTCCCTCATCGAGCACTGGTACGGCGGAGAGCTCCCCGGCCAGTGGTGACCCGTCGCTGATCACTGACGGGTCGACGAGAAACCTCCGCTGACCCGTCGCTGATCACTGACGGGTCAGCGAGCAATCCCTGCTGACCCGTCGCTGATCACTGACGGGTCGGCGAACAAAGCCCGCTGACCCGTCAGTGATCAGCGACGGGTGGGTCAGGCGAGGCTGGCGACCTTGGCCTTCACCTGGGCGAGGGAGGGGTTGGTCTGGGCGGTGCCGTCGGAGTAGACCAGGGTCGGGACGGTCTGGTTGCCGTTGTTGGCGGTCTCGACGATCTTCGCGGCCTCGGGGTGCTGCTCGATGTCGACGACGTCGTAGGTGATGCCCTCGCGGTCGAGCTGGCTGCGCAGGCGGTGGCAGTAGCCGCACCACGGCGTGGAGTACATCGTGAAGTTGGTGCTGGCCTGGTCGGCGTTGTCCGGCATGCTGGAGTGTCCCCTCGGGCGTCTAGGGTCGGATCGTTCGTCACCGAAGCCAACCACGCTCGCCGAGGAGTTGTTCCACCGTGCCGCCGTCCAGCGACGACCTGCTCTCCGCGCTCGACCCCGAGCAGCGCGAGGTCGCCGAGACGCTGCGCGGTCCGGTCCGGGTGCTCGCCGGTGCCGGCACCGGCAAGACCCGCGCGATCACCCACCGCATCGCCCACGGCGTCGCCTCCGGCGTGTACGTGCCCACCGAGGTGCTCGCGGTCACCTTCACCACCCGGGCGGCCGGCGAGATGCGCGCCCGGCTGCGCCGGCTGGGCGCACCGACGGTGCAGGCCCGCACCTTCCACTCCGCCGCGCTGCGCCAGCTGCGCTACTTCTGGCCGCACGTCCACGGCACCGAGCTGCCGACGCTGGTGGAGTCGAAGATCCCGATCGTGGTCGGGGCCGCCCGCCAGCTGCGGATGCGCACCGACCAGGCGATGCTGCGCGACCTCGCCTCCGAGATCGAGTGGGCCAAGGTGAGCAACGTGCGCCCCGACGACTACGTCGAGGTCGCCGCGGCGCGCGGCCGGAGCGTCGCCCAGCTCGAGGCCGACCAGGTCGCGCGGGTCATCGGCGCCTACGAGGACGTCAAGCGCGAGCAGGGCCGGATGGACATGGAGGACGTCCTGCTGCTCACCGCCGGCGTGCTCGCCGAGGACGAGCGGGTGGCCGCCCAGGTCCGCCGCCAGTACAAGTGGTTCGTCGTCGACGAGTTCCAGGACGTCTCGCCGCTGCAGTCGGCGTTGCTCGACCTGTGGCTCGGCGGGCGCGACGAGCTCTGCGTCGTCGGCGACCCCGCCCAGACGATCTACTCCTTCGCCGGCGCCAACGCCGACTACCTGCGCGACTTCCCGCGCAAGCACGCCGGCACCACCTCCATCGAGCTGGTCCGCAACTACCGCTCGACCCCGCAGGTCGTCGGCGCCGCCAACACCCTGCTCGCCGGCACCGGGAGCACCAGCGTCCAGCTCCGCGCACAGCGGCCCGCCGGAGCCGCGGTGACCTACACCGGTCACCCCGACGAGGTCGCCGAGGCCACCGACGTCGCCGGCCGGGTGGCGGCGCTGCGCTCGGCCGGTCGTCCGCTGTCGGAGATCGCGGTGCTGTTCCGCATCAACGCCCAGTCCGAGGCCTACGAGGAGGCCCTGACGGAGGCGAAGATCCCCTACGTCATCCGCGGCGCCGCCCGGTTCTTCGACCGTCCCGAGGTCCGCGAGGCCGTCACCCGCCTGCGCGGGGCCGCCCGCTCCGGCGCCCAGGCGGCCGACGGCGACACGTGGGTCGACCTGGTCCGCGACACGCTCGCCGGCATGGGCTGGACGACCGAGGCTCCCACGGCCCGCGGCCAGACCCGCGACCGCTGGGAGTCGTGGCAGGCGCTGGTCAGCCAGGCCGAGGCCTTCGCGGGCGAGGCCGCGTCCGGGGGCGACGGGGGGCTCAACGCCTTCGTCGACGACCTCGACCGCCGCGCTGCCGAGCAGCACGCGCCGGTCGCCGAGGGCGTCACCCTGGCCACCTTCCACGCCGCCAAGGGCCTCGAGTGGGACTCGGTGTTCCTCGTCGGCCTCCAGGACGGCACCCTGCCGATCACCTACGCCCAGACGCCGGCGGCGATCGAGGAGGAGCGCCGACTGCTCTACGTCGGCATGACCCGGGCCCGGGTCGACCTCGCCGTCTCGTGGGCCGCGGCGCGCAACCCCGGCCAGGCGGCGCGGCGCAAGCCGTCGCGGTTCCTCGACCCGCTGCTGCCCGACTCCGCGCGCCCGGTCGCCCGCGGCAAGGCCAGGGCGAAGGGCGCGCGCACCTGCGTCGAGTGCGGCAAGCCGCTGTCGACGGCCGAGCGCACCCGGTCGCGATGCTCCGACTGCCCGGTGCCCTACGACGAGGCGCTGTTCGAGCGGTTGCGCGAGTGGCGCAAGCAGCGGGCCGCGGAGGAGGAGATCGCGGCGTTCATGGTCTTCAGCAACGCCACCCTGGAGGCCGTCGCCGAGCGCCGTCCGACGACGCCGAAGGCGCTGCTCGCGATCAGCGGCGTGGGGCCCGAGAAGCTCGAGAAGTACGGCCAGGAGCTCCTCGAGCTGGTCTCCTGAGGAAAAATCTCGAAAGAGTCATTAAATAGTTTGCTCCTTACATCGAGACCGGCGTAACGTCCCATCTCGACAACCAAGTCCGCGCACCAGGGCCCTGACAAGGCCCGCGCCCGCAAGCAGTGAAGGAGGTGGCCCCGATGGAGAACATCATGACGATGACGACGAGCACGACCAGCAACCCGTGCCAGACGTCTGACTTTGGCATGCCCACTCGCGGCCGCCGCGCCAACATCGCCGGCGAGCAGCGGTTCCCGACCACCGGTCTGTCCATCACCGGACCGATCGCTCGGGATCTCCGCGACCGCAAGGACCTGGCTGCCAAGGGACACGTGGCTCTCGTCGCCTACGTCCCGGGGATCCACGCCTGGAGTCCGCCTCTCTGTTGACACTCGACAGCTGAGCAGCCTCCAGGCCGCGGAACCCGATCACCGGGATCCGCGGCCTTTTCTGTTTCCCCGTGACGTCCCATCACCCGGACCGGGTGGAGGCCCACCGAAGTCGAGGACATGCATCCCGCCACCAGCGCCACCGCGCAGCACCACCCGCTCACCCGCACCACCCACCGCGATCACGAAGCAAGAGGTGACACCATGACCACCAGCGTTCTGACCCGCAGCGACGGCAAGCTGCTCGAGTTCCAGTCCACGTCCGGCCTGGGCGACCTCCACGACGAGGCCGGCAAGGTCGACGAGGCGCTCCTGCCCTGCCGGGCCAACAACCCCGAGCTCTGGTTCGCCGAGCTGCCGGCCGACGTCGAGTTCGCCAAGGCCCTGTGCCAGACCTGCCCCGTGCAGCAGATCTGCCTCGGCGGCGCGCTCGACCGGAGCGAGCCGTGGGGCGTGTGGGGCGGTGAGCTGTTCCTCCAGGGAACCGTCATCCCCCGCAAGCGTCCCCGCGGCCGGCCCCGCAAGGACGCGGTCGCATGACGTCCGCGACCCGATCCATCCAGCACACCCAGACCACTGACCCGAACGGGAGCACCACGATGAACACCATGCAGGAAGACCTGGCGAGGGCACACATGTCCATGCGCCTGGGAGAGGCGCAGTCGATGCGTGCGGGCCACCAGCTCGCCCGCGCCCGCCGCTTGAGCCGCAAGGCCGAGCGCGCTGCGCAGCAGGCTCGCCTCGCCCTCGCTCGCGCTCTGTAGGACCTCGGAGGACTGTCACCTCCGGAGCACCCTGATCGCGGGTGGACCACCGGGAGCCGGGCACGACACACGTCGTGCCCGGCTCCTGTCATTTTTCTGCTGCGGCGGGCCTAGGATTGCTGGATGGCCCTCTCGACCTGCGACTTCTGTGGTCGCCGGGCCGAGGAGGAGACCACGCTGACGTGGAGCACCTCGGTCGAGCGCGGCCGGCGGCAGCGCTACTGCGACACCTGCTCGCGCGAGCACCTGCGCGCCATGGAGGGCAAGCTCGACACCGAGCACTGGTGAACGCCGGGCCCGCGGGCAGCGCTCAGTAGGGGACGTCGTCCCACCCGCACCCGCAGTGCGGGTGCCGGTCCCACGTGCGGACGACGGGCGACGGCCCGTCGAGGTCGACGGTGCCCGACCAGGTCACCGGACGCCGCCCGGCGAGGAAGTCGACGGCGTCGCGCGCCGCCCAGGCGGTCGCGAGCGCGACGACCCGCCGGTCGACCGGCGCCGCGGGCAGGGCCGCGAGCTGCTCGACGAGCAGGGGCCGGCGAGGGTCGTGCGTGGCCTCGTGGGCGTCGACGCACCGCAGGCACGCCGTCGTGCCGGGCTCGACCAGCGGGCCGACGCGCAGGCCCCCCGGTCGGCTGGTACCGGCCACCACGAGGTGGGGGGCGCCCTCGCCCACCCACCCGTCGACGACCGCCCGGGGCAGGGGCCCGGGCGTGGCGACGACGTAGAGGTCGGGGAGGGGGTCGCTGCGGGTCACGGTGAGGCCGGCGTCCTCGAGCAGGACGCCGAGCGGGGCGAGGTCGAGCCCGCGCGAGACCAGCCGCACCGAGCCGGTGGGCGCCGTCTCCGGCACCACGAGCAGGCCGGCCGCCGCCAGGTCGCGGACGACGGCCGCCCCCTCCGGCGTGGTCGGGGCCGGGGGCAGCCCGGCGGTGAGCCGCTCGAGGACCCGGGCCACCTCCGGGCGCCGCGCCACGATCACCCGCGCCGGCGGGTCGAGGCCGAGCTGCACGTGGTCGGCGTCGCGGACCACGACGTGGACACCGGGTCGGAGGCGGGGCGGGGCGGGCACGGGGCGAGCCTCACACGAGGCGCGGCCCCGGCGCCGACGTCCTCCACAGGCGCGGGTGCGCGGGCCGGGACGCAGCGACGGCGGCCCCCACCAGGGGGACCGCCGTCGCGTGGGTCGGTGGGCCGGTCAGGCCTTGCCGAGGATCCGGTTGAGGTTGGTGCTGCAGACGGGGCACACGGCCTTGGCCATGCGCGTGCCCTTCTCGTTCACCTTCACCTCGCCCTCCGCCTCGCGCTTCTCCTTGCACTTCACGCAGTAGAACTCACCGCTCCAGGTCTCCGCCATGACGGCCTCCTTGCCCTCGGTCTTCGGTTGGTCGCCGCGGCGGAGAGGTACGGGGAAGTCCGCTGGGCCGGTCCCGACCCTACGACAACCGTGGCGTGTGTCACGCCGCGCCGCGCGGTGCCCCGGGGGTGAAGCCGCCGGCCTGCGTAGGGTGCGATCCATGCCCGAACTCGCCCACCTGCGCCTGCTCCGTCCCTCGGACGGCGTCGTCCTGCTCGTGCTCGACAACCCCGACCAGCGCAACGCGATGTCGCCGGAGATGACCTCCTCGTGGGTCGCGGCGATCGACCAGGTCGCCGCCGACCGGTCGGTGCGCGCCGTCGTGGTGACCGGCGAGGGGACGGCGTTCTGCTCCGGGGGCGACACCGCGTGGCTCGCGGGGGAGCCCAACGCCACCGTGGACCACCTGCGCGACCGGATGCTGCCGTTCTACCGGGCCTGGCTTTCGATCCGCCGGCTCGAGGTACCGACGATTGCCGCGATCAACGGCCCCGCGATCGGGGCCGGTCTCTGCCTCGCGCTGGCCTGCGACCTCCGGCACGCGGCGGCCGGGGCGAAGATGGGCGTGCCCTTCGTCAAGCTGGGCCTGCACCCCGGGATGGCCGGCACCGCCCTGCTGCCCGACGTCGTCGGGGCCGCGGCGGCGCGCGACCTGTTCCTCACCGGCCGGATCGTCGACGCCGACGAGGCCCTCGGTCTGGGGCTGGTCTCCCGCGTGGTCGACCCGGAGACGTTCCTGGACACCGTGCTGGAGACCGCGGCCCAGGTCGCGGCCACGGCCCCGATCGCGAGCCGGCTCACCAAGCTCGCCCTCGCCGGCGGCGGGCACGCCGACGTCGAGACCGGCCTGCAGTGGGAGGCGCTGGCCCAGCCGGTCACGCTCGCGACCGACGACCTGCAGGAGGGGCTGCGCGCGGCCCGCGAGCGGCGGGCCCCGGTCTTCCGCGGCCGCTGAACGACGGCGCCGGGACGGTCACGGGAGCGGGGACGGACAGGGCCCCCGCACCGCGTCCTCGACACGTGCCTTCCCCTTGCTCGTGTCGACTCGGCGGCCCGGGGGCCACTGCGCGCCAGGCTAGGCAGTCGCCGCCCGCGGGGTCAACCGTCTCGGGGCACGCGCCGGCCGGGCCTGTGGACAAGGTTGTGGACAACGCTGTGGAGAACCCCCGAAACCCGTGGAGACGCGCCGGAACTGCTCCACCGCGCCTGTGGAGGAAGCGCACGCCCAGGAGGCCGTAGGCTGCTCTGACCTGCGGTGATCGCCGTCCACCGCCTGTGGAGGAAAGACAGATGAACGCGTCAGACGAACCGTACGAGGCCGGCCCCGTCGCCGCCCTGCGGCGGATCGCCTTCCTGCTCGAGCGGGCCCGCGAGGACACCTACAAGGTCAAGGCGTTCCGGGGGGCCGCGGCCACGATCCTGCCGCTGCCGGCCGAGGACGTCGCGCGGGCCGTGGAGGCCGGCACGCTCACCGACCTGCCCGGCATCGGTGCGAGCTCGGGCAAGGTGATCGCCGCGGCCGTCCGGGGCCAGGTGCCGGAGCGACTGGCCCGGCTCGAGGCCGAGCACGCCGGGCCGCTGACCGACGGCGGCGCCGCGCTGAGGGCCGCGCTGCGCGGCGACTGCCACTCGCACTCCGACTGGAGCGACGGCGGCTCGCCGATCGAGGAGATGGCGATGACCGCCATCGAGCTCGGCCACGAGTACCTCGTGCTCACCGACCACTCGCCGCGCCTCAAGGTGGCCCGGGGGCTGAGCGCCGAGCGGCTGCAGCGCCAGCTCGGCGTCGTCGACGCCGTCAACGAGCACCTGGGCGGCGGCGCCGACGGGGGCGGGGCGGGCGGCGAGCCCGGGTTCACGCTGCTCAAGGGGATCGAGGTCGACATCCTCGACGACGGGTCGCTCGACCAGTCCGAGGAGATGCTCGACCGCCTGGACCTGCGGGTGGCCAGCGTGCACTCCAAGCTCGCGATGGACGCCGGCGCGATGACGAGGCGGATGATCGGCGCGGTCCGGCAGCGGCACACGAACGTGCTGGGCCACTGCACCGGCCGCCTGGTCACCGGCGGCCGCGGCACCCGCCAGCAGTCGAGCTTCGACGCCCGGGCGGTCTTCGAGGCCTGCGCCGAGAACGACGTCGCCGTCGAGATCAACTCCCGGCCCGAGCGCCGCGACCCGCCGTTCGCGCTGCTCGCGCTGGCCCGCGACGCCGGCTGCGTGTTCTCGATCGACTCCGACGCGCACGCGCCCGGGCAGCTCGACTTCCTCCAGCTGGGCTGCGAGCGGGCCGAGGACGCCGGCATCGACGCCGACCGGATCGTCAACACGTGGCCGAGGCAGCGCCTGCTGGAGTGGGCGCGCAAGTAGATTCGCCCCCATGGGAGCCGGCGAGGTCGAGGTGCGCCGCTCCCCGCGCCGGTTGCGCACCGTGTCGGCCTACCGCGAGGACGACCGGATCGTGGTGCTGATCCCCGCGTCGTTCTCGGCCGCCGACGAGGCCGAGTGGGTCGAGACGATGGTCGCCCGCATCCTGCGCTCGGAGCAGCGGGTCCCGCTGAGCGACGACGAGCTGCGGGTGCGTGCGCTGCGGCTCAGCGACCGGCACCTCGGCGGGCTGGCCGTGCCGGAGTCGGTGCGGTGGGTGTCGAACCAGCACACCCGCTGGGGGTCCTGCTCGCTCGGCGAGCGGGCGATCCGGCTGTCCGAGCGGCTCCAGGCGATGCCGTCGTGGGTGCTCGACTACGTCATCGTGCACGAGCTGGCCCACCTGATCGAGCCCGGGCACGACGAGCGGTTCTGGGCCTGGGTCGACCGCTACCCGCGCGCGGAGAAGGCGAAGGGCTACCTGCTGGGCTGGTCGGAGGCGGCGAAGGTCTCGCTGCCCTCCGAGTTCGACAGCCACGTCGACTGAAGGCGCCGGACCCGGGGGAGCAGCTCCTCGTTCGGGAGCTCCTCGAGCGGCCACCAGCGCACGTCGAGCGACTCCTCGCTGACGGCGTGCACCGCGCCGGGTCGCGCCACCGCGACGTACATGACGTCGAGGTGGGTCACGCCCTCGCCCGACCCGCAGAACGGGACCGCGTGGGCGTCGAGCCACGCCGGGCGGGGGTCGAGCTCGAGGTCGGACGGCGCCAGACCGGACTCCTCGACGGCCTCCCGCAGCGCGGCGTCGGCGAGGGTGGCATCACCCGGCTCGGCGTGACCGCCGAGCTGGAACCAGCGGCCGGCCTTGGCGTGCAGCGTGAGGAGCGCGTGGGTGCGCCCGACGTCGAGGACGAGGGTGCTGGCGGTGAGGTGGTCGGGCCGCGAGGCCCGGGTCATCGCGTCGGGGTGGGACTCCAGGTAGGCGACGTAGCGCTCGCGCAGCGCCGCCTGACCTTCGGCCTCCGGTGGCACCCAGGCCCGCAGGACGCCGAGCGCGTCCGCGTGGAGCGAGCTCACTCCCCGGTCGGCCCGTCGGTCGGCCCATCGGTCGGCCCGTCGGTCGGGCCGTCGGTCGGCTCCTCGCCGTCGAGCAGCTTGCGCAGCTCGGCGTCGAAGTCGCCCTCGGTGAGCTTCTCGGGCGCAGCGGCCTCCTCGCGGAAGCCGAGCGGGTCGTCGAGGTCGGCCGACGTGGGCAGCAGGTGCGGGTGCAGCCAGACGCCGTCGCGGGCCTCGGTGCCCTGGCGGGTGCGCAGCGAGCCCCACAGGGTGGAGGCGTCGCGCAGCCGGCGCGGGCGCAGCTCGAGCCCCACGAGCGAGGCGAAGGTCTGCTCGGCCGGCCCACCCGCGGCGCGGCGACGGCGGACCGCCTCCTGCAGCTTGGCCGCGGCCGGCATCCGCTTCTCGGTGGCCTGGCCGACGACCTCGTCGACCCAGCCCTCGACGAGGGCGAGCGCGATCTCGAGCCGCTCGAGCGCGGCCGCCTGGGCGGGGGACTGCGGCAGCTCGAACAGCCCACCCTCGAGGAGCTGCTGCATCGACTCGGGGTTCATCGGGTCGATCCCGCTCATCTGGTCCTGGATGCGGCGCTGCAGGCTCTCGGCGTTGACCTCGACGCCGCGCGCGAAGTCGGTGACGGCGCCGATGAGGTGGTCGCGCAGCCACGGCACGTGGGCGAAGAGCCGCTGGTGGGCGGCCTCGCGCAGCGCGAGGTAGAGGATCACGTCGTCCTCGGAGACGTCGAGCCCGGCGGCGAACGCCGTGACGTTGGCCGGCACGAGCGCGGCCTTGCCGGCCGGGCCGAGCGGGAGACCGATGTCGGAGGCGGTGAGCACCTCGCCGGCGAGCTCGCCGAACCCGGAGCCGACCTGGGTCGAGAGCATCGCGCCGACGGCCTTGCCGATGATGCCGAGGATCGGCCCGGCCTGCGCCGCGGCCTCGGGCGGCAGGGCGCTGCTGAGCCCCTGCACCGACTGCTCGGCGACGGGCTCAACGAGCACCTTCCACACGTCGAGGGTGTTCACGATCCACTCGGCGCGGCTCCAGGCCGCGGTGGAGGTGATGCCGGAGGGGAACTCGGTGGCCTCGTCGAGCCAGTGGTCGGCGAGCCGCAGCGCGTCGGAGACGGCGTCGGACTGCTTCGCGGTCGGCGTCGGGTCGGGCGTCCTGGCCACGGCCTTGCGGGCGACGTCGACGGCGGCGTCCCAGTTGAGGGCGCCGTCGTAGGGCTGCATCATCGACTGGAGCTGCCCGAACAACTGGCCGAGGTCGGGCATGGAACCGAAGTCCATGCCGCCGAGGTTCATGCCACCGAAGTTCAGCTGGCCGCCCGAGAAGAGGTGCTCGAAGGGCGTGCCCTTGAACGGGTTCGGCTGGTCGTCGCCGGACGGCTTGTCGTCAGGGGTGTCGGGCATGCGACCACGGTACGCCGTCGCCCCAGCCGGCGGCATAGTCTGCGCAGGTGCCCCGAGAGCCCCGTGACGTCGTGCGCCTGGTCGAGATCCGCGACACCCCGCTGCTGGTCGACGACGTCCTCGACCGCCTCGACGAGGCCGTCGACGGCGGGGTCACCCTGTTCGTCGGCAAGGTGCGCGACCACGACGGGGGCCGGGCGGTCAGCGGTCTCGACTACTCCGCCCACCCCTCGGCGCTGGAGCGGCTCCGCGAGGTGTGCCAGGAGGTCGCGGCGCGCCACGACGTCCACGGCGTCGCCGCGCTGCACCGGGTGGGCCGGCTGGCCATCGGGGACCTCGCCGTCGTCGTCGGGACGGCGGCCGCGCACCGCGGGACGGCCTTCGACGCCTCCCGCGACCTGATCGACACCCTCAAGGAGCGGGTCCCGATCTGGAAGCACCAGGTCTTCGCCGACGGCAGCGACGAGTGGGTCGGCACGCCGTAGCGCCTCCCGGGGATCGCCCCGGGCCCGACCTACCCTCGGGAGCATGGTCCTGCTCTGGCTCCTCCCGCCCGTCGTGGTCACGCTGGCCGCGATGGTCTGGGTGGCGTGGCTGGGGCGCGAGGGCCGTGGTGAGGTCGACCGCGACGTCGCCCTGGCCCGGATGGGTGCCGTGCTCGAGGGACGCCGGCGCGGCCTGCTGCGCCGCCGCCCGAGCGTCCCGACCTACGCCGCCCCCGAGGCCCCGCACGACCGGAGCACGGGCGTCGCCGTCCGGCCCTCGCGTCCGGTGCCGCCGCGCGCGGTGCCCTCGGTCGCGACCCGCACCGCGTCGCCCGCACCGACCGCCGCACCGTCGCCCGCACCGTCGCCCGGTCGCGCGGAGGACCGCCCGGCCGAGCGCCGTGCGGGCGAGCAGCGCCGCGCCTCCTGAGCCAGCAGCCCCGGCGCCGGCCCGTCGGCTGCCCAACGGGTGCCGGGCGCATTTGTCGCGGATGAGAGGCTGTGGGCCATGAGCCAGCGCCTGATCGCCGCCTGCATCGCCGTGCCGGCGGTGCTCGGGCTGCTGCTGTTCGCCTCGGTCGTGCGGCTGCCGTACGCGACCTACCAGCCGGGCAGCACCGTCGACGTCCTCGGTGAGGACGACAGCGACGTCGACATCGTCCAGGTCGACGGGCACGAGGTGTTCCGCGACGACGGCGAGCTGCGGATGACCACGGTCCGGGTCTCCCCGGCGCAGGACCCCGACGAGCGCGGCATCGGCCTGACCGCCCTGATGAGCACCTGGTTCGACGGCGACAACGCCGTCTACCCCTACGACGCGGTCCACCAGTCCGACGAGACCGCCGAGAGCAACCGCCAGCAGGGTCAGCTGCAGATGGCCACCTCCCAGGACGTCGCGGTCGACGTCGCCCTCGAGGAGATGGGCATCGAGGTCCCGCAGGTCCTCACCATCACTCAACTCACCCCGGGCCTCCCGGCCGAGGACGTCCTCGAGGTGGGCGACGTGGTGCGCACCATCGGCGGTACCGACGTCACCGACGCCGCCCAGCTGGTGTCCCTCGTCGACGACAGCACGCCCGGCGAGCCGCTCACCGTGGGCGTCACCCGCGACGGCAAGCCGCTCGAGCTCGACGTGACGCCCGTCGACGTCGACGGCAGCACCAAGATCGGCATCCTGCCCGAGGTCTCCGACTACGAGTTCCCGTTCGAGGTGAAGATCAACATCTCCCCGCAGATCGGCGGCCCGAGCGCGGGGCTGATCTTCTCCCTGGCGATCTTCGACACCCTCACCGAGGGCTCGCTCACCGGCGGCCGCACGGTGGCCGGCACCGGCGAGATCTTCCCCGACGGCAGCGTCGGGGCGATCGGTGGCATCCAGCAGAAGATCGCCGGCGCCCGCGACGAGGGCGCCGAGCTCTTCCTGGTCCCGATCGAGAACTGCGACGACGCGCTGGGGGCCGACCCCGGCGACATGAGGCTGATGATGGCGCAGAGCATGCACGACGTCCGCGAGGGCCTGGAGGCGTTCGCCGCCGACCCCGACGCCACCCTGCCGTCGTGCGACGACGCCGACGAGATCCTCTCCGGGGCGGCGTCGTGACCGACGAGCCGGACGACGTCCTCACCGGCGACCCGCGCTGGGGCGACCTCGACGCGGACCCGGCGCTCGCGAGCGCCGTCCTCGAGATCGAGGGCCTGCTGGCCGCCGACGGCTGGGACCAGCCGGCGCGGCTCTACGCGCTCGTCGACACCGCCCAGCTCGTCGTCCAGGAGCCGGCGCTGGCCTCGCTGATGGGCCTCGACGCGGACGCCGAGCGCGGGTCGTTGACCGCGGTCGAGCAGGACGCGCTCGACCCCGCCGTCCCACTCGAGCAGGTGCTGGAGTCGATCCTGTGGCCGCCCGGGGTGGCCGGGGTCGCCGCGATGGTCGAGCGGCTCGTGCTGCCCCCGGGCTCCGACGACGAGCTGCCCGACGACCCGGTCCAGGCCCAGGAGTTCGCCCGCGACCACCCCGACCGCCAGGAGGTCCGGATCGTGGCGGGAGCTACCCGCGCCGGATCCACCTACTGCGCGCTGCGGCTCAAGGCCCACGACGACGACACCTCGGTGGTCGGCGGCGTCGACCTGGTGCCGGGCCTGCTCGCGCTGCTGCAAGCCACGCTGGACGACGCCGAGCCGGATGGCGACGAAGACGAGACGGCCGACCGGCCGGTGGAGGAGAACCCGTGAGCGACCTGTTCGACGACGACCCGAGGGCGGCCCCCGCCCGGAACCGAGCAGGACGTTCGCGGGCGTTGCTGATCACCGCCATCGCCGTGGTGGTCGCCCTGTTCGGCCTGACCGGCTTCGCGTCCATCTACACCGACCGGATCTGGTACAACAACGCCGGCTACGGCCAGGTCTTCAGCACCATGCTGTGGACCCGCATCCTGCTGTTCCTCGCCTTCGGCGCGGTGCTCGGGGGAGCGGTGGCGCTGAACGTCTTCCTCGCCTACCGGTTCCGTCCGCTGTTCCGCCCGACCTCGCGCGAGCAGTCGAACCTCGACCGCTACCGCGACGTCGTCACGCCGATCCGCACCTGGCTGGTCGTCGGCATCGCCGTCGTCGTCGGCGCCTTCGCCGGCGCCTCGGGGATGAGCCACTGGCGCACCTACCTGCTGTGGCGCAACGGCTCCTCGGTCGGCACCGACGACCCGTACTTCCAGAAGGACGTCGGGTTCTACCTCTTCGACCTGCCGTGGTGGCACTTCGTCGTCGACTTCACCATGGCCACGATGGTGCTGGCGATCATCGCCGCCCTCGTCACCCACTACCTCTACGGCGGCGTCCGCCTGCAGGCCACCCAGGACAAGCTCTCCGGCGCGGCCCAGGCCCAGCTCTCGGTGCTCCTCGGGCTGTTCGTGCTGGCCAAGGGCGTCGACTACTACCTCGACCGCTTCGACCTGGTCACGCAGAAGAACAACCTCTTCACCGGCATGAACTACACCGGGGAGAACGCCGTCCTGCCGGCCAAGAACATCCTGATGGCCGTCGCGGTCATCTGCGCGATCCTGTTCTTCCTCAACGTGTGGCGCCGCACCTGGCAGCTGCCCTCGATCGGCCTCGCGCTCCTCGCGCTGTCGGCGGTGCTGATCGGGATGATCTTCCCGGCCGCCGTCCAGCAGTTCCAGGTCAAGCCCTCCGAGGCCGACAAGGAGGAGCCGTACATCCAGAAGAACATCGAGGCCACCCGGATGGCCTACGACCTCGAGGGGGTCGAGAGCGAGCCCTACTCGCCCGACAACGCCCAGCCCGACGGTGGCGTCGCCGAGCTGATCTCGGGCACGAGCTCGGTGCCCTCGGTCGACCCGAAGCTCCTGTCGCCGGCCTTCGAGAACCTGCAGCAGCAGTTCGGCTACTACTCGGTGCCCTCGATCCTGGACGTCGACCGCTACGAGGTCGACGGCAAGCAGCGGGCCCTGGTGCTCGGCGTCCGCGAGCTCGACCAGAGCGGCCTGAACGACGACGCCCGCAACTGGTCGAACCTGCACACCGTCTACACCCACGGCAACGGCATCATCGCCGCCTACGCCAACCAGCGCGACCGTGACGACGCCACCAACGACCCGGAGTCGGCCGACAGCGTCGCCTCCGGGGGGATCGAGTGGGCCCAGGGCCTCGGCATCCAGGACGACCTCACCGAGCAGCTCGGCGACTACGAGAGCCGCGTCTACTACGGCGAGAAGAGCCCGGACTACTCCGTGGTCGGCAAGGCCAAGGCCAGCGACAACGACAACGAGCTCAACCTCCCGGTCCCGGGCTCCGACCTCGGCGAGAACACGACGTACGAGGGCGACGGCGACGCGTCGGTCGGCAGCACGTTCAACCAGCTGATGTTCGCGATCAAGTTCGGCGAGCCGAACTTCCTCCTCTCGGGCCGCGTGAACGAGAACTCGCAGGTGCTCTACGTCCGCGAGCCGCAGGAGCGCGTCGAGAAGGTCGCGCCGTGGCTGACGGTCGACGCGGACGCCTACCCCGCGATCGTCGACGGCCGGATCCAGTGGATCGTCGACGCCTACACGACGACCGACCGGTTCCCGAACGCCCAGCGGGCCTCGTTCGAGACGATGACCCGTGACGCGCTCCAGGACGACACCGGCCTGCAGACGCTGCCGACCGACGAGATCAACTACATGCGCAACGCGGTCAAGGCGACCGTCGACGCCTACTCCGGCGAGGTCAGGCTGTACGCCTGGGACGACGCCGACCCGATGCTGAAGGCCTGGCGCGACGCGTTCCCCGGCACCGTCCTCGACAAGAGCGAGATGTCGGAGGAGCTGCTGGCCCACGTCCGCTACCCCGAGGACCTCTTCAAGGTGCAGCGCTACCAGTTCGCGCGCTACCACGTCACCGCGGCGAAGGACTGGTTCGAGAACAACGACCGCTGGGCCGTGCCCACCGATCCCGAGATCGACAACACCTACCAGGCGCCGTACCGGCTCTTCGTGGGCGGGACGGAGCCCGACAACTTCGCCCTGACCTCGGTCTACGTGCCGTTCAACCGCAACAACCTGGCCTCCTTCGTGTCGGTCAACTCCGACGGGACGAGCGAGGACTACGGGAAGATGACGGTGCTTGAGCTGAGCAACGCCGACAGCGACGAGAGCGACCAGACCTCCGGTCCGAGCCAGGTCGCCAACGAGTTCGCCAACAGCACCGCCATCAACAACGCGCTCACCGACCTGCGGATCAACGCCAAGGTCACCCTCGGCAACATGCTGACCTTCCCGGTGGCCGACTCGATGATGTTCGTCCAGCCGGTCTACGCCCAGAACCAGCAGACCGAGGCCAGCTACCCCGAGCTGCGCTACGTGCTGGTCAAGTACGGCAACGACGACCGCTACATCGGGCTGGGGCAGACCCTGCCCGAGGCCCTGCGCAGCGTCTTCGGGGCCACCGACCCGGGCACCACCCCGGGCGACCCGGACCCGGACCCCGACCCGGGCGCGGGGGAGCAGACGCTCCAGCAGCTGCTCGACCGGGCCGTCGACAGCGCCATCACCGCGTTCGAGAACGCGAACGCTGCCCGCGAGGACGGCGACTTCCAGGGCTACCTCGACCAGGTCGAGGTCGCCGAGGCCGCCCTCGAGCGCGCCGCCGGCTACCGCGACCAGATCTCCGACGGCGCCGACCCCGACGCGCCGCCGCCGACGACGCCGACCGACGGGGCCTCCGACGGGGCCACCGGCGGGGCCACGGACACCCCGACCGAGGACCCCTCGGCCGCCGGGGGGAGCTGAACCGGACCCCCGATTTGGGCCCGCGCGACCCACCCGGTAATGTTCTGTTCACCGACGCGGGGTGGAGCAGCTCGGTAGCTCGCTGGGCTCATAACCCAGAGGTCGCAGGTTCAAATCCTGCCCCCGCTACAAGTACGGAACCGCCGCTGACCTGCACGACCGAGGTCAGCGGCGGTTTCTGTTTTCCGAGCCGGGCCACGAACGTGCCACGCACCTCTGGCGCCGGCGGCAGCTCGTCCGCCGGTGCCACGGGCTCGCCGTGGCCGGTGGTTCGACCACCGCTCCGGCCGCACCCGCTGATCGGGGCAGGGCTCGAGGCAACCCGGTCGGGCGTCCCGTCGTTGTAAGGGGTGTGAGCATGCGACGGTTGGGCGCCGACTTCGACGAGTTCGTGATCGGGCGCTCCTCGGCGTTGCTGCGCACAGCGACCCTCCTGACGGGCGACTCCCACGACGCCGAGGACCTCGTGCAGACGGCGTTGCTGCGCGTGGCGCGGCACTGGTCACGCGCGCTCGACAACCCTGAGGCCTACACGCGGCGAGTCCTGGTGAACCTGGCCCACGACCGCTCACGGCGTCGGAAGCGACGACCCGAGCACCTGGGACCACCGCCGGACAGGGTCGCCCCGGACGACTACGCCGAGGATCGCGACGACCTGCTGCGGCTGCTGCGGCAGCTGCCGGACCGGCAACGCGCGACGGTGGTCCTGCGCTACTGGGAGGACCTGTCGGTCGCCGAGACCGCGCAGCTCCTCGGTTGCACCGAAGGGACCGTGAAGTCCGCCACCAGCAAAGCCCTCACGCACCTGCGCGAGGCACTCAACCTGTCGTTGACTGATTCGATCGGAGCCAAGGATGCCCACTGACGAGATCCGGGACGCGTTTCACAGGTCCTTCGGGCCCCCCATGGAGGAGGTGACGGCCGACCCGACACTGCTCACCGTCGTCCGCCGTCGTCATGCACGCCAGCAACGTCTGTCGGCCCTCGGAGCCTCGCTCGGCGTTGCCGTGGTCACCGCCGGCGCCCTGGTCGGCGGATCGATGACCCTCCAGGGCGGGGACGTCGAGGGCGGCACCGCGGGAGCCACCGAGGGACTCGGCACCGCGGCAGCCACCGGCAGGGCCGGCGCCACGACCAGCGAGCCCACCACCGACCTCCAGACCGTCTCGCTGGTCGGGCACGAGCTGTCCCTCCCGGGCGACTGGCGACTCTCGGGCAACCGCGAGCTCGTCGACCTCGACACGCTCCAGCCGCGCGAGGAGATCGGGGGCAGGACCCAGTCGGTGACCGCCACCAGCCCCGACGGGCCGCAGCAGTTCGAGGCGACGGTCTTCTCGGGACCGATCGCCGCGATCTACCGCTCCTACAACTCCGCCGAGGACCTCCCGACCTTCGACCACGTGGTGGTCGACGGCCGCACGGCCTCGTTGCACATCAGTGGACCCCCCGAGAACTGCCGGTTCGTCGATGGTCAGGGGGACGGGGCGACACCCAGGAGCCTGGCTGGTGCTGAACCGATCGCGACGAACGGCCCGTGCCCCAGGAGCGTCTCCGAGCGCGCGCCGTACGGCGAGGTGCGCTACACGTTCGCGAACGGCGACTTCATGTCGGTCGACACCCGAGGCATGGACGCCGAGGCGCTGACGAGCTTCCTCACCACCGCCCTCTCCCACTAGTGCGGTCGGGGACCAGCCGCGAGCAAGCCCGCTCTCGCCCGTAGGGTGGCGACGCTCGCGGGTGCCGAGCGCGCCACGTCCGCTCGTCAGTGAGGGAAACGCATGTGCCGAGTGCTCGCCTACATCGGGCCCGAGACCCCGCTCAAGAGCCTGCTGCTCACGCCGTCGAACAGCCTGGTCAACCAGGCTCTCGACCCCGAGCACTACCCGGACCTCCAGCTGGCGGGCTGGGGGTTCGCTGCCTGGGGCGAGCACCTGCTGAAGCCGGAGGATCCCTTCCTCTACCGCAGGCCCATGCCTGCCTTCTACGACGACAACGCCAACCGCATCATCCCCAGTCTCCAGGCCAGCACGGTGCTCGCCCACGTGCGAGCCGCGCTCTACAACTCGACGACCGTCATGGTCGACGAGAACTGCCACCCCTTCTCCTTCGACGAGACGCCGTGGATCCTCGCCCAGAACGGCGACATGCCGAGCTGGATGCTCCTGCAGAGGGAGCTGCTCCAGCACTGCGAGGACAGGTACCTGAAGCAGATGCGCGGCTCGACGGACACGGAGTTCCTCTACGTGCTCCTGCTCTCCCTGCTCGAGGGTGACGGTGACGAGGACGTCCAGCGTGCGATCGAGACGATGGTCCACCTCATCTCGGCGGCGATGGAGGCCCTCGACCTCCCTGCCCTGACCAAGATGAAGATGGCCCTGGTGTCGCCGAACCGGATCATCGGAGTCAACGTCGGCCTCGGCCACCAGGGCGAGACCAACCCGGTCGGGGACTGGAAGAAGCTGCGGGAGTCCGGTCCGGGGACGGACGACTTCGCCCTCTCGATGCTCCTGGAGCCGATGTACCTGCTCCTGGGTCGCCACGTCCCGAGCGACAGCACGTCCTACGACTTCGAGGCGTGTGACGAGAACGAGGCGTCGGCCGCCGTGTTCGCCTCCGAGGCACTGACGGACGACGCCGAGGGCTGGTCGCACGTCGAGTTCGGCGAGATCGTGTTCCTCCGGAGGACGGGCGACCGCGTCACCAGGACGGTCACCACGCTGTCCGTCTAGGGGCACCCGCCCGCGACCTGCTCCCGTCCGGGCCCGGCGTCACCGGGTTCGGACGACCACGGCAGCGGGCTCGAAGCGCAGCTCGACCACCGTCCAGCAGTCGTCGCTCAGCGTTGCGACCTCGGCCCGGCAGGCGGAGCACAGGCGGTTGGGACCACTGCACCCGTCGTGGCCGCAGCAGCCCGCGCTGCGGATCCCGTCGGGGTGCGCGACCAGGCCGATCGCGTCACCCGGGTTCAGCACGAGACAACCGACAGCACCCACGGGCTCACCGCTCCCGGTGCGCGCGCGTGGCTCCGGGTCGACGAACCAGGTGCCCGGCGGCGCCGTGGGGAGGAGGCTGACTCGTTCGTGGTCGGCGTAGCGGCGCTCGGGAACCACCGGCGACCGCTCGAGGGGCCGACTCAGCTCAGCGGAGCAGGTGCCGCAGCAGATCGTGTCTTGGGGCACCTGGTCATCGTCCAGGAGGCCGAGGCGTCGGGCCACCGACTTCTGCGACGACCGAGGCGCTCCGGAGCGTCGCCGGCGGGCGACTCGTGGCAAACCCGGGCGAACCGCTAGACCAGTGCGACAGTTTTGCCGACATCCAGGCAAAAGTCGCGCGACAGCGGTGCGCGCGTCCCATAGTTCTGTGACCTCAGTCACGACCTTGGAAGGACGTCCGACGTGTCCTCATCTCCGAACCAGCACGCCTCACCCAGGAGCCGCCTCCGGCGGCTGCTGGCGGGCGGCCTGGTGCTCGCGCTCGGCTCCGGGGTCGTGGCGACCGCGGCTGCCCCCGCCCCTGCCGCCGCCGGCGTCGCCGCCTCGGCCCTCGCGGCCGGCGGCACCACCTACGAGGCGGAGGACCAGGTCCTCACCGGCCTGACGCAGCAGACCGAGCACGCCGGCTACACCGGCACGGGCTACGTCGGCGGCTTCGGCGTGACCGGCAACGCCCTGCGCGCCAGCATCACCTCCGAGACGGGCGGCCCGCACGACCTCGTCGTCCGCTACGCCGCGGGGTCCGGCGGACGCACGCTGACCCTGGACGTCAACGGCGCCACGCGCCAGGTGGCGCTGCCCGGGACCGGTGCCTGGTCGACCTACGCGCTCGTCTGGGTGCCGGTCGACCTGCAGGCGGGAGCCAACCTCGTCGAGCTGCGCCGGGGCGCCGCCGACAGCGGCCAGCTCAACGTCGACCACCTCAGGGTCGCCCCGCAGGTCGGCGTGCGCCACGAGGCCGAGGCCGCCGCCCTCTCGGACGGTGCGTCCACCTCGACCGAGCACAGCGGGTACACCGGCGCCGGCTACGTCGGCGGCTACTTCAACCAGGGCGCGACCACCACGTTCACCGTGCAGGCCGCCGAGACCGGCAACCACCCGGCCACCCTGCGCTACGGCGCCGGGCCCAACCCGTTCAACGGCCCGAAGAAGGTGACCCTGGTCGTCAACGGGGTCTCCCAGCCGGTCATCCTGCCCGGGTTCGGCTCGTGGAAGGACTGGGGTGACTTCGCCCTCGACCTGCCGCTGAACGCCGGCGCCAACGAGGTCGCCGTCCGCTACGCCCCCGGCGACGACGGCAACGTCAACCTCGACCACCTCGACGTCGGCCTGCCCGCGCCGGTCGAGTGCGAGCCGACGATCGAGCCCGACGACACCTTCGACGGCGACGAGCTCGACCGGTGCCGCTGGACGACGGTCCTCAACGAGGACCCGACGGGCTACCGCGTCACCGGCGGGGCGCTCGAGATCGACGCCCGCGCCGGCGACCTCAGCGGCGGGATCGCCAACGCCCGCAACGTCGTCCTGCAGCCCGCCAGGGTCGGCGTCACCTGGATGACGGAGACGACCGTCTCGATCGACGGCACCGACGACTACCTCCAGGGCGGCCTGGTCGTCTGGGGCAACAACGCCAACTTCGGCAAGATCATGGTGATGCGGACGCCGGCCGGCGAGTGGAAGGTCGAGCTCGGCCGCGTCACCGCCAACGACCTGCAGTACACCGGCTCGGCGGTCCTGCCCGCCGGCGCCCAGGGCGACGTGCGCCTGCGCCTGTGGGTCCTCGACGGCACCCTGCGCGGTTCCTACTCCCTCGACGACGGGGACACCTACACCGTCGTCGGGGACGGCTACGGCACCGCCGGGCTCGCCGACCCGCTGGTCGGCCTCGCGGCCTTCAACGGCACCGGCACCGAGACCGCCCGCTTCGACGGCTTCGCCGTCGGAGCTCCGGTGCGCGTCGACCCGACCGTCGCCGTGCAGACCGCCAGCGCGCCGGTGCTGGTGGGCGAGAGCTCGACCGTGACCGTCCAGGTCACGGCTCCGGGCGCCACGCCCACCGGCGAGGTCACCCTCACCGACGACGGCGAGGTCGTCGGCACCGCCACGCTGACCAACGGCAGCGCCACGTTCGAGGTCGGGCCCTACACCGGCACCGGTACCCGCAGCCTGGCCGCCGCGTACGCCGGCGACTCCGCCGTCACCGGCGGCACCGGCACCGGCTCGCTGACCGTCAGCGCGGCGCCGGAACCGGTCGCCTCGACCGTCGCGGTCACCGCCAGCCCGGCGTCGGTCCAGGTCGGGCAGACCTCCACGGTCACCGTGGCGGTCTCCGCCACCGGCACGACCCCGACCGGTGAGGTCACGCTCTCCGACGGCAGCCAGGTCGTCGGGACGGCCACCCTGGCCAACGGCTCGGCGTCGTTCACGGTCGGCCCGTTCACCGCCGCCGGCACCCGGTCGCTGACCGCGGCCTACGCCGGCAGCGCCACCGTCGCGGCGGGCACCGGCACCGGCTCGCTCACCGTCACCGCGGCACCGGACCCCGAGCCGGTCGCCTCGACGCTCACGGTGACCGCGAACCCGGGCTCGGTTCAGGTCGGCCAGACCTCGACCGTCACCGTGGTGGTCTCCGCCACCGGGGCGACCCCGGCTGGTCAGGTCACCCTGCGCGACGGCGGTCAGGTCGTCGGCACCGCGACCCTGGTGAACGGCTCGGCGTCGTTCACGGTCGGCCCGTTCACCGCCGCCGGCACCCGGTCGCTGACGGCGGCCTACGCCGGCAGCCCGACCGTCGCCGCGGGCACCGGCACCGGCTCGCTCACCGTCACCCCGGCACCGGACCCCGAGCCGGTCGCCTCGACGGTCACCGTGACCGCGAACCCGGGCTCGGTCCAGGTCGGGCAGACCTCGACCGTCACCGTGGCGGTCTCCGCGACCGGTGCGACCCCGGCCGGGCAGGTCACCCTGCGCGACGGCGGTCAGGTCGTCGGCACGGCCACCCTCGTGAACGGCTCGGCGTCGTTCACGGTCGGCCCGTTCACCGCCGCCGGCACCCGGTCGCTGACCGCGGCCTACGCCGGCAGCCCGACCGTCGCCGCGGGCACCGGCACCGGCTCGCTCACCGTCACCCCGGCACCGGACCCCGAGCCGGTCGCCTCGACGGTCACCGTGACCGCGAACCCGGGCTCGGTCCAGGTCGGGCAGACCTCGACCGTCACCGTGGCGGTCTCCGCGACCGGTGCGACCCCGGCCGGGCAGGTCACCCTGCGCGACGGCGGTCAGGTCGTCGGCACGGCCACCCTCGTGAACGGCTCGGCGTCGTTCACGGTCGGCCCGTTCACGGCCGCCGGCACCCGGTCGCTGACCGCGGCCTACGCCGGCAGCGCCGCCGTCGCCGCGGGCACCGGCACCGGCTCGCTCATCGTCACCGCGGTGCCGGACCCGGACCCGGTGGCGTCCACCGTCACCGTGACCGCGACCCCCGGCACGGTGCAGGTCGGCCAGACCTCGGTGGTCCGCGTCGCCGTGACCGCGGCGGGTGTCACGCCCACCGGCGCGGTCACGCTGAGCGACGGGGCCGGCCGGGAGTGGTCCGGCACGCTGCTCGACGGCGCCGTCACCTTCCGGGCGGGGCCGTGGACGGCGGCCGGCGAGCGCACGCTGACCGCGTCCTACGCCGGTGACGCCCGGGTCGCCGCGGGCGACGGCACCACGAGGGTCGTCGTCCGGGCCCTGCCGGCCGCGTCCGTGCGGGTCCCCAGGAAGGTCGTCGACGCCACGCGCAACCGCCGCCACGGCGTCGTCCCGATCACCTGCACCCCCGCGGGGGTGCGGTGCGTGGGCACCGTCGAGCTCCGGCTGGACGGGCGACTGCTCGCCGCGGGTCGGGTCTCGATGGCCGGTGGCCGGTCGGCCGACGTCCGGATCAGGCTGACGCCGCTGGCCCGGCGCCTGCTCGCCGATCGCCCGCGGGTGCGCGCCACCCTGGTCGTCGCGCTCGACGGCGGCTCGACGCGGAGGGTCGCGGTCCGGCTGACGCGCTGAGCCCGCACCGACCGGTCCGGGTCCCGGCGTGCGTCGTCACCGTCACGACGCACGCCGGGTACCGCCGGCGCACACGCGCCCCGAACCCGCGCCCCGCAACCGCGGCGCGGCGGTGGCGTCAGCGCGCGAGGTGGCGGCCGATCACGAGCCGCTGGATCTGGTTGGTGCCCTCGAAGATCTGCATGACCTTCGCCTCGCGCATGTAGCGCTCGACGGGGAAGTCGCGGGTGTAGCCCGCGCCGCCGAGCACCTGCACGGCGTCGGTGGTCACCCGCATCGCGTTGTCGGTGGCGACCAGCTTGGCGATCGAGGCCTGGCGCCCGTAGGGCCGACCGAGGTCCTTGAGGCGGGCCGCGGCGAGGTACGTCGCCCGCGCCGACTCGACGGCGGCGGCCATGTCGGCGAGCAGGAAGGCCAGTCCCTGGTGCTCGATGATCGCCCGGCCGAAGGTCTCGCGCTCCTTGGCGTAGGCGACCGCGGTGTCGAGGGCGGCCTGGGCCACACCGGTGGCGGCCGCGGCGATGCCGAGCCGGCCGGCGTCGAGCCCGGCCAGGGCGATCGACAGTCCCTGGCCCTCCTCGCCCAGCCGCCGCTCGACCGGCACACGGACGTCGTTCAGCAGGACCGTGGCCGTGGTCGACCCCATCAGCCCCATCTTCTGCTCGGGGTTGTCGGCGGTGAGTCCGGGGGTGTCGGCCGGGACCAGGAAGCAGGAGATCCCGCGACCGCCGTCGTCGGAGGTGCGGGCCATCACCTTGTAGAAGTCGGCCACCCCGCCGTGGGTCGTCCAGGCCTTGGCGCCGTTGAGGACGTACTCGTCGCCCTCGCGGACCGCGCGGGTGCGCATCGCCGCCGGGTCGGAGCCGGCGTGGGACTCGGACAGGCAGTAGGCGCCGAGCAGCTCGCCGCCCAGCATCTCCGGCAGCCAGCGCTCCTGCTGCTCCGGCGTGCCGACGTGGAACAGCCCGAAGCAGGACAGGGCATGCACGCTCGTGCCGACCCCGACGCTCGCCCACGCGCTCGCGATCTCCTCGATCACCTGGAGGTAGACCTCGTAGGGCTGCCCGCCGCCGCCGACGTCCTCGGGGTAGGGGAGGCCGAGCAGGCCGGTGCGGCCCAGGGTGCGGAACACCTCGCGGGGGAAGGTGCCGGTGCGCTCGGCCTCGTCGACGCGGGGCCGCAGCTCCTTCCCGGCGATGTCGCGGACCAGGTCGATCAGGTCGGCGGACTCGGTGGTCGGCATCAGGCGTTCAGCAGGCACGGCGCGCTCCTCGGGGTCGAGCACCGACTGTACCGAAACGAAGCCGCCAGTACACCCTCCGGTACGGCTAGGGTGACGGCGTGAGCAGACGGGACGTGGTGCTGGCCGAGCTCGTCGGCCTCTTCCTGGCCGAGGGGTTCACGCACTTCAGCCTGGAGGACCTCGCCACCCGGCTGCGCTGCTCGAAGTCGACGCTCTACGGGCTCGCGCCGAGCAAGGAGCAGCTCATCACCGCCGTCGTCCGCGAGTTCTTCCGCGGCGCGACCGAGCGGGTCGAGGCCCGCCTCGCGGGGTCGGAGGATCCCGTGGCCCGCCTCCAGGTCTACCTGCACGCCATCTCCACCGAGCTGGCCCCGGGCTCCCCGGCCTTCTTCGCCGACCTCGAGGCGTTCGCCCCGGCCCGTCAGGTCTACTCGACGAACACCGCGATCGCGGCCCGGCGGGTCGACACCCTCGTGCGCGAGGCCGGCGACGCGGCCGTGCCGCCGCCGTTCCTCGGCGCGGTGGCCGGGCTCGTCATGGAGGCGATCCACGGCGGCGTCCTGGCGAGGTCGGCGGGCCTCACCGACGCCGGCGCCTACGACGCGCTCGCGCGGCTCGTCGTCGCGGGGCTGCGCGCCCCCCGCTGACCGCGGCGCCGACCATCCGTGTGAGAAGTTGACCTCCGTGGGACGCGAACTGGGCGGGGCGGTGCTGCGGCGCCTGCGCGACGCCGGCCCGCAGACCAAGACCCAGCTCGCCGAGGCCCTGGGCGTCTCGCGGACGACGCTGACCTCCGCGGTGCGCGTCCTCCTCGACGAGGGCCACGTCGAGGACGGACCGCTCGCGGCGAGCTCGGGCGGGCGGCGGTCGACCAGCCTGCGCCTGGGTTCCGGCCGCGTCGTGGTGGCGCTGTCACTCGGCGAGCGCCGGGTGCGGGTCGCGGTCATCGACGGCCACCTCACCATCACCGCGGGGGTCAGCATCGACCTGCGCGACCGCGGCGCGGCGCCCGGGACCGTGCCCGAGGTCGTCCAGCAGGCCGTGCGCGAGCTGCTGGCCGACCGGCGTCCGACCGCGTTCGGCTGCGCGGTGGCGGTGCCCGGCTCGACGCTGTACGACGAGGTCCGGGACGGGCTGGCCGACCGGTACCCCGGTGTGGCCGTGGCCGCGCTCCCGGCGGTCCGGGCGATGGCCGTGGGGGAGCGGCACTCGGGTGCGGCGCGCGCCGTCGACGACCTCCTGGCGGTCCGGCTCGGCAACGGGGTGACGACCGCCAGCGTCGCCGGCGGGCAGCTGGCCGCCGGCGACCGCAGCCACGCCGGTCAGGTCGGGCACCTGCGGGTGGAGGAGTTCGGCCCGGCCTGCGCCTGCGGACGCACCGGGTGCCTGGACTCCTACGCCAGCGGGGTCGCCCTCGTGACGCAGGCCGGCGAGCTGGCCAGGCGCGGGCGCTCGGCGGGTCTCGCGGCGGCGCTCGCCGGGACCGGCGAGCTCGACCTCGCCGACGTGGTCGCGGCCGCCCAGGCCGGTGACCCGGCCGTCGTCCAGCTGGCCCGCGACGCCGGTCAGCGGCTGGGCCAGGTCGTCGCCGGGCTGGTCGCCCACACCGACCCGCGCTGCGTCGTCCTCGGAGGGCCGGTCGCGGCGCTGGGCGGGCACCTCCTGGGCGACGTGCGCTCCACGGTGTACCGGCTCGCGCCCGCCGCGCAGACCGAGAGCCTGCAGATCGTGCTGAGCGAGATGGGGGAGCGGGCGGTCCTCGTCGGGGCCGGCGCCGAGGCCTGGGACGCGTGGATCGACGGGCTCTCGACGCTTCCCGCCGCCCACTTCTGACGCAATCGGTCGGAAGGTCGTCCGGTTCGGGATGAAGTGTCGAACTGTCGGGGGTGATTGTTGCCGGGGTGGTTGCCTAGTCGCCAGATGGTCACTTAGTTTGGGCGTCGCCCCAACAAACGCGTGACAGCGGTCACAAGCGGTCGGGGCCCACTGTTCCGTGGCCGCTTCGGGTGCGCCACCACGACCCCGTGCTCGGGGCCCAGCCCCCATGACCACGCCACCCCTGGTTCGCAGTCGAACGTCGTCCGCGCGCCCGTGCACCGCCGGAAGGACCCGCGTGTCGACCTACAACCCGGCCCCGTCGGACCACAGCCTCGCCAACCCCGACGTCCGCCGGTCGAACCTCGGTCTGGCCCTGCGGTTCCTGCGTGACCACGGACCGCGCTCGCGGGCCGCGCTGGCCACCGACCTCGGGGTCACCAGGTCCACGGTGTCCACGCTGGTCGCCGAGCTGGCCGAGCGCGGCCTGGTGACCGACGGGCAGGTCGTGCAGCCCGCCGTCGGTCGGCCCAGCGTCGCCGTCGAGCTCGACGGGCGTGGCGTGTGCGGCATCGGGGCCGAGCTCAACGTCAACCACGTCTCGACGATGGCGCTCGACCTGCGCGGCGAGGTGGTCGCCGAGCGGAAGCTGGCCCTTGACGCCCGGTCGCTCGACGCCGAGCAGGTGCTCGGGCACCTGGTCGACCTGGTCCGCGAGACCGTCCAGCTCCTGGAGCAGCGCGACGCGCTCGTGGTGGGGCTCACGGTCGGGGTGGCCGGTCTCTACGACAGCACCAACGACGTCCTCACCCACGGACCCAACCTCGGCTGGTACGACGTCCCGGTCGGGTCGATCCTGCGTCGCTCCCTCGACGCCGACTACCCCGTCACGGTGGACAACGAGGGCAACCTGGCCGCCGCGGCCGAGGCGACCCCGGGCGACCCGCTCCGCCAGGACATCCTGGTGCTGCACGGCGAGGTCGGTGTCGGTGGCGGCATCGTCGCCGACGGCCGGCTGCTCCGCGGCAGCCACGGCTACGCCGGCGAGTTCGGCCACATGATCGTGGAGCCGCGCGGGCGGCGCTGCGGGTGCGGGCGCCAGGGCTGCTGGGAGACCGTCAGCGGTCTGCGCGCGCTGCTGGAGCGCGCGGCCGACCCCGACGACCCGATCCGCAACCCGGGCATGGCCATCGACGACCGGCTCTGCGAGCTCAACCGGCGCGCCGGCCTCGGCGACGCGCGCACCCTCGACGCCCTCGAGGAGGTCGGCGCGTGGGTCGGCTTCGGCGCCGCCATGCTGGCCAACGCCCTCAACCCGGCGACGATCGTCCTCACCGGCTACTACGCCGCCGTCGGCCACCACATGCAGGCCGCCATCGAGCGCGAGCTGGGCGCCGGCGTGCTCGCCCCCGACGCCGGCGGCACCCGGGTCGTGCTGTCGACCCTGGGATTCAGCGCCGCCGTGCGGGGCGGGGCCACCGCCGCGCTCGACGCCGTCTTCACCGACCCGGGCTGTGTGCCCCGCCGAACCACGACGTCTGGAGCAACAGCATGAGCAGCGAGACCACGGCGCCCGCCGCCGACCCGGCCACCCCCGACGTCGACGGTGATGTGCTGTTGCAGATGAGTGGCATCGTGAAGGTGTTTTCGTCGGTGCGGGCGTTGGGTGGTGTTGATCTGGATGTTCGTCGCGGTGAGGTGCACTGTTTGTTGGGTCAGAATGGTGCGGGTAAGTCGACGATGATCAAGATCTTGTCGGCGTCCTACATCCCTGATGAGGGGTCGATCACGTGGAAGGGTGTGCCGGCGAGGTTCGCGAATCCGCAGGCCGCGATTGATGCTGGTGTGGCCACGATCTACCAGGAGCTTGATCTGGTGGATGGGTTGACGGTGGCGGAGAACATCTTCTTGGGTCATGAGGTTTCCACCGGTGGGTTCTCTCGTCGGGGTGCGGCGAATGCGCGGGCCCGGGAGATCCTGGCTCGTCTGGGTCACAGTGAGATCAGTCCGTCGCGGTTGGTGGGTGATTTGTCCCCGGCTGGGCAGCAGGTGGTCTCGATGGCTCGTGCGTTGTCGCACGAGGTGGATTTGTTGATCTTGGATGAGCCGTCGGCGGTGTTGGACCACGGTGAGGTGGAGAACCTGTTCCGGGTGGTGAAGAGCCTGACCGCCCAGGGGGTGGCGGTGGTCTACATCTCGCACCGGTTGGAGGAGATCCGCCAGATCGGGGATCGGATCACGGTGTTGAAGGACGGGGTGACGGTCGCGACGGGTTTGCCGGCGAAGTCGACCCCGACGGCGGATCTGATCAAGTTGATGACCGGTCGTGCGATCGAGTACGTGTTCCCCGAGCGTGCCGCTGGTGTGGTGGCGGTGGCTGAGCGCGAGGTGGTGCTGCAGGTCGAGGACCTCTGCCTGGCTGGTCATTTCGCTGGGGTGGACCTGGCGGTGCGGGCCGGGGAGATCGTGGGTCTGGCGGGTCTGGTGGGTTCGGGGCGCACGGAGATCTTGGAGACGATCTACGGTGCGCGTCGGGCTTCCTCGGGCACGGTGAGTGTGGATGGCACGCGGTTGCGTCGTGGTGCGGTTGATGCTGCGGTGCGTGCGGGGGTGGGTCTGGCTCCGGAGGAGCGCAAGAGTCAGGGTCTGTTGTTGGACCAGCCGGTCTTTGCCAACATCAGCGTGTCCTCGATGAGGTTGTTCCACCGGTTCGGGTTCATCCAGCGGGCCAAGGAGAAGGCGAAGGCCCGTGAGCTGGTCGATTCCCTCGACGTGCGTCCGCGCAACATCGCCCGTCACGTGCGCACGATGTCGGGGGGCAACCAGCAGAAGGTGGTCCTGGCGCGGTGGCTGCTGCGGGGGTGTCGGGTGTTGTTGCTCGATGAGCCGACTCGTGGTGTCGATGTGGGCGCGCGTGCCGAGATCTACCGGTTGGTGCGTGACCTGGCTGACTCGGGGGTGGCGGTGGTCGTGGTCTCGAGCGAGGTCGAGGAGGTGCTCGGTCTGGCTGATCGGGTGCTGGTGGTGCGTGAAGGACGTGTGGTGCACGAAGCTGCTGCCGCTGAAATCGATGAGTCCCGGGTCCTGGACCTGGTGATGGAAGGAACCCCCGCATGAGCAACTCCACCGAGCGGCCCTCGGCCCTCGACAAGCACGACAAGCACAACACCGGTTCTGCCGGTTCTGGTGGTGCGCACGCTGGTGATCCGGTGGAGGCGTTGCCGGTGATCGAGTCGACTGAGTCCTCGCAGACGATGACGGCCTCGGGTCCCGGCGGTGGTGGTGCTGCGGGTGGTTCCACGATGGCGCGGTTGGCCGACATGGGGTTCTTCCGGATCATCGGTCTGGTCGTGGTGTTGTTGTTGATCGCGGTGGTGGGGACCATCACTGCCGGTGACCGGTTCCTGGCTGCGGACAACTTCCAGTCGATCCTGCGTCAGGGCACGGTGGTGGGGATCGTGGCGATCGGGATGACGTTCGTCATCACCGGTGGTGGCATCGACTTGTCGGTGGGTGCGGTGGTGGCGTTGTCCTCGGTGTGGGCCACGACGTTGGCCACCCAGGAGATGGCGGCTGACACGCACTGGTTGTTGTTGGTGCTGGCCGCGATCGCGGTGGGTGCGGGTGCGGGTCTGGTGAACGGGATCTTGATCGCCTACGGCAAGATCGTGGCGTTCATCGCGACGTTGGCGATGTTGGTCGCGGCGCGGGGGTTGGCTGAGATCATCTCCGAGAAGCGGACCCAGATCGTCAGCAGCAGTGACCTGCCGGGCTTCTACGACTTCTTCAACGCCAAGCCGCTGGGCATCGACATGCAGATCTGGTTGTTCGCGGTGGTCGCGGTGCTGGGGTGGGTGTTGTTGAACCGCACCACCTTCGGGCGGCGGACCTTCGCGGTCGGGGGCAACCCGGAGGCTGCTCGCCTGGCTGGGATCAACGTGCGTCGCCACACCGTGCTGCTCTACGTGCTGGTCGGGGTGTGCGCGGGTCTGGCGGCGTTGATCCTGATCGCCAAGACCACCACCGGGTCGGCCAACCACGCCGAGCTCCTCGAGCTCGACGCGATCGCGGCGGTGGTCATCGGGGGACCCTGCTGGCCGGTGGTCGCGGCACGATCACCGGGACCGTGCTGGGGGTGTTGATCTTCAACACCCTGACCAACGTGTTCACCCTCAACAACCGCCCGCCCTCTGAGCAGGACGTGCTCAAGGGCGCCATCATCGTCGCCGCCGTCCTGCTCCAGCAGTGGTTGGCGTCTCGGAAGAGCACCACCTAGCCCCACCATCCGGGCGCCTCGGGGCCCAACCATCAGATCCAACTCAGGTTTTCAATGCGACAAACCCAAAGGGAGCACGACATGTCTTTGAAGTTCCTCTCCGCCCCGCGCGCCGGTGCGTACAAGTCGGCGAAGTTCACCGCGACCCTCGCGGTGGTCGCTGTGCTGGGTCTCAGTGCCTGCACCAGCAACGACTCCTCCGAGGAGGAGGGCAACCCGAACCTGTCCGGTGGTAACTCCGGTGCCGAGGAGGGCTCCAACGACGAGGCCGGTGACAAGATCACCATCGGTTTCTCCGCCCCCGCAGCCGACCACGGCTGGATGGCCTCGATCACCGAGTCCACCCGTGCGGTGGCCGAGCAGTACGACGACGTCGAGCTGGTGGTCTCGGAGGGCACCAACGACCCCAACGTGCAGATCGAGCAGATCAAGACCTTCATCAGCGACGGGGTCGACGCGATCGTGCTGCTGCCCTTCGACGGTGCCGCGCTGACCCCGGTCGCGCTCGAGGCGATGGAGGCCGGGATCCCGGTGGTCAACGTCGACCGCGAGTTCAGCGACCCCAACGCCGCGCGGGTCACGGTGCTGGGTGACAACTACGGCATGGGTGTCTCGGCCGGGGAGTTCGTGTGTGAGGACGCCGCGGGCAACGAGGACGCCGTGATCGGTGAGATCCAGGGCATCGCCTCGCTGCCGCTGACCCAGGACCGCAGCCAGGGCTTCGCCGACGCGCTGGCCGAGTGTGGCCTGGAGGTCGAGAACCAGGTCGAGGCCGCGTTCTCTGCCGACACCGGCCAGGAGGCCGCTGAGGGTCTGCTGCAGGCGCTGCCGAAGATGGACTACCTGTGGAACCACGACGACGACCAGGGTGTCGGCGTCATCGCTGCGATCGAGGCCGCGGGCCGCGATGAGTTCACCATGATCGGTGGTGCCGGCTCCCAGCAGGCGATGGAGTCCATCAAGGCCGGCAACAGCGTCTTGAAGGCCACCGTCATCTACCCCTCCACCCAGGGCGCCGACGGCCTCAAGCTGGCCCGCCTGCTGGCCCAGGACAAGAACGTCTCCGACCTCGTCGAGGTCGAGGTCCCCCGCACCGTGCAGCTCTTCGCCCCCGTCGTGACCGCCGACAACGTCGACGAGTACCTCCCCACCGCGTTCAAGTCCTGACCCACTGAACACCCGCCCCACCAGGGCGGGTCCGCGACCGGCACGACTCCACCCACAACCCCCACGCCGTGCCACGACACTCCGGTGGCCCTCCAGGGCCACCGGGTGTCGAGGCGCGCCCTCACAAGCCCAGACCAACGCACCCGGCAGGAGCCACCGCATGACCACCGACCGCTACACGCCCGCCCCCGAGGACAAGTTCTCCTTCGGCCTCTGGACCGTGGGATGGGAGGGCGTCGACGTCTTCGGCCCCGCGAGCCGTGCCCCGATCGACCCGGTCGAGAGCGTCCACCGCCTCGCCGAGCTCGGCGCCGCCGCCGTGACCTTCCACGACGACGACCTGCTCCCCGACGAGGGCACCCGCGAGAAGACCCTCGAGCGCTTCGAGCAGGCGCTCTCCGACACCGGCGTGGTCTGCGAGATGGTCACGACCAACCTCTTCAGCCACCCGGTCTTCAAGGAGGGCGGGCTCACCGCCAACAACCGGCAGGTCCGCCGGTACGCCACCGCCAAGGTGCTGCGGAACATCGACCTGGCCGCCCACCTCGGCGCCAAGACGTTCGTCATGTGGGGCGGCCGTGAGGGCGCCGAGCACGGGGCGAGCAAGCACATCCCCGCCGCGCTCGACCGGATGAAGGACTCGCTCGACCTGGTCTGCGAGTACGTCATCGAGCAGGGCTACGACATGCGCTTCGCCCTGGAGCCCAAGCCCAACGAGCCGCGCGGCGACATCCTGCTGCCCACGATCGGTCACGCCCTGGCGCTGATCGGCGAGCTCGAGCACCCCGAGATGGTCGGCCTCAACCCCGAGGTCGGGCACGAGGAGATGGCCGGGCTCAACTTCGCCCACGGCATCGCCCAGGCCATGTGGCACGACAAGCTGTTCCACGTCGACCTCAACGGCCAGCACGGCCCGCGCTTCGACCAGGACCTGCGCTTCGGCGCGGGCAACCTGCGCGGTGCGTTCTGGACCGTCGACACGCTGCTGGGTGGCGGGGCCGGGCCGGCCTACGACGGCTACGTCCACTTCGACTTCAAGCCGCCGCGCGCCGAGGCCGCCGACGGCGTCTGGGAGTCCGCCCGCGGGTGCATGCGCAACTACCTGATCCTGCGCGAGCGCGTCCAGGCGTTCCGCAGCGACCCCGAGGTCCAGGCCGCGTGCGAGGCCTCCGGCGTCCTCGAGCTGCTGACCCCCACCCGTGAGGCGGGGGAGCCCCTCTCGGCGCTGCGCGAGGCCGACTACGACGTCGAGGGGCTCGCCGAGCGCAGCGTCGCCATGGAGGCGCTCGACCAGCTCGCCATGGACCACCTGCTCGCCGCGCGCTGACCACGTCGGCCGGGCCCCCGGGCCCGGCCGACCCCGCGCCGCACGCACACGTCCCACCGAAGACCAGCACCACGCACCGATCACCACGACGCACGACCAGCACCACGCAGCACCAAGCACGACCAGGGGCCGAACGCCCGGGGACCCGCCCCGGACACATGGAGCGCACACCGCTAGACAACGAAGGAGTTCGTGATGAAGCTCATCACGCGGCTACGGACAGGCTCGCGCACCGCGCTGCTCTCGTCCCTGGCCACGATCGTGCTGCTACCCCTGAGCGCCACAGCCGGCCTCGGTCTCACCGCATCCGCTGCCCAGGCAGCGGTTCCCTCCCAGGCCCCGGCTGCTGCCGCCGCCGAGCCCGCCGCCGAGGACGACGGCGCGGGCAAGGCCGGCAGGAAGGCCGCCCCGCCCAGCAACGCCGTGCCGTGGGTCGCCGACCCCGACGCCGACGTCGCGGGCGACGCCTTCAAGGCCCTGGTCTTCTCCAAGACCGCGGCCTTCCGGCACAGCAACATCGACGAGGCCACGACGGCGATCCAGAAGCTCGGCGTCGAGAACAACTTCACCGTCACCGCCACCGAGGACGGCGCGGCCTTCAACGACGAGAACCTCGCCACCTTCGACGTCGTCATCTTCCTCTCCACCACCGGTGACGTGCTGACCCCGAGCCAGCAGAGCGCCTTCGAGCGCTACATCCAGTCCGGCGGCGGCTACGCGGGCATCCACGCGGCCTCGGACACCGAGTACGACTGGCCCTGGTACGGCAACCTGGTCGGCACCTACTTCAACAACCACCCGGCGGGCACCCCCACCGCGACCGTCAAGGTCGAGGACCCCGCGCACCCCTCCACCGCCGGCATCGAGCCGCGCTGGCAGCGCACCGACGAGTGGTACAACTTCCGCACCAACCCGCGCGGCAAGGTGCACGTGCTGGCCTCGATGGACGAGACCTCGTACGCCCCCGGCGGCGGCGCGATGGGTGCCGAGCACCCGATCGCCTGGTGCCAGGACTACGACGGCGGCCGCAGCTGGTACACCGGCATGGGCCACACCGAGGCCTCCTTCCTCGACCCGAAGTTCCTGGGCCACATCCTGGGCGGCATCCAGACCGCCGCCGGCGTGGTGGACTCGGACTGCTCGGCCACGAAGGAGTCGAGCTTCGAGAAGGTCGCCCTCGACGAGAACACCTCCAACCCGATGGAGCTCGCCATCGCCGAGGACGGTCGCGTGTTCTACGTCGACCGCAACGGCGCCGTGCGGATCATCCTGCCCAACGGCACCGTGGTGACCGCGGGCACGATCCCGGTCTACACCGGCCAGGAGTTCGGTCTGCTGGGCATCGCCCTCGACCCCGACTTCGCCACGAACAACTGGGTCTACCTCTACTACGCGCCGACCGGCGCCACCCCCACCGACCGCATCGCGCGGTACACGATGTCGGGCAACACCCTGCAGCTGGGCACCGCGACGACGATCATCGACGTCCCGACCCAGCGCAACGAGTGCTGCCACGCCGGCGGGTCGATGGAGTTCGACAACGACGGCAACCTCTACCTCGCCACCGGTGACAACACGAACCCGTTCGACTCCGGCGGCTACTCGCCGATCGACGAGCGGCCCAACCGTGCCGCCTGGGACGCCCAGCGCACCTCGGCGAACACCAACAGCCTCAACGGCAAGGTCCTGCGCATCAAGCCCCTCGCCGCGGGCGGCTACTCGATCCCGGCCGGCAACCTCTTCGACGAGGCGACCGACACCGGCCAGAAGACCCGGCCCGAGATCTACGCCATGGGCTTCCGCAACCCGTTCCGGATCGGCCTCGACGAGCAGAACAACAACCTCCTCGTCGCCGACTACGGCCCGGACGCCGGCTCGGTGAGCGCCACCCGTGGTCCCAACGGCCGCGTCGAGTGGAACATCCTCGACGAGCCGGGCAACTACGGCTGGCCCTACTGCGTGGGCAACAACACGCCGTACAACGACTACAACTTCGCCAGCAGCACCGCCGGCGCCGCGTTCAACTGCGCCGCCCCGGTCAACGACTCGCCCAACAACACCGGGCTGACGAACCTGCCGCCCGCGAAGGCCGCCGTCATCTGGCAGAGCAACAACGGCACGATCACCAGCACCCCGGAGATCGGCGCCAGCGGCGCCCCGATGACCTCGGGCACCTACTCCTTCGACCCCGACCTGGACTCCGACCGCAAGTGGCCGGCGTACTTCGACAGCAAGGCGATCTGGGCCGACTGGAACAACAGCCGCCTGTTCACCGTGCAGATGAACCAGGACGGCACCAACTACACCGACATCAACCGGTTCCTGCCCAACCTGCAGATGGTGCGTCCGCACGCCCTGCAGTTCGGCCCGGACGGCGCCCTCTACATGATCGAGTGGGGCAGCGGCTTCAACGGCAACAACACCGACTCGGGCATCTACCGGATCGACTACGTGGAGGGCAACCGTGCCCCGGTGGCCCGTGCCACCGCCGACAAGACGTCGGGCCCGGCCCCGCTGACCGTCGCCTTCGACGGCACCGCCTCCTTCGACACCGACACCGGTGACGCCACCGGCCTCACCTACGCCTGGGACTTCAACGGCGACGGCACCACCGACGCCACGACCCCCACCGGCAGCTACACCTACACCGCGGCGGGCGACTACACCGCGCGGCTGACGGTGACCGACGACGGCGGCCGCACCGGCACGACCAACATCGACATCGTGTCCGGCAACACCGCGCCGACCATCAAGCTCGACCTGCCGCTCAACGGCGGGTTCTTCGAGTACGGCGACACCCTGCGCTACGAGGTCACCGTCACCGACCCCGAGGACGGCACCATCGACTGCCAGCGCGTCGTCGTGCAGCCCGGCCTGGGCCACGACGAGCACTCGCACGACTACGAGCAGTACCGGGGCTGCAGCGGCACCCTCGTGCTGCCCGGTGACGCCGGCCACGTGGGCGCGAACATCTTCGGCACCATCAAGGCCACCTACACCGACAGCGGATCCGGCGTCGCCGGCGCGCTGACGAGCGTCGACGGCATCGTCGTGCACACCAAGCGCAAGGAGGCCGAGTACTTCGACGAGACCGGTCGCACCGGCGGCTCGACGACCGGCACCGCCGGGGTCACCGTCCAGACGACCACCGACACCGGCGGCGGCCAGAACGTCACCGGCGTCGAGACCGGCGACTGGTTCCGCTGGGACGTCATGAACCTCACCGGGATCACCGGCATCACCATGCGGGCGGCCTCGACCACCGCGGGTGCGACGTTCGAGGTCCGGCAGGGCTCGGCGACCGGCACCACGATCGGCACCCTCACGGTGCCGAACACCGGTGGCGCGCAGACCTACCAGAACGTGACGACCACCCTCACCGGGGCGACGGCGACCAGCGGACCGCTGTACTTCGTCGCCACGACCGGCGGGGCGAACGTCAACTTCGTCGACTTCGTGGGTCGGGGCATCACCGACAACCAGCCGCCCACGGTCTCGATCAGCGCGAGCACCTCGAACGGCGAGGCGCCGCTGCCGGTGGAGTTCACCAGCACGGTGGCCGACCCCGACGGTGACGAGCCCGTCGCCTACGCCTGGGACTTCGGCGACGACACCACCTCGACCGACGCCAACCCGAGCCACACCTACACGGCGCCGGGCACCTACGTGGTCTCGCTGACCGCGACCGACGCGCGGGGGGCCAAGGCCACCCGCACGCTCGAGGTCATCGTCCGCCCGGCGGTCGACATCTGCTTCAGCGGTCGCTCCGACGACTTCGTCGGGGACACCCTCGACACCGACCGCTGGAACCGCAGCGTCCGGGTGGACCAGACGATGACGGTGGCCGACGGCTCGCTCAACGTGCCCGTCACGGCGACCGACATCTACCAGACCACCAACACCACGCCGAACATCGTCCTGCAGGACCTGCCGGCCGGTGCCTTCGAGGCCACGACCAGGGTGACCCTGCCCGCGACCCGCTCCTACCAGCAGGCCGGCCTCGTCATCTACGGCGACGACAACAACTACCTGAAGCTCGTCTACTCGGGTCGCTCCAGCACCCCGAACAAGGCGAACAACATCATCCAGGTCGCCAAGGAGGTCAACGCCACGGCGTCGGAGACCAACTCGGCCAACCTCGGTGCGAGCTTCCCGGACACCGTGTGGCTGCGGATGTCCAGCACCGACGGCAACGTCGTCAGCTTCTCCTACAGCGTCGACGGGGCCACCTGGACCCAGATGACCGGGACGCGCGACCTCAGCGGCATCACCGCTCCGAAGGTGGGTCTCCTCACCCTCGGCAGCCAGGCCGCGTCGGTCGGCATCACGGCCGAGTTCGACTACTTCACCCTCACCCCCGACGACACGGCCGTGCCGTGCGGCGGTGGCGGTGACACGGGTTGCCTCGAGCCCTTCGACGGCACCTCGCTGAGCGACACCTGGGACGTCGTGCGTCCGACGGGCAACATCGCCGTCGGTGGCGGGACCCTGACCATCCCGATGGCCGCGACCGACCTGTACCAGACCACCAACAACGCCGGTGACCTGGTCGTGCGCGACCTGCCGGCCGGTCCGTTCCAGGTGGTCACCAAGGTGACGGCGCCGATCAACCGGCAGTACCAGCAGGCCGGTCTGCTCATCTACGGCGACGACGACAACTACATCAAGCTCGTCGCCCAGGGGCGTTCCTCCTCCGCCGACGCCGCGAGCAACATCATCCAGCTCACCAAGGAGGTCGGTGCCACGGCCGACGAGGCCAACACCTCCGGTCTGGGTGCGACCTTCCCGTCGACCGTGTGGCTCCGGCTCACCAGCACCGACGGCGCCGCCGTCACCGGTGAGTACAGCGCCGACGGCACGACCTGGGTCGCGATGCCGCGAGGCTTCGACCTCACCGGCATCACCAACCCGCGGGTCGGGGTGACGGCGTTCGCGAACAACATCGAGGCCGCCCAGATCTCGGCTCAGTTCGACTCCTTCGAGCTGGTCTCCGACGGGTGCCAGACCGACCCGGGCTGCGTCGTCGACCAGTTCGACGGCAACGCGCTCAGCACGAGCTGGAGCACCGTCCGGCCCAGCGGGAACCTCACGGTCTCCGGTGGCTCGGTCTCGATCCCGCTCGAGAGCACCGACCTGTACCAGACCACCAACACCGCACGGGACCTGGTCCTCACCGACCTCCCCGACGGCCCGTTCGTGGCCACCACCAAGGTCAGCGCCCCGATCAACCGGTCCTACCAGTCGGCCGGGCTGCTGCTCTACGGCGACGACGACAACTACATCAAGCACGTCTTCCAGGGCCGTAGCGACCAGCCCGACGCCGGGTCCAACATCATCCAGACCGCGAAGGAGGTGGGCGCCACGGCGACCGAGACCAACTCCTCGGGGCTCGGCGCCGACTTCCCGACCACCGTCTGGCTGCGCCTGGCGAGCGAGAACGGCACCGACGTCATCGGGTCCTACAGCTCCGACGGCGAGACCTGGACCGAGATGGCGGCGGGCTACGACCTGACCGGCATCTCGAACCCCCGCATCGGTCTGCTGGCGGCGGCCAACACCACCGCCGGCGCCGGCATCACCGCCACGTTCGACTGGTTCACGCTCGGCTCCGACGCCGCGTGCGAGCCGGGTGGCGAGGAGCCGACCGACACCGCGGCGCCCACGACGACGCTCGACATCGCGGCAGCCACCGGCCAGGCCGGCTGGTACACCACGCGTCCGTCGTTCACCCTGGCCGCCACCGACGGCGCGGACGGGTCGGGCATCGCCTCGACCGAGTACCGCATCGCCGGCGGCGCCTGGACGCCGTACACCGCCGCGGTCTCCGTGACCGGTGAGGGCGAGCGCCTGGTCGAGTTCCGCTCGACCGACACCGCGGGCAACGTCGAGGACACCAAGTCCCAGACGATCAAGGTCGACACCGTCGTCCCGACGGTCACCGCCACCCAGGCGGGGACCGAGACGAAGACCGTGACGCTCGCGGCCACCGACGCCACCTCCGGCGTCGCGCGCATCGAGTACCAGGTCGGCGACGCCACGACGTGGACGGCCTACACCGCCGCCCTGTCCTACGACGAGCCCGGCACCTACGTCGTGCGCTACCGCGCCGTCGACGTGGCCGGCAACGTCTCGGCCACCGGCACCACCACCGTGGTGGTCGAGGGCGAGGACGGCGACGTCACCGCTCCCGAGGTCGGCGTCACCGTGCTCGGCTCCTACGCCGGCACGCTCGTCGACCAGGCCAGCAGCGGCATCGGCGGCGAGGCCACCCTGGTCTCCGACGTCGACGGCGCGGGCTACACCACGACCGTGGAGATGTCGCTCACCGGTCTCGACCCCACGCAGTCCTACGAGTCGCACCTGCACGTCGGTGAGACCTGTGGCGGGTTCGAGGGTCACTACCGTGACGACCCGGACGGCGCCGGCACCCCGCCCAACGAGCTGTGGCCGACCAACCCCGGTTGGGTCGCAGGCTCGGGCGAGCCGCGGATCAAGGCGGCGGCCGACGGCACGTCCTACGCGGAGGCCACCGTCGCGTGGGCACCGCGGGTCGAGGGCGGCCTGCTCGCCCTGCACCGCGAGGGCGCGATCATCGGTTGCATCGACCTCGACCTGACCGGTCCCGGAACCGTGGTGCTCGACGCCACCGACGACGTCGAGGTCACCTCGCTCACCTACACGGTGGACGACGGTGCCGAGACCGAGTACGACGGGCCGTTCGAGATCACCGAGGCCGGCACCCACGTGGTGACCTACACCGCCACCGACGCCGCGGGCAACGAGACGACCGACGAGCTCGTGGTCGTCGTCCCGGAGACCGAGGAGCCGGTGCTGCCCACCGTCACCACGACGACGTCGCCCGCGGCGCCGAACGGACGTGGCGGCTGGTACACCTCCCCGGTGACGGTCACCCTCGCGGGGGCCGGTGGTGACGGTGCGCTGAGCACCGAGTACCGCCTCGGCACCGGCGCCTGGACGACGTACTCGGCTCCGTTCCGCGTGACCGCGGACGGCACCACCCGGGTGCAGGCCAGGACGACCGACGCGGCCGGCACGGTCTCGGAGGTCGTGACCACGACGATCAAGCTCGACGCGACCGCGCCGACCCTGAGCGTCAAGGGCATCACCAACGGGCTCGTGATGAACGTGGCCGCCACCCGCACCGCCCGGACCACCACGTCCGACGCGACCTCGGGCATCGCCCAGCGGGTCATCCGTCTCGACGGCAAGGTCGTCGGGTCCCCGACCCGCATCGACGCCCTGTCGCTGCGGACCGGTACCCACCGACTGGTGGTCACGGTGACCGACAAGGCCGGCAACCAGCAGGCGCGGACGATCACCTTCCGGGTGGTCGCCACGTACGCCGGTGGCAAGCAGCTGGTCAACCGGCTCGACCGCGAGAACAAGGTCAGCGCGCAGCTCGGCAAGAAGCTCAAGAACGAGCTGACCGCCGCGCAGCGTGCCGACAAGCGCGGTGACGTGCGTGAGGCCCGCCAGGCCCTGACGCGCTTCCGGAGCCTCGCGACCGGGGTCGGCAACGCCCCGGCGAAGGCTGCCCTCACCGACCTCGCGCGCCAGCTGAGGAACCAGCTCTAGGCGCCGGGAGACACGAGGAGACGTTCGTCGTCGGGGACCCGGCCGCCCGGCACCGAGAGGTGCCGGAACCGACCGTCCGCAGGTTCGGCCCGGTGGGCCGGCCGGTGGTCGGGTCCCTGGCGGCGACGGGGGAGCGACGCCCTCTGGGGCGTCGCTTCCCGCGGCCCGGCGCCGGGACAGCACGCTCCGTCCCGGCCCGGGTCGCACCGGCCGGTGCACCATCCGGCCGATGCACCACACGAACACCCGACCTGTCCGTTCCAAGAGAGGAACTCTGATGCCCCGTCCGATCACGTTGTTCACCGGCCAGTGGGCCGATCTGCCGTTCGAGGAGGTGGCTCGGCTGGCGTCGGGGTGGGGGTATGAGGGCCTCGAGATCGCGTGTTGGGGTGATCACCTCGATCCGTGGCAGGCGGCTGAGGACGACGCCTACGTGCAGGGCAAGCTCGACCTGCTGGAGAAGTACGGGCTGAAGGTGCATGCGATCTCGAACCACCTGAAGGGTCAGGCGGTCTGTGATGACCCGATCGACGGGCGTCACGAGGCGATCTTGTCGAGCCGGGTGTGGGGTGACGGCGACCCCGAGGGGGTGCGCCAGCGCGCGGCGGAGGAGATGAAGCTGACCGCGCGTACCGCGCAGCGCCTGGGTGTGGACACGGTGGTGGGGTTCACGGGTTCGGCGATCTGGAAGTACGTGGCGATGTTCCCGCCGGCGACCGAGGAGATGGTGGCGGCTGGGTATCGCGACTTCGCGGATCGGTGGAACCCGATCCTGGATGTCTTCGACGAGTGCGGGGTGCGGTTTGCCCACGAGGTGCATCCCTCGGAGATTGCTTATGACTACTGGACGACGGTGGCGACGTTGGAGGCGATCGGTCATCGTCCGGCGTTCGGGTTGAACTGGGACCCGAGTCACTTCGTGTGGCAGGACCTGGATCCGGTGGGGTTCTTGTGGGACTTCCGGGATCGGATCTACCACGTGGACTGCAAGGACGCGAAGCGTCAGGTGGGCAATGGTCGTAATGGTCGGTTGGGGTCGCACCTGCCGTGGGCCGATCCGCGGCGGGGGTGGGACTTCGTCTCGACCGGGCACGGGGACGTGCCGTGGGAGGCGTGTTTCCGGATGTTGAACACGATCGGGTACCAGGGTCCGATCTCGGTGGAGTGGGAGGACGCGGGGATGGACCGGTTGGTGGGGGCTCCGGAGGCGTTGGAGTTCGTGCGTCGGTTGGCCTTCGACCCGCCCTCGGCCGCGTTCGACGCCGCCTTCTCCAGCACGTCCTGAGATGACCGGCCCGGCGGCGACGACCGACCTGCGGACCCGCCGCGCCGAGCTGCGTCTGTCGACGCGCCACGTCGCGCACGTGGTGGGGGTGCACCCCACGACCGTGCTGCGCTGGGAGCGGGGCGAACGCCTGCCGGGCCCGGCCGAGATCACCGGGCTGGCCCGCGTGCTCTCGACCGAGCCCGCGCTGGTGGCGGAGTTCTTCGACGCCCGGCGCCCGGCGCCGGCGCCGGCCGAGCGCACCCGCGCCACCGGGCTCCGGGAGCTGCGGCGCCGCGGCGACCTGGCGGCCAGCCGGGTGGCGAGCGAGCTCGACGTGCCGGTCTCGACGGTCTTCAACTGGGAGGCCGGGCGGGTCGGCATGCCGCTGACGCTGGTGCCGCGCCTGGCCCGGATCCCCGGGCTCGAGGACGTCCCGCGCTCGGCCCTGGTCGACCTGCTGGTCCGGACGCCGGCGACCGCGCCCCGGCCGCGCGGCCCGCTGCGGGCCGCGCGGCACCGGTGCGGCCTCTCCCAACGGCTGCTGGCCGAGTCGGTCGGCGTCTCGCGCCACCTCGTCGGCTGCTGGGAGGCCGGTCGGGCGCCGCGGTGGATCCACCAGCGGCGCCTGGCCGCCGTCCTCGGGGTCGACGTGGCGACCGTGGCCGGGTGGTACGCCGTCCCGGCGCCCGTGGGCCTGCGCCCCGACACCTGGGTCCCGGGCGAGCTGCCCCGCGTGCTGCGCGACCTCAGGGACTGGAGCGGCCTGCGCCAGGCCGACGTCGCCGCCGCCGCCGGGAGGTCGGTGGCCGCGGTCCGCTCCTGGGAGGCCGGCCGGGCCGTGCCGGGGCGGGCCGCGCGCGACCTGCTGACCCGCCTGTACCGGTTGCCGCCCGGCGCGCTCGACGCCGCCGTGCCGCGACGCCCGGGGCCCCGCGCCGAGCGGGGGTGAGCATCGGCGCCGTGTCCCGGCCGGGCGCGGGCGACGTCACAGGAGCAGCGCGAAGGCCAGGATCCCAGCGGCGACGATGAGGAACCGGAGCAGGGTCGCCGGCAGGTGCCGGCCGATGTGCGCCCCGGCGTAGCCGCCGACCACCGACCCGGCGGCGAGCAGGCCGACGGCCAGCCAGTCGAGCTCGGCGACGAGGAGGAAGATCACGGTGGCCACGACGTTGCTCGCCGTCACCGCGAGGGTCTTGAGCCCGTTGAGGACGCGCAGCTCGACGTCGGTGCCGAGGCCGAGCACCGCCAGCATCATCACGCCGGACCCGGCGCCGAAGTAGCCGCCGTACACGCCGGTCGCCGTGCAGAACGCCGTGGTCACCGGCGAGGGGCGGGTGCGGGGCGCGGCGTCGGCACCCTGACGGCTGCGGAGCCAGCGCGAGATCCGCGGCGTCGCGCCGACCAGCAGGCAGGTGGCCAGGATCAGCCAGGGCACGACCGACTCGAAGACGCCGGCCGGCAGGGCCAGCAGCAGCGTCGCCCCGAGTGCGGCGCCCGCCGCGCACGTGGCCGTGACCACGGCGGTCAGGCGGGGGTGCTCGCGCAGCTCGCGGCGGTAGCCGAACGAGCCGCTGAGACCACCCGGTGTCATCCCGACGGTGTTGCTGGCGTTCGCGACCACGGGGGGCAGGCCGACCGCGACCAGCACCGGGAAGGTCAGCAGCGACGCCACCCCGACGGTCGAGGTGAGGATGCCGCCGCCCAGCCCGGCGGCGAGGACCGCGAGGATCTCCAGGGACGACATCGACGGCGTCGAGGGCCTAGGCCGACTCGGCCTCGGGCCGCAGGACGGCGACGTCGCTGACCATCTCGACGTGCTCGTGCATCGCGCGGGCGGCGGCGTCGGGGTCGCCGGCCCGGATCGCTTCGGCGATCGCGCCGTGGCCGACGAGGGACGCGCGCGGCCGGCCGGGCTGCCCGAGCGACTCGATGCGGGTCTCGCGGATCAGGTCGGAGATCTCGGCCATGAGCCGGGCGAGCAGGGGGGAGTGCGCGGCCGCGGTGACGGCGGCGTGGAAGCGCTCGTCGCCCTCGACGCCGCGGCCACCGTGGTCGACGTCGGCGGCCATGAACGCCAGCGCGGCGTCGATGGCGTCCAGGTCGGCCTCGCTGCGACGGCGGGCGGCCAGTGCGGCGAGCTTGGTCTCGAGGGCGTCGCGGGTCTCGATCACCTCGGGCAGGCGGTCGGCGTGGTCGCGGATCGCCTCCCTGATCCGGGCGTGCCCGGTGGCGGCCTCGGTGACCACGGTGCCGTCGCCGTGGCGCACGACCACGACGCCGATGACCTCGAGCGCGACCAGGGCCTGGCTGAGCGTGGCCCGGCTGACCCCGAGCCGCGTCGCGAGGTCGCGCTCGGGCGGCAACCGGTCGCCGGCGCGCAGGCCGTTGTCGCCGATCCACCGAGTGATCTGCTCGGCGACCTGCTCGTAGAGGCGGACCCGGGCCAGGCGCGCCGGGAACTCGGAGGCAGTCACAGGCGCATCCTAGTTCACACAGGGCTATTGACAAGGAGACTCGGTGACCTATTGGCTAGGCCACTGAGCCGGGTGACCGACATCACGCCGATGTCGGGTCGAGCCGGCCGGATGGAGGAACCTGATGGGACCGGAATGGGTGGCGATCCTCGCCCTGGTCGCCCTGTTCGCGATCGGCACCGTGCTGCCGATCAACATGGGCGCGCTCGGCTACGTGGCGGCCTGGCTCGTCGGCATGTACGCGCTCGACCTGACCGAGAAGGAGATCCTCGCCGGGGTCAGCGGTGACCTCATCCTGACGATCATCGGCGTGACGTACCTCTTCGCGATCGCCCGCAACAACGGCACCGTCGACCTCATCGTCGCCAGCGCCGTCCACGTGGTCGGGGGACGGGTCGTGCTCATCCCGTGGGTGATGTTCGCCGTGACGGCCGTCCTCACCGGCGTCGGCGCGGTCAGCCCCGCCGCGTGCGCCATCATCGGTCCGATCGCGCTCGGCTTCGCCGGCCGCTACGGCATCAGCCCGCTGATGATGGGCATGTTCGTCGTCCACGGCGCGCAGGCCGGCGGGTTCTCGCCGATCAGCATCTACGGCTCGCTGACCAACTCGATCATGGCCGACGAGGGCCTCCCCAACGCCGAGATCACCATCTTCCTCTCGAGCCTGCTCATCAACCTCGCCCTGGCCGTCGTGCTGTTCGTCGTGCTCGGCGGTCGCAAGCTGATCGGCCTGCGGATCGACCCGAACGACCCCGACACCCTCAGCGAGGACCTCCACCGCGGCGGCGCCGGCGTGACCGCCCGCGGCACCGGTGCCACCGCGACCGGCACCACCCAGGCCCTCGGGATGCGGACCGACCGCCTGCTGACCCTGGTCGCGTTCGTGGCCGTCGCGGCCATCGCACTCACCTTCGACAAGAACATCGGCTTCGTCGCCATCACCGCCGCCGTGCTCCTCGCGATGCTCTCGCCCGACGAGCACAAGGACGCAATCAAGCAGGTCGCCTGGCCCACCGTCCTCCTCGTCGCCGGCGTGAGCACCTACGCCGCGATCCTCCAGGCGGCCGGGTCGCCCGAGTTCGTCGGCAACTGGGCCGCCGGCCTCGGCGTGGCCGCCGTCGGCGCCCTCGTCCTCTGCTACGTCGGAGGCGTCGTCTCGGCCTTCGCCTCCTCGACCGCGCTGCTGCCGGTGATCATCCCGATCGGTCTGCCGCTCATCGCCGACGGCGGGATCAGCCCGGCGCTCTTCGTCGCGGCCCTCGCGGTGAGCTCGACGATCGTCGACGTCAGCCCGTTCTCGACCAACGGCGCGCTGATGCTGGCCAACAAGCCCGACTCGATCACCGAGCCCGTCTACTACAAGCAGATCCTCACCTACAGCGTGGTGGTGGTCCTCGCCGGACCGCTGCTCGTGTGGGCGATGCTCGTGCTGCCGGGCTGGTGACGGCGATGACGACACCGACACCGGCACCGGGATCGACACCGGGGGCGGGCCACGGGTCCGGCGGACCGCTGCAGGACGTGCTCGTGGTGGACCTCAGCCGGGCCCTCGCCGGCCCGCACGCCACGATGATGCTGGGCGACCAGGGCGCCCGGGTGATCAAGGTCGAGGCGCCGGGCAGCGGCGACGACACCCGCGGGTGGGGGCCGCCGTTCGTGGGGGAGCCCGGCTCGCGCGAGGCGACCTACTTCCTCTCGGCCAACCGCAACAAGGAGTCGATCACCCTCGACCTCAAGGACGAGGGCGACCGCGACCTGCTGCTCCGGCTCGTCGACCGCGCCGACGTGCTCGTCGAGAACTTCCGCACCGGCGTCCTGGAGCGGCTCGGCCTCGGCATCGACGACCTGACCCGGCGCAACCCCCGGCTCGTCGTGCTGTCGATCACCGGCTTCGGCCACGACGGGCCGGAGGGTGGCCGGGCCGGCTACGACCAGATCGCCCAGGGCGAGGCCGGCCTGATGTCGCTCACCGGCTCCTCGCCGGCCGACCCCCAGCGCGTCGGGACGCCGATCGCCGACCTGCTCGCCGGGATGTACGGCGCCTACGGCGTCCTGGCCGCCCTGCACGAGCGCGCCCGCACCGGCCGCGGGCAGGTCGTCCGCACCTCGCTGCTGGCCGCCGTGGTCGGCGTCCACGCCTTCCAGGGGACCCGGTGGACCGTCGCCGGCGAGGTCGGCCGCGCGCAGGGCAACCACCACCCGTCGATCTCGCCGTACGGGCTGTTCCGCTGCCGCGACGGCGCCGTCCAGATCGCGCTGGGCAGCGAGGGCCTGTGGCGGCGCTTCTGCGCCGGCTTCGACCTCGACCCGGACGCCGACGGCCTGGCGACCAACCCCGAGCGGGCCGCGGCGCGCGAGCGCGTCGTGGAGCTCGTCGAGTCGGTCTTCGCCGACTGGGACGCCGAGCCCCTCCTCGTCCGGCTGGCCGAGATCGGCGTGCCGGCCGGCAAGGTCCGCAGCCTCGACGAGGTCTACGAGTGGGACCAGACCCGCAGCCAGGGGCTGCTCGTCGACGTCGAGCACGCCAGCCTCGGCCCGATCACGCTGCCCGGCCCGCCGCTGCGCTTCTTCGCCGGCTCGGAGGGGGAGGACGCCGGGACGGAGACGACCCGTTGCGACCACGCCGCCCCGCCGGTGCTCGACCAGCACGGCGACGCCATCCGGGCCTGGCTCGACGGGGCACCGTGAGCACCGCGACCCGGCACCGCTGGAGCGCCCACGAGCTGCTCGACCTGGTGCTCGACGACGGCTCGTACGAGTCCTGGGACGAGCCGATCGACATCTCCGGCCACCCGCCCGCCTACCAGGACGCGTTGCGGGCCGCGGCGCTCAGGGCGGGCACCGACGAGTCGGTGATCACCGGCCGCGCCCGGATGCGCGGGCGTCCGGTGGCGGTGGTGGTGAACGAGTTCGGCTTCCTCGCCGGCTCGATCGGCCGGGCCGCGGCCCACCGGATCACCGCCGCGGTCCGGCGGGCGACGGCCGAGGGTCTGCCGCTGCTGGCCACCACCGCGTCCGGGGGCACCCGGATGCAGGAGGGCACGCCGGCGTTCGTCGAGATGGCCTCGATCTCGCGGGCGATCATGGAGCACCGGGCCGCGGGGCTGCCCTACCTGGTCTACCTGCGTCACCCCACCACCGGCGGCGTCTACGCCTCGTGGGGCTCCCTCGCCCACGTCACGGTCGCCGAGCCCGGCGCGCTGGTCGGCTTCCTCGGCCCGAAGGTCTACGAGGCGCTGCGCGGTGAGCCGTTCCCGCCCGACGTCCAGACGGCGGAGAACCTGGCCGACAAGGGCGTCATCGACGCCGTCGTGCGGCCCGAGGACCTCCCGGCCCTGGTCGACCTGGCCCTCGGCGTCCTCGTCGACCCGGCGCGGGCGCCCGAGCTGCCTCGGCGGACGGCCGCGCCCGCGCCCGGCGGCAGCGCCTGGGAGTCGATCCGGCGCACCCGCGAGCCCGGTCGCACCGGCGTCCGTGACCTCATCCGGTACGGCGCCGCGGGGACCGTGCGGCTGCGCGGGACCGACGAGGGCGAGCGCGACCACGCCGTGCTGGTGGCCCTCACCCGGCTCGACGGGCAGCCGTGCGTCGTGGTGGGCCAGGACCGCGAGCGGCAGGGCGACTCCACCCCGCTGGGTCCCGGCGCGCTGCGCGAGGCACGCCGCGCGATGCGGCTCGCCGACGAGCTGCGCCTGCCGCTGGTCACGGTGATCGACACCCCGGGCGCCGAGCTGTCGGTGACCGCCGAGGAGCGGGCGATCGCCGGTGAGATCGCGCGCTGCATCGCGACGCTCACCACGATGTCGGTGCCGACGGTGTCGGTGATCCTCGGCCAGGGGTGCGGCGGCGGTGCCCTGGCCCTGCTGCCGGCGGCGACCGTGGTGGCCACCGAGCACGCCTGGCTCTCCCCGCTGCCGCCCGAGGGGGCGAGCGTGATCGTGCACGGCGACACCGAGCACGCCGCCGAGATGGCCACCGCGCAGCGGGTCCGCGCCACCGAGCTCGCCGGGCTGGGCGTGGTCGACGAGATCGTCGCCGAGCCGGACGACGACACCCCGGCCGACCTCGCCCGCGCCGTGGCCGCCGCGGTCGCGCGCGTGCTCGCGACCGCGGGGGACTAGCCCGTCGCTACGGGACGTCGCCCACGACCTCGAGGCGGACGCCGTCGGCCAGCCGGTAGGGCCCGGTCGCGACCAGCGCCCCCACCGCGCGTCGCAGCCGGGACACCTCCGCGCGCGCGGTGACGACGTGCTCGGCGTCGCCGTGCACCAGGACGCTGAGCGCGCACGCGTCGAGCCCGCGCGGCCCCGCGCCGGCCAGGTGGGTGAGGATCTGCGCGTGCCGGCGGGTGAGCGTGGCGCGCCACGACCGGTCGCCCGCGACGACGTCGAGGACGCCGTCGGGGTGCAACCGGGCGGTCACGCGCACGGCGCCGCCGCTCGGGCGCACCAGCCAGCCGCGGCCCAGCCGCTCGGGCACGCAGAGCCCGAGGCCGGGGACGGCGACCGGCCGGTCGGGACTCGGCGCCTCGATCCGGTCGCGTGCCGCGAGCCCCTCGTGGTGGGCCACCCAGCCGTGGTCGTCGACCACGAGCAGCGGACCGCTGCCCACCAGCGGGGCCGCCTCGCGACGCAGCCGGTCGAGCCCGTCGCGGTGGTGGCGGTGCAGCGCGCCCTCCGCGAGGCGCACCGCGCTCTCCACGAGCGAGCCCAGCGCCGGGTGCAGGGTGAGGGCCGGGCCGCTGACGTCGACCACCCCGAGCAGCTCGCCGGTGCGGGGGTCGTGGAGGGGGTGGGCGGTGCAGTACCAGGGGACCTGCTGCCGCTCGAAGTGCTCGGCGGAGAAGAGCTGCACCGGGGCCGCCTCGGCCAGCGCCGTGCCGATCGCGTTCGTGCCGACCCGCTGCTCGGTCCACGTGGCGCCCTCGGCGAAGCCGAGGTGGTCGGCCTGCAGGCGCACCCGGGCCGAGCCCTCGCGCCACAGGATCACGCCGTCGGCGTCGCAGACCACGACGAGGAACACCGAGGCGTCCGCCACGCTGGTCAGCACCCGGCGGAGCTCGTCGACCACCAGCGCGAGCGGCGAGGCCCGACGTCGCCGCTCGACGTCGTCGGCCGGGAGGGGGTCGCGCAGGTTGGCGCGGTCCGGGTCGAGACCCAGGGCCAGCACGCGCGACCACGAGCGGGCGACCACCGGGCGCGGCCGCGCGTCGGGTCGGCTCCCGGCGAGGACGGCGTCGTGGACCCGCTGGAGCTCGCGGGCGCGGACCGACAGGTCGGTGCCCGGCTCGACCGCGCCGTACGCCGTCATGCGACCTCCTGTGGTGGTGCTCACGTCAGTGTGCACCCCCGAGGTTGCGGGGGCGTTGGCCCGCGGACGCCGGTGCAATCGGCTGCAACGCTGTCCGGAGCGGCGCGCACGGTGTGTGCTGGGTCACATGACGCAGACGATCGATGCCGCCAGCGCGACGCGCACCCCCGACGAGCGCGCCACGGCCTGGCTCACCTCGTTCGAGGCCGCCCTCCGCGGGCGGGACGTGGCCGCGGCGGCCGACCACTTCGCCACCACCAGCTTCTGGCGCGACCTGGTCGCCTTCACCTGGAACATCGCCACCGTCGAGGACCGCGAGGGCGTCGCGGCGCGCCTCGAGGAGACCCTCGACCGCACGGACCCGACGGAGCTCGCGCTCGCCGAGCCGGCCGACGAGGCCGACGGCGTGCTGACCGCGTGGTTCGACTTCGAGACCGCGGTCGGCCGTGGCCGCGGGCTGGTCCGGCTGCGCGAGGAGGACGGCCGGGACCGGGCGTGGACCCTCCTGACGACCCTGTACGAGCTCCGCGGCCACGAGGAGCCGCGCGGCACCCGGCGTCCCCCCGGTGCGGTGCACGGCGCGACCCGCGACCGCACGACGTGGCTCGAGCGCCGCCAGGAGGAGGCGGAGTCGCTCGGGTCGACCGAGCAGCCCTACGTCCTCGTGCTCGGCGGCGGCCAGGGCGGCATCGCGCTCGGCGCGCGGCTGCGCCAGCTCGGCGTCCCGAGCCTGGTGATCGACAAGCACCCGCGCCCGGGCGACCAGTGGCGCAACCGCTACAAGAGCCTGTGCCTGCACGACCCGGTCTGGTACGACCACCTGCCGTACCTGAAGTTCCCCGACAACTGGCCGGTCTTCACGCCGAAGGACAAGGTCGGCGACTGGCTCGAGTCCTACGTGAAGGTCATGGAGGTGCCGTACTGGTCCTCCACGACCGCCACGTCGGCCAGCTGGTCGGAGGAGACCCAGGAGTGGACCGTCGAGGTCGAGCGTGAGGGCCGTCCCCTGACGCTGCGCCCGAAGCAGCTGGTGCTCGCGACCGGGATGTCCGGCAAGCCGAACGTGCCGGACCTGCCGGGCCGGGACGTCTTCCGCGGCGACCAGCACCACTCCTCGGCCCACCCCGGGCCGGACGCCTACCGGGGCAAGCGGTGCGTGGTGGTGGGCAGCAACAACAGCGCCTTCGACATCTGCGGTGCGCTCTGGGAGGGCGACGCCGACGTCACGATGGTCCAGCGCTCCTCGACCCACATCGTCAAGAGCGACTCCCTCATGGAGCACGGCCTCGGCGACCTCTACTCGGAGCGGGCCCTGGCCGCCGGTGTCACGACCGAGAAGGCCGACCTCATCTTCGCCTCGCTGCCGTACCGGATCATGCACGAGTTCCAGATCCCGGCCTACGAGGCGATGGCCGCGAAGGACGCCGACTTCTACGCCCGGCTCGAGGCCTCCGGCTTCCGCCACGACTGGGGTGACGACGGCTCGGGACTGTTCATGAAGTACCTGCGGCGCGGCTCCGGCTACTACATCGACGTCGGCGCCGCCGACCTCGTCGCCGACGGTCACGTCAAGCTCGCCCACGGCCAGGTCAGCCACCTCACCGAGGACGCCGTCGTGCTCGAGGACGGCACCGAGCTGCCGGCCGACCTGGTCGTCTACGCCACCGGCTACGGGTCGATGAACGGCTGGGCCGCCGACCTCATCAGCCAGGACGTCGCCGACACCGTGGGCCGGTGCTGGGGCCTCGGCTCCGACACCACGAAGGACCCGGGCCCGTGGGAGGGCGAGCAGCGCAACATGTGGAAGCCCACGCAGCAGGACGGCCTCTGGTTCCACGGCGGCAACCTGCACCAGTCCCGGCACTACTCGCTCTACCTCGCGCTCCAGCTCAAGGCCCGCCAGGTCGGCCTCGACACCCCGGTCGCGGAGCTGCAGGAGGTCCACCACCTGGCCTGAGGGACGGCCCCGCGACAGGGCCGGCGGGCCGCGCTCGTGGCGGCCGGCTCAGCGCCGCACGGCCACGGCGGTCGTGCGGAAGCGCACCCGGTCGTCGAGGGGCGAGCCCTGGCAGGCGAGCGACGTGCCGGTGTCGCAGAGGACCCTGGTCGAGGCGTTGGCCAGGGTGACGGTCACCGTCCGCACCGCCCGGCGGCCGAACGCGACGCGCATCCGCCCGGCCCCGGTGCGGTCCAGCCGGACCTGACGGCGCTGCACGGAGCCGTCGGCGCGCCGGACCGTGACGAGCGCGGCCGGTGACCGGACGGCGTCCGGCCCGTCGATGCGCACCTCGAGCCGCCAGCGCCGGGCCAGCGACCGGCCGGGGCGCAGCACCACCGAGCGCGAGCTGAGGTGGTCGATGCGGGGCGCCAGCCGCACGCGGGGGCGGGACGCCGTCACCCGGCGGGTCGTGACCGGCGCGGCGGCGTAGGCGCTGCCCTCGGGGTAGGTGCGGGCGGGCATGGTGTTGCCGGCGGCGTAGGCCGCGAACCGGCGTCGCAGGCCGCCGTGGTCGGCCAGCACCCGGCGCAGGGCCTGGGTGGAGTAGTCGTCGGGCATCCGGCCGCCGGTCCCGGCGCGCCACCAGACGTCGCGGACGACGTCGGGGCCGAGCCGGGCGGCGAGGAACTCCCAGAACGTCCAGTTCCCGTAGTGGGCGTAGCCGCTGGGCTCGTAGAGGTCGAGGGAGGTGCCGGGTCGGCCGAGCTGCCCGTAGGGCAGGTAGATGCGGTTGTCGTCGACCCGGGCGGCGAAGCGGCCCTCGATCCAGGTCGCCGTCGACTCCATCAGCCACGGGTCCTCACCGAAGTCGTGGGCGAACTGGATCGCGTGGAAGAACTCGTGGGCGGCGGTGACCCGGAGCGTCTCGAGCGGACGGCGTCCGAACTGCTCGCGGGCGAAGTCGTTGTCGAGGACGCAGAAGCCGCTGGCCTGCTTGGACTCGCCGGGCACCTTCCGCTCGGGAGCGCAGTAGCCGTAGACGCCCTTGCTGCCCAGGTCCTTGAGGTAGACGTCGAACAGGGCGTTGCCGCCCCGGCGGCCGTCCGGTGCCGGCGGGCGGTAGCCGAGCGTGCGGACGTGGTGCTTCCACACCTTGCCCATCACCCGCAGCGTCGTGTCGACCCACGCCCGGCTCGCCCGGTCCTCGGTGCGGTTCACCCAGTGCACGCAGACCTTCGCGCCGCAGCGCTGCCGCTGTCGGGCGGAGTAGCCGTCGGCGTACGGGTCGCGGTCGCCGTCGGTCGGCCGGGCGAGCAGCCCGCCGGCGAACCGGTCGCCGACCTCGCCGAGCCGGGCCCGGGCGAGGAAGAGGTCGCGCAGGGCCAGCGTCGCGTCGGGCCGGTCCGCGCGAGTGGCACCGCCACCGCCGAGGGCGTCGGTGGCGCGGACGAGCACGGTGGTGTCCCTCTCCGCGCCTCCGGCTGCGGGGCCGGGGTCGGCCGCGGGGGCAGCGGGGGCGGACGCCACGGCGGTCGTGCCACCGGGCGCCGCCGTGGACGGCGGCGCGGCGAGTGCGGTGGCCAGGGTCGCGACGACGAGCGCGAGCGCGGTGGAGAGGGGACGGTGACGCATCAAGGGGAAGGCTCCGAGTCGGTGGGGGAAGGTCCCGGTCGGGGTACGGGTGGTGCGGGCGGTGCGGGTCAGCTGCCGGCGGAGATCTTCTCGATCAGCGCCGTGGTGGAGATGGCCGGCGTGCGCGGGAGGTAGACGACCTCGCAGATGTCCTCGAACTCGTCGAAGCGCCCGGCCCAGTCGTCGCCCATCACCAGCACGTCGGCGGCGTGCTCGGTGATGTAGTGCCGCTTGAGCTCGAGGCTCTCCTCCACGAACACCGCGTCGACCGGCTTGAGCGCCGCCACGATCGCCAGTCGCTCGGCCTGGCTGAAGACGGGCGCACGGCCCTTCTTGCGCAGGTTGAGCTCGTCGGCCGAGACACCGACGACCAGCCGGTCACCGAGCTCGGCGGCCCGCTGGATGACGCGGAGGTGGCCGACGTGGAAGACGTCGAACGTGCCGAAGGTGATGACGGTGCGGCTCTCGGGCATGGGGGCAAGCCTCCCACGACGGACGCCCAGGACTGCGCAAGGATGGGCCGATGCCGACCACTGCTTTCCGGGACGACGCGCCCGGACCCGCGCCCGGGACGCCGCCCCGGACCGCGCCGGTGCCCGCGCTCGCCGCCGACCCGGCGGCCGACGCCCTCCGGCTGCGGGCCCTGCGCCGGATGCGGGCGGTGGCCCTGTCGCTGCTCGTCCTCGCCGCCGTCGTCTACGCCGTGACGCTCGACCGCGACGGCTTCCTCGGCTTCGTCAACGCCGGCGCCGAGGCCTCGATGGTCGGCGCCATCGCCGACTGGTTCGCCGTGACGGCCCTGTTCCGCCACCCCCTCGGCCTGCCGATCCCGCACACCGCGCTGATCCCGCGCCGCAAGGACGACCTCGGGCGTGGTCTGGAGGACTTCGTCGGGGAGAACTTCCTCCAGGAGGGGATCATCCGCGACCGGATCGGTGCCGCCGGCGTGTCGGCGCGGCTGGGGGAGTGGCTCGGCGAGGAGGCCAACGCGCGGCGGGTGGTCGACGAGGTCGCCGAGGTCGCCTCCATCGCGCTCGGGAAGGTGCGCGACGAGCACGTCGAGGCCCTGGTGACCGAGGCGCTGGTGCCGCGGTTCCGCGACGAGCCGATCGCCCCGCTGCTGGGCGGGCTGCTGGGCGAGGCGGTGCGTGACGACGTCCACCACGGGCTGGTCGACCTGCTCTTCGCCGAGCTGCACGACTGGCTGCGGGAGAACCCCGGCACCGTCCAGGCGGTCATCGAGGAGCGCGCGCCGTGGTGGGCGCCCGACAGCCTCAACGAGAAGGTGTCGGCCCGCGCCCACGTCGAGATGGTGAAGTGGGTCGGCGACATCCGCTCCGACCCCGACCACCGGGCCCGCCGGGCGCTCGACTCGATGCTCGCCCAGCTGGCCACCGACCTGCTCGAGGACCCCTCGACCCAGGAGCGCGCCGAGCGGCTCAAGACCCGGCTGCTGGAGCACCCGGCGGTCGTCACGTCCGGGATCTCGCTGTGGAAGGCGCTGCAGCGGGCGCTGCGCACCTCGCTCGCCGACCCCGACGGGGCGGTGCGCGCCCGCCTGCTGACCGAGGTCTCGAGCTTCTCGGCCCGCCTCGGCGAGGACGCCGCCCTGCGCCGCCGGCTGGACGGGCTGGCCGCCGACGCGGTGGTCTTCGTCGTCGAGCGCTACGGCCGCGACCTCACCGCCGTCATCACCCACACCATCGAGCAGTGGGACGGCCGGGAGGCCGCGAAGAAGATCGAGCTGCACGTCGGGCGCGACCTGCAGTTCATCCGGATCAACGGCACGATCGTCGGTGGACTGGTGGGGGTGCTCATCCACACGATCGCGGTGGTGATTCACTGATCCCATGGCAGACCCCGTGCACGTGGCGATCGAGGACGAGTCGATCAAGCTGGGCCAGTTCCTGAAGCTCGCGAATCTCGTCGAGTCCGGCTCCGAGGCCAAGCACCTCCTGGCCGCCGGCCAGGTCAAGGTGAACGGCGCCGCCGAGACCCGGCGCGGCCGTCAGCTCGTCAATGGCGACCTGGTCTCGGTCGCCGCGCAGTCGGCTCGCGTGAGCGACGGCAGCACCCCTGACGACTTCCCCTGGTGAGCGGCGCCCGCGAGGGCTGAGCCCTCGGGCGAACGCGCGGACCCGGGCCCGCACCGGACGACGTCCACCGGCGGGCGAGCACGCTCGCGCACGGCCGGCGGACGCCTCCGGGTCGGGTCAGCGGACCTCGAGCAGGTCGACGACGAAGATCAGGGTCTCGCCGGGCTTGATGACGCCACCGGCGCCGCGGTCGCCGTAGCCGAGGTGCGGCGGGATGACGAGCTGGCGGCGTCCGCCGACCTTCATGCCCTGCACACCCTGGTCCCAGCCCGAGATGACCTGGCCGATGCCCAGGCGGAACTGGAGCGGCTCACCGCGGTTGTAGGAGGCGTCGAACTCCTCGCCGCTGGAGTGGGCGACGCCGACGTAGTGGACCTTGACGGTCTGTCCGGCGGCGGCCTCGGGGCCGTCGCCCTCGACGACGTCGGTGACGACCAGGTCGGCGGGGGGTTCGAAGTCGGGGAAGTCGATCTCGGGCTTGTCCATGCCACCAGCGTAGAGGGCTGTTTCGGAGCGGTCGTACATGGATGCGGGGTCCCCGGGTACGGCACGCACCGATCGACCTCTCCGTCACCCCCACGGTGACCATCCCCCCAGGAGACCTCCCGTGCGCTCATCGCCGCCCGCCCACCGCCCACCTCGACGAGCCCTGCACGGAGCGGTCGGTCTCGCCACGGCGGTCGCCCTGGCCCTCGCCGTCCCCGCGCCGGCGCAGGCCGACCCGGTCCCGGCCACCTACGCCGCCGAGGCCCGGGGCGGCATCGTCGACCTCCAGGCCTCGCTGCTCGGTGAGAGCGTCGCGGGCGTCACCGTCGGCCACTCCCGCGCGACGACCGACACCACCACGACGCAGCGGGTCTCGGCCCGCAGCGCCAACCTCGACGTGGCCCTCGGGGGCACGGCGCTGCCCAGCGACGCCGAGACCGCCGCGGCGCCGCCGTCCTCCGACCCGGCCCAGCGCACCCTGCTCCCGGTGCGGCTGGGGGTCGCCGGCGTCGGTGCCATCACCGGCGACGTGGCCGCTGCCTACACCGACGACCGGTCCTGCGTCCCGCTCGCGAACGGCGTCCGTCGCCTCGGGTACGCACGGACCCAGCTCGCCGACCTGACGGTGCTCGGCGTGCTCGGCCTGCTCAACACGCTGAAGGTGTCGGCGTCGGAGACCACGAGCACCACCGAGCTCGTCGACCGGCCCAGCGGCGACGACCTCGTGCGCTCCACGACCCGCACCTCCGTCGGCGACGTCTCGGTCCTCAACGGCCTCGCGGTCGTGAAGGTGGCCAGCCCGGTCACGATGACCGCGACCGCCGGTGGGGGCGCCGGTCAGACCACCTACTCGAACCCGGCCGTCACGGTCACCGTCGCCGGCGCGACCACCACGGTGCGTCCCGTCGACGGTCGGGTCGGCTTCACCCTGGGCATCCCGGGCGTGCTGACGGCGCGCCTGGGCGTCACGGCCTTCGCGCCCACGACGTCGACCACCAGCACCACCGCCGACGCCGACCTCGACGCCGTCGTGGGCCTCGACCTGGTCGTGCGCGGTCTCCTCGTCGGCCAGGTCGCCGACGTGCGCCTGGGCGTGGGCGAGATGCACGCCTCGGCCAGCGCGCCCGTCGACGGCGTCGGGTGCGACGCCCCGCCGACCGACGACGCCGACGGCGACGGCCTCACCGACGAGCAGGAGGTCGACGAGACCGGGACCGACCCGGACGACGCCGACAGCGACGACGACGGCGTCTCGGACGCCGGCGAGGACCCGGACGCCGACGGCCTCACGAACCTCGAGGAGGTCGGCCTCGGCACCGACCCGCGCGACGCCGACACCGACGGTGACGGCCTCGACGACGGCAACGAGGTCAACACCACCGAGACCGACCCGCTCGACCCCGACACCGACGACGGCGGCGTGGACGACGGCACCGAGGTCGGCGCCGGCACCGACCCGCTCGACCCCGCCGACGACGACACGCCGGTCGACGTGGACGGCGACGACGACGGGCTGAGCGACGCCGAGGAGCTCGAGCTCGGCACGGACCCGGCCGACCCCGACAGCGACGACGACGGACTCGGCGACGGCGCCGAGGTGAACCTGCACCTGACCGACCCGCTCGACGCCGACAGCGACGACGGCGGCATCGGCGACGGGGTGGAGGTCGCGCGCGGCACCGACCCGAACGACGCCACCGACGACCTCCCGGCCGACCAGGACGGCGACGGCGACGGCCTCACCGACGCCGAGGAGGCCACGGCCGGCACCGACCCGGAGAACCCCGACACCGACGGTGACGGGCTGCTCGACGGGGCCGAGGTCAACACCCACGAGACGGACCCGCTCGACGCCGACACCGACGACGGCGGCGTCAACGACGGCGCCGAGGTCACCCGCGGCACCGACCCGCTCGACGGCAGCGACGACTTCCCGGTCGCCGGCGACGGTGACGGCGACGGGCTGACCGACGCCGAGGAGGCCACGGCCGGCACCGACCCGGAGAACCCCGACACCGACGGTGACGGCCTGCTCGACGGCGAGGAGGTCAAGACCCACGGCACCGACCCGCTGGAGCCGGACACCGACGAGGGCGGCGTCGACGACGGCGCCGAGGTCGCGAACGGCACCGACCCGCTGGACGGCGCCGACGACACCCCCGTCGCCGGCGACGGTGACGGCGACGGGCTCACCGACGCCGAGGAGGCCACGGCCGGCACCGACCCGGAGAACCCCGACACCGACGGTGACGGGCTGCTCGACGGGGCCGAGGTCAACACCCACGAGACCGACCCGCTGGACGCCGACACCGACGACGGCGGCGTGACCGACGGCGCCGAGGTCACCCGCGGCACCGACCCGCTCGACGGCAGCGACGACTTCCCGGCCGTCGAGGACGGTGACGGCGACGGGCTGACCGACGCCGAGGAGACCGCGGCCGGCACCGACCCGGAGAATCCCGACACCGACGGTGACGGGCTGCTCGACGGCGAGGAGGTCAACACCCACGGCACCGACCCGACCAAGGCCGACACCGACGCCGGTGGGGTGGGCGACGGCATCGAGGTCGCGCGCGGCACCGACCCGCTCCTCGCCTCCGACGACGTGGTCGCCCCGGACGACGGCGACGGCGACGGTCTCACCGACGCCGAGGAGGCCGAGGCCGGCACCGACCCCGAGAACCCGGACACCGACGGTGACGGGCTGCTCGACGGCGCCGAGCTCAACACCTACGAGACCGACCCGACCAAGGCCGACACCGACGGCGGCGGGATCGGTGACGGCGTCGAGGTCGGCCGGGGGAGCGACCCGCTCGACCCGGCTGACGACCAGCCGGCGGGTGAGGGCGGCGACGGCGACGGCGACGGGCTGACCGACGCCGAGGAGGCCGAGGCCGGCACCGACCCCGAGAACCCGGACACCGACGGTGACGGGCTGCTCGACGGTGCCGAGGTCAACACCTACGGCACCGACCCGACCAGGGCCGACACCGACGGCGGCGGGATCGGCGACGGCGTCGAGGTCGACCGGGGCACCGACCCGCTCGACGCGGCCGACGACCGGCCGGTCCCCGCCAACCCGGACACCGACGGTGACGGCCTCACCAACGCCCAGGAGCAGGCGCTGGGCACGGATCCCCGCAACCCCGACACCGACGGGGACGGCGTCCGCGACGGCACCGAGGTCAAGGGGCCCCACCCCGCCTACGCCTCGTGCCGCACGTCGCCGCTGCGAGCCGACACCGATCGCGACGGCCTCAGCGACGGGCGCGAGGTCAACGGCGTCCGGCTGACCCAGAAGGTGCGGCTCCGGGGCAGCAACAAGCCGATCGGGCTGGTCCGGCCCAACCCGTGCGCCAAGGACACCGACAAGGACGGGCTGGCCGACCAGCGCGAGGTGCGGGGCTCGAAGATCAAGCAGGTGGTCCGGATCAAGGGCGGGACCTACAAGATCGGCCTCAAGCGCAGCAACCCGGTCGCCAGGGACAGCGACGGCGACGGGCTCAGCGACAAGCAGGAGATCACCGGCAGCAAGAACAAGCGGTACCAGAGGCGCAAGACCAACCCGGTCGACTTCGACACCGACCGCGGAGGCGTCAGCGACGGCTCCGAGGTGCGGCAGAAGTCCGACCCGTCGAACGTCTTCTCCGGGCCGCAGCGCTCACCGTCGGCGCGGAGCGGCGCGACGACGGGCTGAGCGGTCGCCGCGCCGGCTGCCCCGTGTCCGCACGGAGCAGCCGGCGCGGTCGGTCCGCACCGGCGGGCGCCCCCCGGTCCGGGCGGGTCAGGACTGGTGCACGTAGGAGTCGAGCTGGTCGCGCTCGAACTGCAGCTGGCCGATCTTGTGCTTGACGACGTCGCCGATCGAGACGATGCCGACGAGCCGGCCGTCGTCGACCACCGGGACGTGCCGGAAGCGCCGCGAGGTCATCGTCGTCATGACCTGGTCGAGGTCGTCGTCGGGCCCGCACGTCTCGACCTCGGAGGTCATGATCGCCGCGACCGTGTTGTTGACGACCGTGCCGTCGGCGTGGAGGTGGCGCACGACGTCGCGCTCGCTGACGATGCCGTCGAGCGAGGCCCCGTCGGCGCTGACGACCAGGGCCCCGATGTTGTGCTCGGCGAGGAGGGCGAGGAGCTCGCGCACCCCCGCCTGAGGAGTGATGGTGACGATGGCGTGGCTCGCCTTGGCCTCGAGGATCTCGCCGATGCGCATGGGCCGAAGGTAACCGTCACGGGCTCCGGTGACCAGGGTCACTCCCACCCGCCGGTCCCGGCCCCGGCCGGGGCCCGACGGCCCCCGGGCTCAGTCGGCCGGCTCGTCGGAGGTGCGGACCCGCCGCGACCAGAGGTCGCTGACGCTCCCGGGGCCCGACGACGGCCAGTCGGCGTCGCCGTCGTGGTCGTCGGGCAGCCCGCCGAGGAACGACAGCGCCGCCTCGTGCAGGTGCCCGTTGGAGGCCAGGACGTTGCCGCCCCACGGGCCGTCGGAGCCGTCGAGGGAGGTGAACCGGCCCCCGGCCTCGCGGACGATGATGTCGAGCGCGGCCATGTCGTAGACCTCGAGCTCGGGCTCGGCGGCGAGGTCGACGGCCCCCTCGGCGAGGAGCATGTAGGACCAGAAGTCGCCGTAGGCGCGGGTGCGCCAGCAGCGGCGCGCGAGCGACATGAAGTCGTCGAGGCGCCCGCGCTCCTCCCAGCCGTGGAACGAGGCGTACGACAGCGAGGCGTCCTCGAGCCGGCGCACGTCGGAGACCTGCATCGCCGTGGCCTTGAGCAGCGAGCGGCCGGTGTAGGCGCCGCCGCCCTTGGAGGCCCACCAGCGGCGCTGGAGCTGCGGGGCCGACACGACGCCGAGCACGACCTCGTCGTCGACGGCGAGCGCGATCAGCGTGGCCCACACGGGCACGCCGCGGACGAAGTTCTTGGTCCCGTCGATCGGGTCGACGATCCAGCGGCGCTTGGAGTTGCCGCTGCTCCCCTGCTCCTCGCCGGTGATGGCGTCGCGCGAGCGCACCCGCGACAGGGTGCGCCGGATGCCCTCCTCGACGGCCTGGTCGGCGTCGGTGACCGGGGTGAGGTCCGGCTTGCTCATCACGTGCAGGTCGAGCGCCTTGAACCGGGCGCTGGTCAGCGAGTCGGCGTCGTCGGCCAGCACGTGGGCCAGCCGGAGGTCGTCGGTGTAATCGGGGTGCGCCACGCGCCTCACCTTATTCTCATCCGTCTGGTTTAACGTTCATCCATGGAGATCAACGGACTGCCGCTGCACGCCCTCGTCGTGCACGCCGCGGTCGTGTTCGGACCGGTCGCCGCCCTCGCCGGCATCCTGTACGCCGTCGTGCCTCGCTGGCGCGACCGGCTGCGCTGGCCGCTCGTCGCCCTGGCCGCCGTCGCGCTCGTGTCGATCTGGGTGGCCTACCTGTCGGGGGAGAGCCTCGAGGAGGCCAACCCGACCTTCTACACCGACCCCGCCCGGGCCGAGCTGCTCGACACCCACGAGTCCCGCGCCAACCTGCTGCGGTTCTCGATCACCGGCTTCGCGGTGCTCGCCTTCGTCGCCGCCTGGCTGCACACCCGCTCCGGCACGACCCGGATCGCCCTCGGCGTGCTGGTGGCCGGCACCGCCGTGCTCTCGCTGGTCTACACCGTCCTCACCGGCGAGGCCGGCGCCCAGATGAAGTGGGCCGGCTACCAGAGCTGAGCGCACCGCGTCGCGTCAGTAGTCGCTGACGCTACGCGCGGCGAGCAGCCGCCGGAACGACGAGACCCGCTCGGGGTCGGCCCGCCCAGCCGCGAGCGCCTCGTCGAGGCCGCACTCGGGCTCGTCCTCGCCGTGCGTGCACCCGCGCGGGCAGTCCTCGGTCATCTCGTCGAGGTCGGGGAAGGCGCCGATCAGGTCCTCGGGCCGCACGTGGGCCAGCCCGAAGGAGCGGATGCCCGGGGTGTCGATGATCCAGCCGCCGACCACGTCATCGGCCGTGCCGTCGGCCGTGCCGTCGACCGTGCCGTCGACCGTGCCGGGCAGCGCCAGCATGTAGGCCGACGTGGAGGTGTGGCGGCCCCGGCCGGTCACCGCGTTGACGATGCCGACCTCGCGGAAGGCGTCCGGCACGAGGGCGTTGACGAGGGTGGACTTGCCGACGCCGCTCGACCCGACCAGCACGCTGGTGCGGCCCACGAGGTGCTCGCGCACCTCGGCCAGGTCGCCGCCGCGCTGCGTCACCACCCACGGCACCCCCAGCGAGCGGTAGGTCGACAGCAGCGACTCGGGGTCGCGCAGGTCGGCCTTGGTCAGGCACAGCAGCGGCTTCATGCCGGAGTCGTAGGCCGCGACCAGGGCCCGGTCGATCAGCCGGGGCTGCGGGTCCGGGTCGGCCAGCGCGGTGACGACGACGAGCTGCTCGGCGTTCGAGACGATGACCCGCTCGACGGGGTCGTCGTCGTCGGCGGTGCGGCGCAGGGTCGTCGTGCGCGGGACCACCTCGACGATGCGGGCCAGGGTGCCGTCGTCGCCGGAGGAGTCGCCGACGACGCGCACCCGGTCGCCCACGACGACGCCCTTGCGGCCCAGCGGACGCGCCTTGACCGCCAGCACGGTGGTCGCGCCGACCAGCAGGGTGAAGCGGCCGCGGTCCACGGTGACCACGACGCCCTCGACGGCGTCGTCGTAGGAGGGGCGCTCCTTGGTGCGGGGGCGGGTGCGGCGCCGGGGGCGGTCGTAGTGCTCGACGTCGTGGTCGGAGTAGCGGTGGCCCGACATCACACGAGGGCGGACCAGAAGCCGGCGAAGTCGGGGAACGTCTTGCTGGTGGTGGCGACGTCCTCGACCAGCACGCCGTCGACGGCGGCGCCGATGATGACGCCGGCGTGCGCCATCCGGTGGTCGGCGTAGGTGTGGAACACCCCACCCCGCAGGGGCGCGGGCCGGATCGTGAGCCCGTCGGGGTGCTCGTCGACCCCGGCGCCGAGCGCACCGAGCTCGGTGGCGAGCGCGGCGAGCCGGTCGGTCTCGTGTCCGCGGATGTGGGCGACGCCGCGCAGGTGCGACGGCCCGTCGGCCAGGGCACACAGCGCCGCGACGGCCGGCGTCAGCTCGCCGACGTCGTGCAGGTCGAGGTCGACCCCGGTGAGCCGGTCGGGACCGGTGACCCGCAGGCCCTCGGCGGTCCGATCGACCGCGCAGCCCATCAGGGCCAGGATCGAGCGCAGCTCGTCGCCGGGCTGGGTCGTCGAGGTGGGCCAGTCGCGCACGGTGACCGAGCCCCCCGTGACCGCGGCGAGGGCGAGGAACGGTGCGGCGTTCGACAGGTCGGGCTCGATGGTGCGGTCGACGGCCTCGACCCGACCGGGGGCGACGGCCCAGCGGTTGGCCTCGGAGTCGTCGACGTCGACGCCGTTCTCCCGCAGGACGGCGACCGTCATGTCGATGTGGGGCAGTGAGGGCACCGGCTTGCCGTCGTGGCGGACGTCGACGCCCTCGTCGAACCGGGCGCCGGCGAGGAGCAGCGCGGAGACGAACTGCGACGAGGCGGAGGCGTCGATGACCACGGTGCCGCCGCGCACCGAGCCCGTGCCGTGGACGGCGAAGGGCAGCGAGCCCCGTGCGTCGTCGCGCACGTCGACGCCGAGCGCCCGCAGCGCGAGGAGCACCTCGCCGATCGGGCGGCTGCGCATGTGCGGGTCGCCGTCGAACGCGACCGTGCCGGAGGAGAGTCCCGCGACCGGCGGCACGAAGCGCATCACGGTGCCGGCGAGCCCGCAGTCGATGGTGACGTCGGAGGTGAACGCGCCCGGTGTGACGGCCCAGTCGACCCCGGAGGTGTCGATCGTGGCGCCGAGCGCGGTCAGCCCCGCCGCCATGAGCAGGGTGTCGCGCGAGCGGAGGGCCCGCCTCACGACCGAGGGGCCGTCGGAGATCGCGGCCAGCACGAGCGCGCGGTTCGCCAGCGACTTGCTGCCGGGCAGCGACACCACCGCGTCGACCGCGTCGTGGAACCGGGGGGCCGGCCAGGGGTCGGCCGGCGGCGCCGACCGCTGTGCCGACCGCTGTGTCGACTGTTGCACCGGCTGCTGGGCCAAGTCAGGACACCTTGGCCTTGGCGAGCCTGGCCTCGCGCTTGGCGGAGACGGCGAGGTGCTTGGCCTCGCGGCGGGCGTCCTTGGCCGCACGGCGGGCGCGCCAGGCGACGCCCGGCTTGCCGTCGGTGTCGCCGGCCGCGATGATCGCGCCGCCGAGCATCGAGGCGTTCTTGAAGAACTGCAGGCGCTGGGTGTGCTTGCCCTCGGGCGTGGTCTCGGCCCAGAACGCGTGCCCGGCGACCGTGGTCGGGATCATCGACACCGCCAGCGCCGCGGCGCCGAGACGGGGTGCCCGCCCGGTGCCGACGGCCAGCGCACCGACGATCTGCACGCCGGCGTTGATGCGCACCAGGGTCAGGGGGTCGGACGGGACCGGGACCCCCTTGCCCTGGGCGAGCGGGACGACCTTGTCGGTGACCCGCCGGGCCTTGGCGGCGACGACGTCGGCGTTGCGCAGGGCGTTCACGGCGCCGAACACGAAGCCGGAGGCCAGGAGCGGACGGGCGATCAGACGGCTGAGGCTCATGGGTCCAACCTATGCGATCCCCGTCGGCGCCCGTCCATCCCTCCAGGCGTCCCGCGCGGACGACGTCGTCGGCACCGGCCGGCTCCCGGTCGGTCGGGGGGCTCCTGCCCGGCGCGACCCGCCACTAGGGTGAGCGCCATGTGTGGGAGGTACGCGTCGAGCCGGCGACCCGACGACCTCGTCGAGGAGTTCGAGGTCGTCGAGAACCGGGTCGAGAAGCCGCTCGAGCCCGACTTCAACGTCGCGCCCACCAAGGACGTGTACGCCGTCGTCGAGCGGCCGCCGTCGCGGGACGCCGACCAGCCGCCGGCCCGCCAGCTGCGCACGCTGCGGTGGGGTCTGGTCCCGTCGTGGGCCAAGGACCCCTCCATCGGGAGCCGGATGATCAACGCCCGGATGGAGACGGTGGCCGAGAAGCCGTCGTTCCGTCGCGCGTTCGCGAAGCGGCGCTGCCTCCTGCCGGCCGACGGCTACTTCGAGTGGTACGAGTCCGCCGCGACGACCAAGGCCGGCAAGCCCCGCAAGCAGCCCTTCTTCATCCGCCCCCAGGACCACGGCACGCTCGCCATGGCCGGGCTGTACGAGATCTGGCGCGACCCGACCCGCGACGACGACGACCCGGCCCGGTTCCGCTGGACCTGCACCGTCATCACCACCGACGCCGAGGACGACCTCGGACGGATCCACGACCGGATGCCGCTGATGGTCGAGCCGGACCGCTGGGGGCCCTGGCTCGACCCGACGACGCCGTCGGAGACCCTGCTCGACCTGCTCGTCCCGGCGGCGCCCGGGCGGCTCGAGGCCTACCCCGTGTCGACCGCCGTCGGCAACGTGCGCAACAACGGGCCCGAGCTCATCGAGCCGCTGCCCCTCGAGGAGAGCCTGCTGTGACCCGGTCCGACCTCCTCGTCGACACCCCGCACGGGGAGGGCCGGCTGGTCATCGACCGCGCGCGCCGCCCGATCGCCACGGTGCTGCTCGGGCACGGCGCCGGGGCCGGCATCGACACCCGCGACCTCGAGGCGCTGGCCTCCGTGCTCCCGCGCAACGACGTCACCGTCGTCCGGTTCGAGCAGCCGTGGAAGCGCGCCGGCCGCAAGGTCGCGACCGCCCCGGCCACCCTCGACGCCGCGCTCGTCGCGGGCGCCGACCGCCTGCGCACCCGCACGCCGCTCGTGGTCGGCGGCCGGTCGGCCGGCGCCCGGTCGGCCGCCCGGACGGCGAAGCGGCTCGGCGCGGTCGGCTGCCTGGCCCTCGCCTTCCCGCTGCACCCGCCCGGCCGGCCCGAGAAGTCCCGGCTCGACGAGCTGCGCCGCACCCGGGTCGCCACGCTCGTCGTCCAGGGGGAGCGCGACACGATGGGCGCGCCCGACGAGTTCCCCGCCGACGTCGACATGGCCGTCATCCCCGGCGGCGACCACGGCTTCAAGGTGCCCGCCCGCGGCCCGGTGACCCAGGAGGTCGCGCTCGAGATCCTGGTGGAGTCGACGCTGGAGTGGATCGTCCGGGAGATCGCCGGGAATGGCGCCTGGGGGTGAGGCGTTCAGTCTCACGTGATGGCAACCCTGGAGCGTCCCAAGCGCCTCGCGACCAGTGACCTCGGTCCTGGTCTGGGCGGCGTACGCTGGGACCTGATGACTGAGACCGAGCCCGAGGTCGTCGACCTCGACACCGAGACCGACGCAGAGCGGTCGTTGCGCTTCGAGCGTGACGCGCTCCCCTTCCTCGACCAGCTGTACTCCGCGGCGATGCGGATGACGCGCAACCCGGCCGACGCCGAGGACCTGGTGCAGGAGACCTTCGCGAAGGCCTACTCCGCCTTCCACCAGTTCCGTCCCGGGACCAACCTGAAGGCGTGGCTGTACCGCATCCTGACCAACACCTTCATCAACAACTACCGCAAGAAGCAGCGGCAGCCGCAGCAGTCGATGTCCGAGGACGTCGAGGACTGGCAGCTGGCCCGCGCGGAGTCGCACACCTCCACCGGGCTGCGCTCGGCCGAGATGGAGGCCCTCGAGCACCTGCCCGACTCGCAGGTCAAGGACGCCCTCCAGCGGCTCCCCGAGGAGTTCCGGCTCGCGGTGTACCTCGCCGACGTCGAAGGATTCGCCTACAAGGAGATCGCCGAGATCATGGAGACGCCCATCGGGACCGTGATGTCCCGGCTGCACCGGGGTCGCCGGCAGCTGCGCGACATGCTGTCCGACTACGTGCGGGCCAACGACCTGCTCCCGGCCGGCACCGTGGAGGCGAAGCGCTGATGTCGGACCTCCAGCCCTCCGGCTCCCGTCCCGCGGCGACCCCCGCCGCGCACGACGAGGAGTGCGCCGACTACCTCGAGCGCATCGTCTACTTCCTCGACAACGAGCTCGACGACGCCGACTGCTCCGTGGTCCGCGCGCACCTCGACTCGTGCAACCCCTGCCTGGAGAAGTACGACCTCCAGCGGACCGTGAAGTCCGTCGTCGCCCGCTCGTGCTCCGAGCAGGCCCCCTCCGACCTCCGCGAGCGGGTCCGCATCCGGATCCGCGAGGTGCAGGTCCAGATCACCGAGGGCTGAGCCCGGCGTGTGGGTCGGGCCCGACGGGGTAGGTCCCCGTCATGCCCCTCGCCCCCCGCCTCCGCGCGGCCGCCCTGGCCGCCGTCCTCGGTGTCGCCCTGCTGTCCGTGCCGGCCCGCGCCGCCGACCCGCTTCCGAGCGCCGGGACCGGGCTGACGTCGTCGGGTCCCGACGCCGTCGCCGAGCGGGCCGGCCGGCGGTGCGCCAACGGGCGACCCACCCGGATCTTCCGCGACCCGAGGACCGACGGTCCCCGCGGCGTCGAGGCCGACGGTCTCGGTGTCTGGAACAAGGACCGCGACCAGTGCTACTGGTTCACCGTCACCGGGCGGTTCCGCGCCGCCAAGGCCCAGGTCGTCCGCGTCGTCATCGACTCCGACCGCCGCTACCGCGGCTACGAGCACGAGGCCTGGTTCTACAGTCCCAAGGACGGCGACGACCGCCGCGGCGCGTTCCTCATCGAGCACTACGACGACGGCACCTCCCAGTACGTCGACTGCCCGGTCAACGGGTCGTTCCTGCTGCGCGTGGGGCAGATCCGGATCGGGTTCCCGAAGACGTGCCTCGGCTCGCCGGCACACATCCGGGCCCAGGTCTCGGTCATCGACATCACCCGCTACCTGAGCGGGAACCGCTACCGCGGGGTCGCCGACTACGTCCCGGACGGCCGCTACACGCCGCTGTACTGAGCGACCCGCCCCCGCCCGGGCCGCGGGCCGATTTCGTGTCGCCGCGCGTGACCTGAGAGACTGCCTCGTTACCGAACCCAGGAGGTCACCATGGGAAAGACAGGCCGCAAGCGCCGCGCGCGTCGCAAGAAGGCAGCGAACCACGGCAAGCGCCCCAACAGCTGACGCAGCTGCTGCACCGACCCCCGGACCGCCACTCGGCGCCGGGGGTCCTTGCTTCTCCTCGTGGTGCTTCCCCGAGCGGGCCCGCTCAGAGGCGGGAGAGGAACCGCTCGGCGTCGACGACGACCCGCGTCACCTCCCCGGAGGCGACCACCTTGCCGTTCCCACCGAGGTGTCGGGCCGCGACGGTGAAGCGGTGCAGCCGCCCGTCGGCGTAGACCGAGGACGCCGTCACCTCGACCTCCTGCCCGACCGCGGAGGCGAGGAGGTGCTCGACCGAGACGCGGGTGCCGACGCTGGTCGCGCCCTCGGCGAGGACCGGCTCGATCGCCGCGCACGTGGCCGCCTCGCACCACGCGAGCAGCCGGGGCGTGCCGAGCACCGGCAGCGAGCCACTGCCGAGCGCGGCGGCGGTGTCGGCGTCGGTCACGGTGAAGCGCAGGGTCGACTCCATCAGGGGTGCTCCGATCTCAGGTCCAGCTCGTAGGCGATGAGGTCGACGCCGGGCACCGGAGACCAGTCCCGGTGGGCGGCCCGCGTGAAGCCGAGGCGCTCGTAGAGGCGGTGGGCGCCGGCCATCTCGGTCAGGCTCGACAGCACGACGCCGCGGGCGCCCTCGGCGCGGAACCGGTCGACGACCAGGCCGGTGAGGGCGGCGCCGACGCCGCGGCCCTGGGCGGCGGGGGAGACGGCGAGCATGCGGAACTCGCCCTCGCCGTCACCGGCCAGCTCGCACCACGGCGAGCCGGGCGGGCAGAGCGTCACGTTGCCGAGCAGGTCGACGCCGGCGGGCCCGTCCTGCGCCGCGACCCACACCTCGGCGTCGCGGTCGCGGCCGGCGACGTCGGTGAGCCGCAGCCGGTAGGCGTCGTCGGGTCCGAGGAGGAACGGCTCGTAGGCGGCGACGGTGAGCGCGCCGATGGCGTCGTACTCCTCGGGACGCGCCCGGCGCAGGTCCACCACCGCCACCCCGACGCCGTCAGATCCCGAACGTCGCACGCGGGTAGGCCGCCTCGACGTCGGTGATCACGTTGACCAGGTAGGGGACGCCGGAGGCGAACGCGCGGTCCAGGGCGGGCCCGATCTGGCGCGGGTCGGTGACGGTCTCGCCGGCCCCGCCGAGGGCCCGGACCACCTCGTCGTACCGGGTGCGGGGCGCGAGGTCGGCGGCGACGTCGTAGCCGTAGAGCATCTGCATCGGGCCCTTCTCCAGGCCCCAGGCGGAGTTGTTGCCCATCACCATCACGACCGGCAGGTCGTGCCGCACCAGCGTGTCGACGTCCATCAGGGAGAAGCCCGCGGCGCCGTCGCCGAGCAGCAGCACCACCTGGGACGACGGGCGCGCGATCCGGGCCGCGATCGCGGCGCCGAGCCCGGCCCCCAGGCACCCGTACGGGCCGGGGTCGAGCCAGCCGCCGGGGCGCTTCGGCTCGACGAACTTCCCGGCGAAGCTGACGAAGTCGCCGCCGTCGCCGATGACGACGGCGTCCTCGGCCAGCCGGGGGGCCAGCTCGCCGTAGATGCGGGCGGGGTGGATCGGGTCGGCCTCCGCGGTGAGCAGCGCGCGGTCGCGCTCGACGGCGGCCCGCACGGTGTCCTGGAGGTCACCGACCCAGCCGGCCCAGTCGGGCCGGTGGCCGCGCTCGAGCGCGGCCAGCAGGGAGTCGAGGACGCGCGTGAGGTCGCCGGACACCGACGCCGCCAGGGTGGCGTGGGCGGCGACCTGGCCGGGGGAGTCGGCGACGTGGACGACGCGCGCGGGGTGCTCCGGGTCGCCGAAGACGCCGTAGCCGAGCCGGAAGTCGAGCGGCGTGCCGACCACGACCACCAGGTCGGCCTCCTTGAGCGCCTTGCTGCGGGCCTTGGTCACCAGCAGGGGGTGACCCCCGGGCACCAGGCCGCGGCCCATGCCGTTGGTGATCGTCGGGACGCCGGCCCCCTCGACCAGGCGCAGCGCGGCCTCCTCGGCGTGGTCGGCCCACACGTCGGTGCCGAGGATCAGCACCGGGCGGGTCGCCGCGGCGAGCAGCGTGGCGACGGCAGCGACCGCGTCGGCGTCCGGCTCGGCGCCGGCGACGCGCCCACCCGTGGGGACCGGACCGCTGGCCGAGCTGAAGAACTCGTCCATCGGGACGTCGACGAACACCGGTCCGCGGTGGGAGGCGCGGGCGACGCGGAAGGCGTGGTCGACGCCGTCGAGGACCTCGGCGGCGGTCGCGATGGTGGCGGCGTGCTTGGAGACCGAGGCCACGATCGGCGGCTGGTCGAGCTCCTGCAGGCTGCCGGAGCCCCACCGGTTCTGCGGGGCGCGGCCGCCGACGACGACCATCGGCGACCCGGCGAACTGCGCCTGGGCGATCGCGCTGATGCCGTTGGTGACGCCGGGACCCGCGGTGAGCACGGCGAGGCCGGGGACCCGGGTCAGCTTGCCGGTGGCCTCGGCGGCGAACGCGGCGGTCTGCTCGTGGCGCACGTCGAGCAGCCGCATCGGCGGGTCGGCCTTCACCGCGCCGTCGTACATCGGGAACACGTGCGCGCCCGACAGGGTGAACATCGTCTCGACCCCGTGCGCGCGGGCCACCGCCACGGCGAGCTCGCCCGCGTGGCCGGTGAGGTCGGCACCCGCGCCGGCGCCCGCTGCTGTGTCGTGGGTCTCAGTCATGCCCGCAGACTAGGGGACCGTCCCCAGCCGCGACGGCCAGCCCGCGCCCGGCGCGCACCGGGCCGCGTCAGGAGGTGCGGACCTCGAGGTAGTGCTCGTTGGTCGAGCGCAGCGCGCCGACCAGCACCAGCATCAGGTCGGCCCGCGACGCCGGCGGCCGGTTGCCGAGGGCCAGCTGGAGGTAGAGCGCGCGCAGGAACGCCTGGGCGTTGCCGGTGGACAGGTGCGGGTCGCGGCGGTCGCCGCGCGCGGGCCGGCGGGCGTGCTCGGTGATCCGGTTGACCCACGGCTCCAGCACCTCGATCGGCAGCTGGTTGCGGCGCAGGACGTACATCGTGGCCGCGGCGAGCCGGTCGGGCTCACCGTTGCTGAAGAGCCGGTCGACGCGCGCGCAGAGGACGTCGGCGACGACGTCGAGGACCACGGTCAGCTCGGGCGGTCCGAAGTGCGGCGACTGGGCCAGCGTGCCCAGCGCGTCGGCGCCGTGGGCGATGGCGTGGGCCCAGCCCTTGCCAGGGACGTAACCGCGCAGGTCGCGCTCGCGCAGCATCCACGTGGCGATCGCGTCGCCCCACTGCAGCACCTTGCCGCCCAGCACCAGCGGGCGGTTGTTGTCCCTCAGCACGCACTCGGCCAGCACCAGGGCGGAGAAGCTGCGCCGGAAGACGGTGTCGTCCTCGACGAGGCCGAGGCCGGTGCGCAGCCCGGCGGCCATCCCGTCGCCGAGCGCGGGCAGCAGGTCGTCGTACACCCCGCGCTCGACCCAGGTGGCCAGGGTCGGGTACGCCGTCGCGTCGCGCCGGACGGGGTCCGGGTCGCCCAGCATGAGCGTGAGCTCCTCGGTGAGGTCGGCGAGCGGGACGCCGGGGGGTACCTGGAAGCCGGCTGCGTGGACCTGCTTCCAGTCGACCCGGGACACGGGGTTCATCCTGCCAAAGGAACGCCTCCCGGTCCCCATCGTGGCCTCGCCCTAGGCTTGCGGGGTGTCGTCCTTCACCGAGATCGTCCGCACGCACACCGATCTCGACGCCGACGACGTCGCCTGGCTCCAGCTCCTCCAGGCCGACTGGCAGATCATCGCCGACCTGTCCTTCGCCGACCTGGTGCTGTGGCTGCCCGACCGCGAGCGCAGCGGGTACTGGGCGGCCGGGCAGATGCGCCCCACGACCGGGCCGACGGCCTACGTCGACGACATCGTCGGCACCTACGTCGAGCGCGGACGGCGACCGCTGCTGGACGCGGCCTACGAGCAGGGCCGGACCGCGCGGGAGGGCGACCCCGAGTGGCGCGACGAGGTGCCGGTGCGCAACGAGTCGATCCCGGTCGTGCGGGCCGGCCGCGTCATCGGCGTCATCGGCCGCAACACCAACCTGCTCGGCGTACGCACGCCCAGCCGTCTCGAGCTGTCGTACCTGCAGACCGCGGCCGACCTGACCCAGATGATCGCGACCGGGGACTTCCCGTCCTCGGGCCAGCGCAGCGACCACGCCGACTCGCCGCGGGTCGGCGACGGATTCTTGCGCGTGGACGCCGGCGGTCACGTCGTCTACGCCAGCCCCAACGCGCAGTCGGTCTACCGCCGGCTCGGGCTCTCCGGCGACCTGGCCGGCCTGGTGCTGGCCGACCTCGTGCGCGAGCTGGTGCCGCCGCGACGCCGTCCCGACGAGGAGACGCTCAGCGCCGTGCTGGGCGGACGGGCGCACCGCGACGTCGAGATCGGCACCGTGGAGGTCTCGATCATCGTCCGGGCGATCCCGCTGCGCACCGGCGGCGAGCACATCGGTGGGCTGATCCTGGTCCGCGACGTGTCCGACCTGCGCCGCCGCGACCGCGAGCTGGTGACCAAGGACGCGACGATCCGCGAGATCCACCACCGCGTGAAGAACAACCTGCAGACCGTCGCCGCCCTGCTCCGGCTGCAGGCCCGCCGGATCGACAACGAGACCGCCAAGCTGGCGCTCGAGGAGGCCGTGCGCCGGGTGGGGTCGATCGCGATCGTGCACGAGACCCTCAGCCAGGCCGTCGAGGAGACGGTGCAGTTCGACGAGATCGCCGACCGCCTCGGCACGATGGTCACCGACGTCGGCGCGCTGCCGGGCCGGGTCCTGGTCCGCCGGGTCGGCAGCTTCGGCGTGCTGCCCAGCGAGGGCGCGAACGCCCTCGCGATGGTGCTGACCGAGCTGCTCCAGAACGCCGTCGAGCACGGCTACGACGACGACCCCGCCGTGGTCGGCGAGATCGTCGTGACCGTCGACCACCTCGGCGGCCGCACGCACGTCGTGGTCGACGACGACGGCCGGGGGCTGCCGGCCGGCTTCACCCTCGACGGGTCGACCAACCTGGGCCTCTCGATCGTCCGCACCCTCGTCGAGTCCGAGCTCGGCGGTCAGCTCGAGCTGCGCGACCGCCCCGAGGGCGGCACCCGCGTCGCCATCGACGTCCCCTCCGCCACCTGACCTCCGGAGGTCGAGCGACGACGAAACCGCCACCCGGAGGTTGAGCGAGCGAGCGCCAGCGAGCGACGACGAAACCGGTCGCCGCGTCAGGACGCCGCCACGGAGGTTGAGCGAGCGAGCGCCAGCGAGCGACGACGAAACCGCCCACCCGGAGGTTGAGCGAGCGAGCGCCAGCGAGCGACGACGAAACCGCCCACCCGGAGGTTGAGCGAGCGAGCGCCAGCGAGCGACGACGAAACCGGTCGCCGCGTCAGGGCGCCGCCACGGAGGTTGAGCGAGCGAGCGCCAGCGAGCGACGACGAAACCGGCGGACGCCGTCACGGCCACGGTGGGCCAGCAGGTCTCGCCACGCGGGCCGAGGCTTCGTTCCGCACCCGCGCCGCTCGCTCGACCATCAGGACGAGCACGGACTCGCCGCGCCCGCCCGTCTCGTCCTAGGCGGTGCGCACCCGCGCGCGGGCGTTGCGCCGCTTGAGCGCGCGGCGCTCGTCCTCGCTGAGGCCGCCCCAGACTCCGTGGTCCTGTCCGGCCTCCAGCGCCCAGGCGAGGCAGAGCTCGCGCACGTCGCAGCGTCGGCAGACCTGCTTGGCCTCCTCGATCTGGAGGATGGCCGGACCGGTGTTGCCGATCGGGAAGAACAGCTCCGGGTCCTCGTCGAGGCATGCGGAACGGTGGCGCCAGTCCATGGGTGGGTGGATCCTTGATCTCTCGTTCGTGCAGGCAGGGGTTGCTCAGGCCTGCGGGCGCGCGAAATCCTCGGTGTGTGAACGATTTCACGAACGCATGACAACCATCGCAACTATCGACGGCGGTATCAAGCGTTTCGCGCAGCGATGTGAGTCTTGTCCGTCACAGCCTCCCGAGAACCGACGACCGGCCGGCGCGCCGTAGGCTCGAGGTCGTGCGAGAGAGCAGTCGGGCGCGGCCCTTCCCCCTGACCCTCTCAGCGGTGCTCGTGGGAGTGCAAGGGTTTGCCATGATCGTCCTGGCGCTGCTCGCGATCCTCGACGTCGGCGGCGACCAGGTCGAGATCGGTCTCTCGGTCGCGATCTTCTTCGGCGCCTACGGCGGCGCGCTGGTCGCGGCGGCCGTCGGGCTGACCCGGCAGCAGGGCTGGGCGCGGGGCCCGGTGCTGATCACGCAGCTGATCCAGGTCGGCCTGGCCTGGAACGTGCGCGACGTGCCGCTGCTCGCGGTCCCGCTCGCCGTGATGGGCGTGGCCACGATCGTGCTGATGGTGCAGCCGTCCAGCATCGCCGCCCTGGAGCGCGACGGCGCCTGAGGGCTCGGGTGCTACTCGGGGTCGGGCGCCTCGAGCGAGGTGCGCAGCTGCTCGAGGGTCCGGTTGAGCAGCCGGGAGACGTGCATCTGCGAGACACCGATCTCCTCGGCGATCTGGGACTGCGTCATGTTCTTGAAGAACCGGAGCAGCAGGATCCGCTTCTCGCGCGGCGCGAGCTGCTCGAGCAGCGGCTTGATCGACTCGCGGATCTCGACGTGCTCGAGGCCCTCGTCCTCGACGCCGATCGCGTCGAGCATGCTCGACCCGCCCTCGTCGGAGTCGTCGCTGGCGTCGAGGGAGAGCGTCGAGTAGGCGTTGCTCGACTCGATGCCCTCCACGATCTCCTCGACCGTGCAGCCGATGGTCTCGGCCAGCTCGCGCGGGGTGGGGGAGCGCCCCAGGCTCTGGGTCAGCTCGGCCGAGGCCGCGCTGATCTGCATCCGCAGCTCCTGCAGGCGCCGAGGGACCCGGATCGCCCAGCCCTTGTCGCGGAAGTACCGCTTGATCTCGCCGATGATGGTCGGCGTCGCGTAGGTCGAGAACTCCACGCCGCGCTCGGTGTCGAACCGGTCGACCGACTTGATCAGGCCGATCGTGCCGACCTGGACGAGGTCCTCGAAGGGCTCGCCGCGGTTGCGGAAGCGCCGCGCGCAGTGCTCGACGAGCGGCAGGTGCAGGTGCACGAGGTCGTCGCGGGCCTGGGCGCGGGAGGCCTCGGAGCCGAGGTCGTCGCGCAGCTCGACGAACAGCTCGGCGCTGCGCCTGCGGGTGGCCTCGACGCGGGTGAGCCGGGCCTCGGCGGGCGTCGGCTGGACGACGTCCTCGGTCTCGACCGACGGGTCGGGCCGGTCGGGGGCGGGCCGGGGAGGGTCGGGCGGTGAGGTGCTGCCGTCCCGAGGAGCAGACGAGTCCATGTCAGCTGCCGGCCCCGAACGCGGACGACGTCATCGTCATCACGATCGCCAGGTGGCCGCCGCGCGACTCGATGTCGGCGGACGTCGCCAGGGTCGTGAGGACCTGCCAGGCGAAGCTGTCGAGGTCGGGGACCGGGTTGCCCTCGGTGCGGGCGCTGACGGAGATGGTCATCCGGCCCGGCGCGAGGTGGAAGCCGGTGACCAGGTCGGTACCGCTCGCGGCGTGCTCCAGCACCATCGCGTTGGCCTCGCCGACCGCGATCCGCAGGTCCTCGATGTCGTCGATGGTGAAGTCGAGCCTCGCGGCCAGGCCGGCGGTCGTCGTGCGCAGGACCGAGGCGTAGGCGCTGTCGGCCGGCAGCCGCAGCTCGACGTCGGGACGACCGTCGGGGTGGGACGTGTCTGACATGGGGCCGGTCCTTCGCTCGTCTGGGTTCAACGCACCGACCCTAGCGCCCGCGGCGGGCCGGGTCGGCGTCCGTCGGTGGCTACCCGCGTCGTCCGGGACCGAAACGTGGGGAGCGACGTCGCGGACGACCGCTCGCACGGGCCCGGCGCCCCGGGGCGGGCCACTCGGTCGCCGCCTACGCTCGGCACATGCGCGTCCTCCTCACCGGCTCGGCCGGGTTCATCGGCACCGCGATCGGCCACGCGCTCGAGGACGGCGGCCACGACGTGGTGCGGGTCGACCTGATGCTCGAGCAGGCGCACGGCGCGACCGAGGTGCCCGGCGGCACGCACCGCCTCGACGTCCGCGAGGCGGGCGGCTGGCCGGGCGGGCTCCTCGAGGGCGTGGACGCCGTCTGCCACCAGGCCGCCGTCGTGGGCGCCGGGGTCACCGTCGCCGACCTGCCGGCCTACGCCGGGCACAACGACCTCGGCACCGCGGCCCTGCTGGCGGCGATGCACGCCCACGGCGTCTCGCGGCTGGTGCTGGCGTCGTCGATGGTGGTCTACGGCGAGGGGCGCTACACCTGCCCGACCCACGGCGACCAGGTCCCACCGCCGCGCGCCGTGGCGGCGCTCGAGGCCGGCGACGTCGAGAACCACTGCGGCGTGTGCGGTGCCGACCTCGACTGGGCGCTGGTCGACGAGGACGCGCGGCTCGACCCGCGCAGCAGCTACGCCGCCAGCAAGCTCGCCCAGGAGCACTACACCTCGGCGTGGGTCCGTCAGGCGGCGGAGTCGGGGGCCGCCGCGGTCGCGCTGCGCTACCACAACGTCTACGGGCCGGGGATGCCCCGCGACACGCCCTACTCGGGGGTCGCGGCGATGTTCCGGTCCTCGCTCGAGCGGGGGGAGCGTCCCCAGGTCTACGAGGACGGCGGCCAGGTGCGCGACTTCGTCCACGTCGCCGACGTCGCGCGCGCCAACGTGCTCGCGCTGGAGGCGGTCGTGGCCGCCGACGCCGGTCGCTTCGAGGCCCTCAACGTGGCCTCGGGCCACCCCGTCTCGATCCTCGACGTCGCGCGGCTGGTCGGCGAGGGCACCGACGCCGGCGTGGAGCCGGAGGTCACCGGCGGCTACCGGCTGGGCGACGTGCGGCACGTCGTGGCGTCGCCGGCACGGGCCGAGGCCTCGCTCGGCTTCCGCGCCGAGATCCTCCCGGGGACGGGGCTGCCGGCGTTCGCGACCACGCCGCTGCGCGCCTGAGTTCTCACCACTGGGTGAAGACGAGCTGCTGCAGGACGACGGCGCCCGCCACCTGCACGGCCAGGGCCGGGCGGTGCCAGCGCGGGGGGAGCAGGGCAGCGCTCAGCAGCAGCCACGGCACCCAGGGCAGCCAGATCCGCTCGACCTCGGACTTGCTCATGCCGGACAGGTCGGCCACCAGCACCGCGGCCGCGGCCGAGAGCGAGAGGAGCACCGCGGTGCGGCGCTCGTCGACGGCGCCCGTCACCGTCGCCCGCACCCGGGTCAGGGCGCACGCGAGGCCGGCGCCGAGCACGGGGCCGGCGCTGACGACCAGGGCGGCGAGGTTGCCCCACACCCAGTAGGACTGGGGGCGGCGACCACCGAGGCCGGCGAGGTATCGCTCGCGCAGCGGTCCGTAGGCCTCCCACCACCAGAAGCCGAGGGCCCCGAAGCCGGCCACGACGACCAGGGCGCCGCCGATCGCCCACGGCAGCGGCCGCCAGGACCTCGCGGCGGCCAGCACGGCGAGGGCGACCGGGCCGATCAGGAGCAGCCCGTAGGAGAGGAAGACGCCCAGTCCGAGCACCACCCCGGCCAGCACGGACCAGCCCACCGCGCGGCGCCGGGTGGACGCCGTCGCGGCGAGGGCGAGGGCGGCCAGGCCCCAGGCGCTCACCGTCACGAAGACGGCGTCCGCCGAGACCGCCGTGAGCACCGCGGCCGGGCTCAGGACGAGGAACGGGAGGACGCGGCGCGCGAGCGGCTCGGCACCGAGCGCCCGCAGCGTGACCAGCACCCCGGGCACGGCCGCGGCGGCCAGGAGCGTGACCGCCATGCCGACGCCGAAGGAGGTGTCGACGCCCACCCGGACGAGCAGCACGAAGAAGAGCAGGGCGGCCGGGGGGTGCCCCGAGACGTGGGTCGCCCAGCTGTCGGGCTCGCCGTAGGTGATCCGGCCGACGAACCCGTCGAGCGTCGCGGGGACGTCGGTGATCCCCCGGGCCGTGGTCAGGTACTCGCCGGGCATGTCCTCGACCCGCGAGATGCCCTCCGCGCCGTCGACGTAGGCGAGGGCCAGCAGCCAGGCCAGTCCCGCGGCGTACGACACCAGGAGCAGCGCCGGCCACGGCGTGAGGCGCGCCAGGCGGGGCAGCACGAGCCAGGCCACCACGCCGACCAGCACGACCCGGACCGTCGTGAACCCGACCGCCTTCACCTCGAGGTAGCCCCGCAGCGGGGGCACCGGCTCCTCGCCGGGGTAGCGCGTGCGCGAGAACGTCTCGAACGACATCAGGTGTGGCAGCCAGAACGCCAGGACGACGAGCACGACGCCCACCAGCGCCCCCGACCACGCCGACCTGGCCAGCCGACGTCCCGAGGGAGGCGTCGCCGTCACGGTGCTCATCACGCCCCACCCTAGGGACGGGCCTGGAGACGGCGGCGGGACCGCCCGGCCGGCGTCCTGGACGCAGGGCTTTGGGGTGGGGTGCGACGACCACTGCTGGCCTAGGTTCGGTGCACGATGCCTGACTGCGACCTGATCCTTCCCTGCCGGGACGAGGCGGCCGCGTTGCGCGGCCTGCTGCCCCGGATCCCCGACGGGTTCGAGGTGATCGTCGTCGACAACGGTTCGAGCGACGGGACCGCGGACGTCGCCCGCGAGCTCGGTGCCCGCGTGGTGCACGAGCCGACCCCGGGCTACGGCGCCGCGATCCAAGCCGGGCTGCTTGCGGCGACGAATCCCTACGTGTCGTTCATGGACGGAGACGGGTCGTTCGACCCCGACGAGCTGCTGCCACTCCTCGACGAGGTGCGCAGCGGCCGCGCCGACGTCGCGGTCGGACGCCGGCGTCCGGTGTCGCGCGGGGTGTGGCCGTGGCACGCCCGGGCCGGCAACGCGCTCATCGTCGCCTGGCTGAGGCGCCGGATCGAGCTCGACGCCCACGACATCGCGCCGATGCGGGTCTGCCGCCGCGAGGACCTGCTCGCCCTCGACGTCCGCGACCGCCGCTTCGGCTACCCCGTCGAGCTGCTGCAGAAGGCCACCGCCGCCGGCTGGCGCTTCGCCGAGCGCGACGTCGCCTACCACCCGCGGGCCGAGGGCACCCGGTCCAAGGTCTCCGGATCGGTGCGGGGGACCGTGCGCACCGCCCGCGACTTCGCAAAGGTGCTGTCCCGGTGACCCGCCCCACCGGGTACACCGTGCTCGTCGTCGCCAAGGCCCCGGTGGCCGGGCGGGCGAAGACCCGCCTGGGCGCCGTCGTCGGTGACGACGCGGCCGCGGACGTCGCCGCCGCCGCCCTCCTGGACACCCTGGCCGCGGCCCGGGCCGCCGTCGGCGCCGACCGCTGCGTCGTCGCCCTCACCGGCGACCTCGACCGCGCCGCCCGGGGCGAGGAGGTCGCGGCCGCCCTCGCGGGCTGCGTGGTCGTGCCGCAGCGCGGCGACGGCTTCGACGCGCGGCTCGCCCACGCCCACGCCGACGCCGGCGCGGTTGCGGCCCGCCCCGTCGTCCAGGTCGGGATGGACACCCCGCAGGTCACCGCCGAGCACCTCGACGCCGTCGCCGGCGCGCTCGCCGACCACGACGCGGTGCTCGGCGCGGCCGGGGACGGCGGCTGGTGGGTCCTCGGGCTGCGCGACTCGGCGCGGGGAGCGGCCCTGCGCGGCGTCCCGATGTCGACCCCGACGACCCTCGACGACACCGCGGCCGCCCTGCGCTCCGCCGGGCTCACGGTGGGGGAGACCGCCGTCCTGCGCGACGTCGACACCGCCGAGGACGCCGACGCCGTGGCGCTCGAGGCACCCGGGACCCGCTTCGCGGCCGCCTGGGCCGGACTCGGGGCGGTGCGCCGATGATCGAGCAGTCCTTCTCCACGGTCTTCACCCACGCCCTGCGGGGCCAGCCCACCGACGTCGTCGGCCTCGACGACACCCCCGGCGCGCTGCCCGTCGACACCTGGCGCCGCGCGGCCGACGAGCACGACCAACGGATGCTGGACCTGTGCCACGGCCCGACCATCGACGTCGGCTGCGGCCCGGGGCGGATGGTCGCCGCGCTGGTCGAGCGCGGCGTCCCGGCGCTCGGCATCGACGTCGTCCCGGAGGCGGTCCGGCTGACCCGCGCGCGCGGCGTCCCGGCGCTCGAGGCCGACGTCTTCGGCTCGGTGCCCGACGAGGGGACCTGGGGGACCGCGCTGCTCGCCGACGGCAACGTCGGCATCGGCGGTGACCCCGTCGCGCTCCTCGCCCGGTTGCGGGACCTCGTCGCGCCCGGCGGACGCATCGTCGCCGAGCTCGCCGCGCCCGGCGTCCGGACCAGGACCATGTGGGCGACGATCGAGGCCGCCGACACCCGCAGCCGCCGCTTCCGGTGGGCGATCCAGGGCGTCGACGACGTCGACGTCCTGGCGCGCCGGACCGGCCTCCAGCTCGACTCGGCCGCGAGCTTCGGCGGTCGCTGGTGCGCGGTGCTGACGAGGACCTCGGCGCGCCCGGTCCGCTGAGCCGGTCCCCGGTCCGGGCTGGCTAGTCCCGGCCGCGGCGGCGCACGAGCACGACGACCACGACGGCCACGGCAGTCCCCGCGATCAGGGCGACGACGGGCGCCCGGCCCGGACCGCCGGTGACCGCGCCGGCAGCCGGCGCGGGGGCCGGCGCCGGGGCGGGATTTCCCCGGTCGACCGGGGATCCCTGAACTTGTCGGCCGAAATATCGCCCCCCAAGTTCAGACTTCCCCGGCCGACCGGGGAAATCCCCGCCGGGCGACCGACCCGATGAGGGAGGCGCGGTCGCGACGGGACGCCGGGTCGGCGGCTCGGGCGGCGCGGGCTCGGACGTCGTCCGGCGCGCCGCGCGGACGCGGGCGAGGCCGTAGGCGGCCAGGCCCAGGAGCAGGAACGCGGAGCACAGCAGGGCCCAGCGCAGCAGGAAGGGGTCCTGGGTCTGGCCGGTGGCGCGCTGGTAGGTGTCGGCACCGTGGCGGATGATCCCGGGGAGGAACAGCGCGGTCACCAGGGCACAGGCCAGGAGCGGGACGCGCACGAAGTTCACGACCGGGACCGAGCCGCGCCGGCGGCCTGGGCGGCGTCGGGTGACGCGGGTGATGACCGTGTCGACGGCCGCGGTCGCCGGGTACAGGACCAGGTCGTGCACGACGGCCGCGCCGATGAACCAGACGGCGATCGACTGCCACCAGACCTCCGGGTCCCACAGCGCGTCGAGCCCGAGGGTCCGCACCGTGTGGACGGCGAGGGCGAGCGCGGCGAGGAGCAGCACCAGGTGCGCCGGGCCGGCGCCGTAGCCGCGCCGGAACCGGGCGACGAGAGGGGTGGGGGTCGGCACCGTCAGCCCGCCTCGAAGTCGATGGTGCCGACCCACTTGGTGCAGTGGACGCCGGGGATGGCCGGCACCATGATCCGGGCGGGGTAGCCGTGGTCGAGGGTGAGGTCGGCGCCGTCGACCTGGAGCGCGAGCATCGAGTCGGCGTGGGCGACCTGGTTGGCCTGCAGGCTGGCGGCGCGGAACAGCCCGGACTCCTGGATCGAGTCGACGCGCGCCGACGACGGGTCGGTGACGCCGGCGAGCCGGGCCAGGTCGCGCAGCCGGACGCCGGTCCAGGTCTGGGTCGTCGACCACCCCTCGACGCAGGCGATCGGGAGGGTGGCGGTGTGCTGGGGCAGCGCGAGCAGCTGCTCACGGGTCAGCGACACCTCGGCGGCCCCGCCGGTCAGGGTCAGCCGCCAGCCCGCGACGGCCTCGCGGCTGATCCCGGCCGCCTCGGCGGTCTTGTTGACCGGGAAGGTCCCGGCGGGCTGGCGTCCCCGGGGCATCAGCACGGCCGCGTACCGGGCGACGCCGCCGACGGTCTGGCCGGCGGTGAGGACCAGGACCAGGAGGCTCCCGCCCCCGACCAGGCCCAGCGCCCCGCGCCGGCTCAGGGTCGGCGGGTCGGGGTCGGCGGGGATCAGCCCGTGACCGGGCCCGGTCTCGGGCCGGGTGTCCTCACGGCCGGTGCGCATCACCTCGCGCAGGGAGGTCCCGCGCAGCGCGCGGACCATCGTGGGCAGCTTGAGGGGGACGTGGACGACGAACCCCGCGATGAAGACCCACGCGCCGTAGTAGTGGGCGGTGTAGAAGCTGAAGCCGAAGACGTAGTCGTACTGGATGTTCAGCACCCCGGTGACGATCTCGAACAGCAGGCCGCCGACCAGCATGAGCAGCGAGACCCGTTCGAGGACCTGGGCGAGCGAGCGCGCGGGCGGCCACTGGAACAGCTTGGGGATGACCGACCACAGCTTCGCGAGCACCACGGGGACGACGACCAGGCCGAGGCCGACGTGCAGGCCCTGGTTGAGGCGGTACAGCCAGGGCGGGTCGGTCGGCCAGTCGAAGTCCGGCAGCCGCAGGAACCCGACGTCGCCGGGGTAGGCCTGGTCGAATCGGGGGCCGTAGGCGGCGTAGGACAGCAGCCCGGTGACCGTGACGACCGGGAGGACGACGAGCAGCACCAGGCCGAAGGCCGACGTGAGCCACGGGCCGCGCAGCGGGCTGCGCCACCGGACGTCGGTCCCGGGTGGACGACGGCGCGCGACCGCCCGCCAGAGCGGGGCGGGGGACCCGAACCCCGACCCGTCGTCGGGGTCCGTGGAGGGGTCCGTCGAGGGGTCCGTCGAAGAGTCCGGTGCGGGGTGCGGTGCCGGGTCGCGCATCGCGGGGACCAGCCTTCCCGTGGCGGTGGACCCCCGTCGTCGTCGTCGAGGGGTGGTGCGGTGGGGTGGCGGTGCCGCCCCTGACGAGCACCACCCGCCGACCAGGGTGCCCCGAGCGGGCGGACGGCGGGTGGTGGGCCGGGACGAACCCGGGTGCGTCAGGCCTTCTTGGTCTCCCAGAAGATCTCGGCGATCTCGTCGATCTTGGCCAGCAGCTGGTCGGCGACGTCGGCGTCCATGGTGCCCTTGGTGCCGGAGGCGCCGGCGAGCTTGGTGGCCTCGTTGACCAGCGAGTGCAGCTGGGGGTACTTCTCGAAGTGCGGGGGCTTGAAGTAGTCGGTCCACAGCACCCAGAGGTGGTGCTTGACCAACTCGGAGCGCTGCTCCTTGATGATCACGGCACGGGTGCGGAAGTCGGGGTCGTCGTTGTCGGCGAGCTTGCCGATGACGGCCTTGATCGACTCGGCCTCGATGCGGGCCTGGGCGGGGTCGTAGACGCCGCAGGGCAGGTCGCAGTGGGCCTGGACCTCGAGGGTCGGGGCGAAGAAACGGGGGAGCAGGCGGGAGAGCATGCGGGTCCTCTCGATCAGGAGTCGTTGCGGTTCTTGCGACACTACTCCGCGTGGACCCCGTCGAATCCAGACCCCTGAGGGTGCCCACCCTGCGGATGGTCCGGGTGCGGGGCCGCTCGATGCTGCCGGCCCTGCGCCCCGGCGACCGGCTGCTGGTGCTCGGACGCCGCGCGCCGCGGGTGGGCGACGTCGTCGTGGCGCGCTTCGCCGACGGGACGGCGGTGGTCAAGCGGGTCGCCGAGCGGCGCGGGAGCGGCTGGTGGCTGCTCAGCGACAACGCCGCCGAGGGGCTCGCCGACTCGCGAGCCCGGGGGGCCGTCGGCGACGACGCCGTGCTCGGTGTCGTGGCCTGGCGGATCTGGCCGCGGCCGGGACGGGTGGCCCGCCGAGTGTGATCCGGGTCTCCTCCGACGCACCCGACCGGTACCGGTCGTTGTGGAAGTATCCCAAAGGTGGCTGACACCGAGCAGGGCACCGACGAGGGAACCGTGACCGGCAGGGCCCCGCACCCGCGGGCCGGGGACCCGGTCTTCGACCTGCACGTCGGCGGCAAGATGCAGACGGTCTCGACGGTCGCCCTGGCCGGGCGCGACGACCTCTCGCTGGCCTACACCCCGGGGGTGGCCCTGGTGTGCGAGGCGATCGCGGCCGACCCGTCGCTGACCCAGCACTACACGTGGGTCCCCAACGTGGTGGCCATCGTCTCCGACGGCACCGCCGTGCTCGGCCTCGGCGACATCGGCCCGGCCGCCGCGATGCCGGTGATGGAGGGCAAGGCGGTGCTGTTCAAGCAGTTCGGCGGCGTCGACGCCGTCCCGATCTGCCTCGACACCACCGACACCGAGGAGATCATCGAGACCGTCGCGCGGCTCGCGCCGAGCTTCGGCGGCGTCAACCTCGAGGACATCTCCGCCCCGCGCTGCTTCGAGATCGAGGACCGCCTCAAGGAGCGCCTCGACATCCCCGTCTTCCACGACGACCAGCACGGCACCGCCGTGGTCGCGCTCGCCGCGCTCACCAACGCGCTCCGCCTCACCGGCCGGACGGCGTCCGCGACCCGCGTGGTCATCTCCGGGGCCGGTGCGGCCGGCGTCGCGATCGCCAAGATCCTGCTCGAGGCCGGCATCGAGGACCTCGCCGTCACCGACCGCAAGGGCGTCGTGCACTCCGGGCGCGGCGACCTCACGCCGGTGAAGAAGGCGCTCGCCGAGATCACCGCCGACCGGTCCGGCCGCACCGGCAGCCTCGCCGACGTGCTCGACGGCGCCGACGTCTACCTCGGTGTCTCCGGCGGCACGATCCCGGAGGAGGACGTCGCCCGGATGGCGCCCGAGGCGATCATCTTCGCGATGGCCAACCCGACGCCCGAGGTGCACCCGGAGGTGGCGCACCGCTACGCCCGCGTCGTCGCGACCGGCCGCTCGGACTTCCCGAACCAGATCAACAACGTGCTGGCCTTCCCGGGCATCTTCCGCGGCGCCTTCGAGGTGCACGCCAGCGCGATCACCGAGGGCATGAAGGTCGCCGCCGCCACCGCGCTGGCCGACCTCGTGGGCGACGACCTCGCCGAGGACTACGTCATCCCCTCGCCGTTCGACCCCCGCGTGGGGCCGGCCGTCGCCGCCGCGGTGTCGGCGGCCGCCCGGGCCGACGGCGTCGCGCGGGCCTGACCGGCCCGCTCAGCCGCCGGTGGCGTTGGGGTCGCGCCAGGTGCGCTCGAACGGCAGCCGCCACGCGTGCGGGGCGATGAGCTGGTGGATGGCGTTGGGACCCCACGAGCCGGGGATGTAGCCCCGGACCGGCACCGGGTTGTTGAGCAGCGCCTCGGACTTCTCCCACAGCGTCTCGATGCCCGCCGCGGAGGTGAACAGCGTGTGGTCGCCACGCATGGCGTCGTGGATGAGCCGCTCGTAGGCCTCCAGCACCGACCCCGACGCGGTGGTGTCGACGGTCGCGAACTGCATCGACAGCTTCTCCAGCTTCATCCCCGGTCCGGGGCGCTTGCCGTAGAACGACAGCGACATCCGCGACTGGTCGGCCAGGTCGAAGGTCAGGTGGTCGGGGCCCTGGGTGCCGGCGTTCGAGCCGGCGGGGAACATCGAGAGCGGGGGCTCCTTGAAGGCGATCGAGATGATCCGAGCGCCCTCGGCGAGCTTCTTCCCGGTGCGCAGGTAGAACGGGACGCCGGCCCAGCGCCAGTTGTCGATCTCGACCTTGAGGGCGATGAAGGTCTCGGTGTCGGAGTCGTCGGCGACCTGCTCCTTGCCGCGGTACCCGCCGTACTGCCCGCGGACGACGTTGTGCGGCTCGATCGGGCGCATCGAGCGGAAGACCTTCAGCTTCTCCTCGCCGATCGGGCCATCCGCCAGCGTGGTCGGCGGCTCCATCGCCATGAAGGCCAGCACCTGCATGAGGTGGGTGACCACCATGTCGCGGTAGGCGCCGGTCGTCTCGTAGAACTTGGTGCGGCCCTCCAGCCCGAGGGTCTCCGGGACGTCGATCTGCACGTGGTCGATGAAGTTGCGGTTCCAGATCGGCTCGAAGAGGCCGTTGGCGAAGCGGAAGGCCAGGATGTTCTGAGCGGCCTCCTTGCCCAGGAAGTGGTCGATGCGGAAGACCTGGTCCTCGTCGAAGACCTGGTGCACCTCGTCGTTGAGCGCCTTCGCCGAGGCCAGGTCGGTGCCGAAGGGCTTCTCCATGATGACCTTGGCCCGGTCGACGAGGTCGGCGTCGGCGAGCTCGTGGATGACGTCGAGCGCGGCCTTGGGCGGCACGCTCAGGTAGTGCAGGCGGCCGACCTCGACCGGTCCGATCTCGGCGGTCAGCTCGGCCTCGCACTCCTTGACCACCGAGGTCAGGGCGCTCGGTCCGGCCGCGGTGGGGAGGTAGCGCAGCCGCGCCGAGAACGGCGCCCAGCGCTCGTCGGTGATGTCGCCCTTGCCGAACTCCTCGCACGCCGCGCGGGCCAGGGCGTCGAACTGGGCGGTGTCCAGCTCCTCGAGGGAGGTCCCGATGATCCGGCAGTCGGGCATCAGGTTGGCCTCGACGAGGCGCAGCAGGGCCGGCAGCAGCTTGCGCTTGGCCAGGTCCCCGGTCGCGCCGAAGATGACGATGACGTAGGGCTGCTCCATGTCGACCACGGTAGACCTCGAAGGTTGCGGAGAGGTGACGCGGCTACCCTCGCAGGATGTTCGCCGTCTACGCAGAGTCCTTCTCGCCCGACGCGCCGCTCGACGGGCTCGTCCTCGGCGATCGACCCGAGCCCGTCGCCCCCGAGGGCTGGACCACCGTGGAGGTCAGGGCCGCCTCGCTGAACCACCACGACGTCTGGTCGCTGCGCGGCGTGGGGCTCAAGCAGGAGCAGCTCCCGATGATCCTGGGCTGCGACGCCGCTGGCCTCGACGAGGACGGCAACGAGGTCGTCGTCCACGCCGTGATCAGCGACCCCGCGTGGACCGGCGACGAGACCTTCGACCCGCGCCGCTCGCTGCTCTCCGAGCGGCACCAGGGCACGCTGGCCGAGCGGGTCGTCGTCCCGCGGCGCAACGTCGTCCCGAAGCCGGCGTCGCTGTCGTTCGCCGAGGCCGCCTGCCTCCCGACCGCCTGGCTCACCGCCTACCGGATGCTCTTCACCCGCGGCGGGCTCACCGCCGGCGACACCGTGCTCGTGCAGGGCGCGGGCGGCGGCGTCGCGACGGCCTGCATCATCCTGGCGCGCGCCGCCGGGCTGCGGGTGCTGGCCACCAGCCGCGACGACGCCAAGCGGGCGCGGGCGCTCGAGATCGGCGCCCACGACGTCTTCGAGTCCGGCGCCCGGTTGCCGGTGAAGGTGGACGCCGTCATGGAGACCGTCGGCCGCGCGACCTGGTCGCACTCCATCCGGGCGCTGCGTCCCGGCGGCACCCTGGTCACCAGCGGGACGACGTCCGGGCCGAAGCTCGACGACGCCGAGCTGACCCGCATCTTCTTCCTCCAGCTCAGCGTCGTGGGCTCGACGATGGGCACCCGCGACGAGCTCGCCGCGCTGGTCAACCTGCTGGACGCGACCGGCACCAAGCCGCTCATCGACCGCGAGGTCCCGCTGTCGGAGGCGCGCGACGGGTTCGCCGCGATGGCCGGCGGCGACGTCTTCGGCAAGATCGTCTTCACCCGCTGATGGGCACCCACCTGGTGACCGGCGCCAGGTCGGGCATCGGCGCCGCGCTCGCGCAGGCCCTGATGACCCGCGACGAGCAGCTCGTGCTGCCGGCCCGGACCGCGCAGCGCGCGGAGGAGCTCGCCGCGCGCTACCCCGGCGCACGGACGTTCGTCGCCGACCTGGCCGACCCGGCGTCCCTGACCGTGCCCGAGCTCGAGCGGCTCGACTCCCTGCACCACGTCGCCGGCGTGGTCGACCTCGCGCCGGTGGCGGAGGTGACGGCGGCGTCGCTGCGCGAGCACCTCGACGTCAACCTGGTCGCGCCGGTCGTGCTGACCCGGCTCCTGCTTCCCGCCCTGCGTGCGGCGCACGGGTTGGTGGTCTTCGTGAACTCCTCGGCCGGGCTGGTGGCCAACCCCGACTGGGCCGCCTACGCCGCGTCGAAGTTCGGGCTGCGCGCCGTCGCCGACGCGCTGCGCGGGGAGGAGGCGGGCAACGGCGTCCGCGTCACCACGGTCTTCCCCAGCCGCACCGCGACGCCGATGCAGGAGAAGGTCCACGAGCAGGAGGGGCGCACCTACGACGCCGCGCGGTGGATCAGCCCGGAGACCGTGGCCGACACCATCCTGCACGTGCTCGACCTCTCCGACGACGCGACCATCCCGGAGGTCACCGTGCGTCCGGTCGTGCCCTTCACCGGGCGCTGACGACGCCGGGGCCGCCCGGTGCGACCTGGCCTCAGAGCGCGGGACGCCGGTGGGCCCAGGGCTGGGCGTCCTCGAGCTGGCCGGCCAGGCTGAGCAGCTGCGCGTCGGCGCCGAGCCGGCCGACGAGCTGGACGCCGATCGGCAGCCCGGCCGCCGTCCAGTGCAGCGGCACCGTCATCGCCGGGCGCCCGGTCAGGTTCGCCAGCTGCGTGTAGGGGACCCAGCCGAGGTTCTGGCTGATCATCTGGTCCACGATCGGCGTCAGGCGCAGGATGCTGGCCGAGCGCGCGGTCAGCAGCGCCTTCTGGGCCAGGCGCACGGGCAGCGGCGCGTCGAAGGCGCCGATCCGCGGGGGAGCGGTGGCGGTGGTGGGCGTGAGCAGCAGGTCGTGGGTCTCGTGGAACTCGGCGAGGCGGCGCACGTGGGTGTGCCGGTTCTCGATCGAGCGCACGAAGTCGACCGGGCTGGTGGCGCGACCCAGCGCGGCCATGGTGAGCGTGTCGGCCTCGAACCCGCCGTCGCCGCTGCCGGTGAGCCGCTTGGCCTCGTCGACGGAGAAGGCGCAGTAGACGAACCAGCTGGTGAGGAAGTCCTTGGCCAGGGTGGCGTCGTCGAAGGGCTGGGCGTCGAGCACCTCGACGTCGTGCCCGAGCCGCTCGAGGAGCTCGGCGGCCGCGGTGGTCGCGGCGATCGCCTCGGGGTCGGGGTCGGGGTTGATGGCGCTCGCCGTGCAGACCGCGATCCGCAGCCGGCCGGGCTCGCGCAGCGCGGCGTCGGCGTAGCTGCCCTCGGCCACCTGCGGCAGGTAGGGCGAGCTCGGGATCGCCCCGGCGAGGACGTCGAGCATCGCGGCGCTGTCGCGGACGCTGCGGGAGATGACGCCGTGGGTCGCCGTCCCGCCGAGCGGCTCGCCCTGGGCCGGGCCGGCGGGCACCAGGCCGCGGGTGGCCTTGAGCCCGAACAGGCCGCACGCGGAGGCGGGGATCCGGATCGAGCCGCCGCCGTCGCTGGCCCCCGCGCACGGGACGATGCCGGCCGCGACGGCCGCGGCGGAGCCGCCGGAGGAGCCGCCGGGCGTGTGGTCGGTGTTCCACGGGTTGCGCGCCGGCCCGTAGAGCTCGGGCTCGGTGATGCCCTTCGCGCCGAACTCGGGGGTGTTGGTCTTGCCGAAGACCACCAGGCCGGCGTCCAGCCAGCGCTGCACGACCGTCGCGTGCTCGGCGGCCGGCAGCGTCGACAGCGAGCGGGAGCCGCCGCTGGTGGGGTAGTGCCGCACGTCCTGGCCGAGGTCCTTGACGAGGAACGGGACGCCGGCGAACGGGCCGTCGGTGCTGGTGTCGTCGGGCGGGTCGACGTCGACGACGATCGCGTTGACCCGGTCGTTCACCTCCGCCATCCGCTCCCGGGCCGCGCGCAGCAGCTCGGCGGGCGTGGTCTGCCCGGTGCGGACCAGCTCGGCCAGGCCGACGGCGTCGTGCTGTGCGTACTCCTCGTGCTCCATGGCGCCAGCCTAGGAGCCCGGCGGCGCCGGGGACGGGGACGCGCTCAGGCCCGGGAGGTCCAGTTCAGCGCGCCGACGAGCACCATCCGCAGCTGGGTGCGGGCGGTCTCGGCGACCTCCTTCTCGAGGTCGAGCCGGCCGGCGGCGACCAGGATCGCCTCGGCGGTGCTCACCATCGCGCCGACGATCAGGCTCGACAGGACGCGCAGGTCGGACGCCGACCACGGCTCGGTGCCCGGCATCCGGGCCAGGTCGGTGGCCAGCTCGCGCTCGGCGAGCTCGACCTGGTGACGGATCGCCTCGCGGACCGACAACGGGCCGGCCGCGCGCTCGCGGACGATGAACTCGAAGTGCTGGCGCTGCTGGTGCACGTGGGTCACCAGGATGTCGACCGAGCCGTCGACGATGTCGCGGAACGTCGGGTCGCTGCTGCGGACCTCGCGCAGCATCGCCCGCAGCGACACGAAGGACTCGTCGACCAGGGCCAGGCCGAGGTCCTCGAGGGAGTCGAAGTGCCGGTAGAACGCCGTCGGCACGATGCCGACCTCCTTGGCGACCTGGCGCAGCGACAGCGCGACCAGGCTGCTGTCCTCGCAGAGCGCGAGGGTGGCGTCGAGGAGGGCGCGGCGGGTCCGCTCCTTGCGCTCGACCCGGGTCTCGGTCATCGGATGATCCTAGCCAGTGCACGTGTGTCCACGCTCACCGTGCGCGGGTCTCGACCGCGTCCACCGCCTCCGGGATGGTTTCGGTGTACATACGTGCACCGAAACGGAGGCGACATGAGCACCACGACCGCCCCTTCGCCCGCCCCCTCGCCCGGCCCGGCCCCGGCACCGTCGTGGGGCGCGCGCCTGCTGCGCTCCCGGGTCCTGGCCGCCCTCACCTCGCCGCACGGCGTCGACCGCTACCTCGAGCTGGTGAACCCCATGTGGGCCGCCGAGGAGGTCCGCGCGCGGACGAGTCCCGCGGGCACTGGTACCACCGCCAGCTGCTCGGGTCGGCCAACATCACCGGCAGGCCGCTGTTCCACCTGATGACCGGCAACCTCTCGCACCAGATCGAGCACCACCTCTTCCCCGACCTGCCCGCCCGGCGCTACCCGCAGGTCGCCGAGGAGGTCCGCGAGATCTGCCAGCGCCACGGCCTCACCTACAGCACCGGTCCGCTGGGCAAGCAGCTGCTGAGCGTCGCGAGGAAGATCTGCCGGATGGCGCTGCCCCCGCGGGCCTCCGCCGTACCCGGCTGAGGGGCACACTGGAGCCATGAACGACCACCTGTCGAAGTCCGAGATCACCAAGGACTCCCTCCAGGCGGCCGCCGAGGCCGCGGCCACCACGGTCGGTGAGGTCACCACGATCATCACCGCCGCGGTCAGGGACGTCGCCGGCGTGCTCGGCGGCTTCGCCACCGAGGTGTTCGAGATCCGCGACTCCGCCCGCCGGGCCGGCGCCGAGCACGGCGCGGACGACGCCGGCGCCGCGGGCGACGCGGGCGACGGCTGAGCCGGAGGGCTCAGCGGCGTCCGTCGAGCCGCCGGACGAGCACCTGCGGGGCCATCACCCGGTAGCTCTCGGTGACCAGCTCGGCGACCTCGTCCCAGTCGGTGGCGTCGTCGAGCAGCAGCGCGACCACGCCCGGCGCCCACGGCGGCCGGAGGTAGGGCGGCCCGGCGCTGCTCAGCGCGAGGAGCTCCTCGCCGGCGGACCGGAACACGACCGCCGGCGCCGGCTCGACGACCGTGCCGGGCGCGTACTCCTCGACGTGGTGCGGCGTCAGCACCAGCACGTGCGCGAACGTCCGCCTCCGCACCCGCCACCGCACGCCGGTCCACGCCTCCTCCTCGTAGGCGTCGGGCAGCGTGGTCGCCGTCCGCGCGACCCGCTCGACCAGCTTCGAGTCGGGCTCCGGACGCCCCCTGACCACGTGCGGGCCTATCCGAAGGTCATGCGGAACGACGCCATCCGCGACGACGACAGGGGGCGCGCCCGGCGCAGGAACGCGAGCGGCCCGTCGTCGGCGAAGTCCCAGCGGGCGCGGGCGGGCAGGATCTTGGCGCTGCCGCCGAAGGTGGTGCTGCGGTCGCCGCCCCCCTCGGGCAGGCCCGGCTGCCAGAGCCCCATGCGGAACGGGAGCCGCGGCGCCACCCGTGAGACGTCGCGGAACGTCGCGCTCGCGATCGGACGTCGGCCCAGCGACGCCGACCAGTCGGTCGTCGTGAGCGGCCCGCGGTGGGCGGAGTCGAGGTCGAAGTCGCACAGGCCCTTGGGGATCGCCCACAGCTCGCGGCCGCCCGCGACCGAGGCGGGGGAGTCGACCCAGATGTGGTGATCGAGCCCCGCCGGCCCCGGCCCTCGCGCCGCGGGGAGCGCCCGCGCCACCAGCAGCTCGGAGTAGGTCAGGGGGCTGCCCTCGTCGTAGGAGACGAACGCGGCGCCGTACAGGCCCCGGGGGCGGTCGCCGACGTCGGCGCCGAGCCGGAACAGGGTCAGCCACAGCGACCCGACCATCCGCCACGGGGGGTCCGGGTAGGCGACCCGGTCGTGCGGGAGCTCCGGGTGCTCGGCGGGCGAGGTCATGGCCCGACCCTAGTGAAACGGCGACTACCCTCGCGAGCGTGATCGTCGTCAACCGCTTCCGCGTGCCCGAGGACGACGGCGCCACGTTCCGCGCCGACCTGCAGCGGGCCCACGCCGCGCTCGCCGAGCGGCCCGGCTACCTGACCGGCACGATCGGGCGCAACGTCGACGACCCCGAGCTGTGGGTGCTCTCCACGACGTGGGAGCACGTCGGGGCCTACCGGCGCGCGCTGTCGGCCTACGACGTGAAGCTGCACGCCGTCCCGACGCTCCTGCGGGCGATCGACGAGCCCAGCGCCTACGAGGTCGCCGACCCCGGGACCGACCTGAACATCCGGCAGACGCGCTCGTTAGGCTGAAAGCTCCACGATCGACAGCCAGTCGACCGCACCAGCACCAGGAGCACCACCGTGGCGAAGCCGCCCCCGTCCGCCGTCGACAACGTCGTCTCCCTCGCCAAGCGCCGGGGTTTCGTCTACCCGTGCGGGGAGATCTACGGAGGCACGCGCTCGGCCTGGGACTACGGCCCGCTCGGCGTCGAGCTCAAGGACAACATCAAGCGCCAGTGGTGGAAGTCCATGGTGCAGATGCGCGACGACGTCGTCGGCCTCGACTCCAGCGTGATCCTGCCGCGCCAGACGTGGGAGGCCAGCGGCCACGTCGCGACCTTCGCCGACCCGCTCACCGAGTGCCAGAGCTGCCACAAGCGCTTCCGCGCCGACCACCTGCAGGAGGCCGCGGCCGAGAAGAAGGGCGGCGACACCGACCCCGACGACATCGACCTGGCCACGCTCGCCTGCCCCAACTGCGGCACCCGCGGCGCGTGGACCGAGCCGCGCGCGTTCTCGGGCCTGCTCAAGACCTACCTCGGCGTCGTCGACGACGAGTCCGGCCTGCACTACCTGCGCCCCGAGACCGCGCAGGGCATCTTCCTGAACTTCCAGAACGTCGTCACCAGCAGCCGCACCAAGCCGCCCTTCGGCATCGCCCAGGTCGGCAAGAGCTTCCGCAACGAGATCACCCCCGGCAACTTCATCTTCCGCACCCGTGAGTTCGAGCAGATGGAGATGGAGTTCTTCGTCAAGCCGGGCGAGGACGAGGAGTGGCACCAGTACTGGATCGACGAGCGCACCCGCTGGTACGTCGACCTCGGCGTCGACCCCGACAACCTGCGCCACTACGAGCACGCGCAGGAGAAGCTGAGCCACTACTCCAAGCGCACCGTCGACATCGAGTACCGCTTCCGGTTCCAGGGCTCGGAGTGGGGCGAGCTCGAGGGCATCGCCAACCGCACCGACTTCGACCTCAAGACCCACAGCGAGGCCTCCGGCAAGGACCTCAGCTACTTCGACCAGGCCAACAACGAGCGCTACGTGCCGTACGTCATCGAGCCGGCGGCCGGGCTGAGCCGCAGCCTGATGACGTTCCTGGTCGACGCCTTCCACGAGGACGAGGCGCCCAACACCAAGGGCGGCGTCGACAAGCGCACCGTGCTGCGCCTCGACCCGCGGCTGGCGCCGGTCAAGGTCGCCGTCCTGCCGCTGAGCCGCAACGCCGACCTGTCGCCCAAGGCCCGCGACCTCGCCGCCGAGCTGCGCCGCGGCTGGAACGTCGACTTCGACGACGCCGGTGCCATCGGCAAGCGCTACCGCCGCCAGGACGAGATCGGCACGCCCTACTGCGTGACCGTCGACTTCGACACCCTCGACGACCACGCCGTCACCGTGCGCGAGCGCGACTCGATGGCCCAGGAGCGGGTCTCCCTCGACCGGATCTCCGCCTACTTCGCCGAGCGGTTCGTCGGCTGCTGACCGACCCACCACGCCGACCCGTCAGTGATCACTGACGGGTCGGCGTGCTTTTCGTGCGGGGTGCGGGCACCACGCATCATGGAGGGGTGACCTCCCCCCTCCAGCTCGGCCCGCTGCGGGTCGAGACCCCCGTGGTGCTGGCCCCGATGGCCGGCATCACCAACGCGGCCTACCGCCGGCTCTGCGCCGAGCAGGGCGCCGGGCTCTACGTCTGCGAGATGATCACCTCGCGCGGCCTCGTCGAGCGCGACGAGACCACGATGAGCATGCTCGTCTTCGACGAGCTGGAGACGACCCGCTCGGTGCAGCTCTACGGCACCGACCCGGTCTACGTCGCCAAGGCCACCGAGATCCTGTGCGGGGAGTACGGCGTCGCGCACGTCGACCTGAACTTCGGCTGCCCGGTCCCGAAGGTGACCCGCAAGGGCGGCGGCGGCGCGCTGCCCTGGAAGCGCAACCTGCTCGGCCAGATCCTCGAGCACGCGGTCGCGGCCGCGGCGCCCTACGACGTCCCGGTGACGATGAAGACCCGCAAGGGCCTCGACGAGGACCACCTCACCTACCTCGACGCCGGCCGGATCGCCGAGGACGCCGGCTGCGCGGCGATCGCGCTGCACGGACGCACCGTCGCGCAGGCCTACAGCGGCGCGGCCGACTGGGACGCGATCGCCGCCCTGGTCGCCCACGTCGACCGCATCCCCGTGCTCGGCAACGGCGACATCTGGGAGGCGGCCGACGCGCTGCGGATGGTCGAGCAGACCGGTGCCGCGGGCGTGGTCGTCGGGCGCGGCTGCCTGGGCCGGCCGTGGCTGTTCCGCGACCTCGCCGCCGCCTTCGCCGGTGACGACGTCAAGACCCTCCCGACGCTGGGCGAGGTGGCCGCGATGATGCGCCGTCACGCCGAGCTGCTCTGCGAGCACATGGGGGAGGAGCGCGGCTGCAAGGAGTTCCGCAAGCACGTCACGTGGTACCTCAAGGGCTTCGCCGCGGGTGGCCCGATGCGCCGCTCGCTCGGGCTCGTCGACAGCCTCGCCGCCCTCGACGGGCTGCTGGCCGAGCTGGACGCCGACGAGCCGTTCCCGGTCTCCGAGCTGGGCTCGCCGCGCGGGCGGCAGGGTTCGCCGCGCGACCGGGTCGTGCTCCCCGAGGGGTGGCTCGACGACACCGACGGCACCGGCGTCGTGCTGCGCGAGGACGCCGCCGAGACCACCGGCGGGTGACCGCGGGGTGGACGGCGGGTGACCCGGCTCACTGTCCACAGGTTCGGTCGAGATTGACCACGGCCACGCCGCCTGTGCTTCACTCGTGACTTCGTGCCCGCCGCCGGCCTCCGGTGACGGGCACCGCCCTGACATCGATCGCAAAGGATCAGCGCTGTGGCTCAGCATCGCCACAAGCGGGAAACCAATGCCCGCACCCAGCTCGTCGCGCGGCTCCCGCGCCCCCGGGCCGGCTTCCTCGCCGCCCCCCTGGCCGTCATCGCGACCGCCGGTGCCGTGTCGATCGGCGTCCTGGGCGCCGAGCTCCCGGCCAGCCCCGTGGCCGCCGGCCCCGTCGTCGGCGACCCGACCGCGACCACTGCCGGCGACGTCGTCGGACGGCGCACCACCCTGTCGCGCGGTGGCGACTCCGGGCGCGGCGACGCCGCCCGTGGCACCGACTCCGCCTCGCAGACCACCGCGAAGAACGCGGCCCGGGCCCCGGTGGCGCTGAGCCCGCAGGAGCTGGAGATCCAGGCGCTGCTGAAGCCGGCCGCCGTCGAGCGCGCGATCGCGCGGGCCGACAGCACGCTGTGGACCTCGGAGTCCCTCAACCTCTGGACCGAGCCCGGTGACGACGCCGCCCAGACCGGCGAGATCGCCGCGGGCGAGAAGGTCGTGGCGACCGGGCGCACCATGCTCGACCGCGTCGAGATCGTGTGGGAGAAGGACGAGACCCGCTGGGTGACCAGCGGCTACCTCACCGAGGAGGAGCCGTTCACCCTCGGCGGCGAGTGCACCAACGGCACCTCGGTCGCCTCGGGCGTCAGCCCCAACATCGTCAAGGTGCACCAGGCCGTGTGCGCGCAGTTCCCCGACATCACCGTCTACGGCACCTTCCGCGGCGACGGCGAGCACGCCCAGGGCATCGCCGTCGACATCATGGTCTCCGGTGCCGAGGGCCAGGCCGTGGCCGACTTCCTGCGCGAGTACCACGCCGACCTTGGCATCAGCTACCTGATCTACGCCCAGCGCATCTGGTCGGTCCAGCGCTCCGGCGAGGGCTGGCGGGGCATGGAGAACCGCGGCTCCACCACCGCGAACCACTACGACCACGTGCACGTCACCACCTACTGACGCCGCACCGCCCCCCGACGCCGGCACGCCACGCGACCGGGGGAGACTGCGCGCCCGCGCCGTCGCCCTCCCGTCTAGGCTCACGCCAGTGACCGCCGACCCGAGCGACCGCTACGACGCCCACGCCCGCGAGCGCGTCGTCGAGGAGCCGCCGAAGCGCGTCGACGCGCCGGTGCGGACGCCGTTCGAGCGCGACCGGGCCCGGGTCGTGCACGCGGCGTCGTCGCGGCGGCTGGCCGCCAAGACCCAGGTGGTGGGGCCGCAGTCCGACGACTTCGTGCGCAACCGGCTGACGCACTCCCTCGAGGTCGCCCAGGTCGCGCGCGACCTGTCCCGGGCGCTGGGGAGCCAGCCCGACATCGCCGAGACCGCCGCGCTCGCGCACGACCTCGGGCACCCGCCGTTCGGGCACAACGGTGAGCGGGCCCTGGCCGAGGTGAGCGAGGCGTGCGGCGGGTTCGAGGGCAACGCCCAGACGCTGCGGCTGCTGACCCGGCTCGAGGCGAAGACCTTCGACGGCGACCGGTCGGTCGGCCTCAACCTGACCCGGGCGACGCTCGACGCCTGCACGAAGTACCCGTGGGCGCGCGGCGAGGGGCTGCACCCGGTGAAGTTCGGGGTCTACGACGACGACCGGCCGGTCTTCGACTGGCTGCGCGCCCCGGGCCCGCACCAGCCTGCGCCGGTCCACCGGCAGTGCCTCGAGGCCCAGGTCATGGACCTCGCCGACGACGTCGCCTACTCGGTGCACGACGTCGAGGACGGCGTCGTCGCCGGCCGGCTCGACCTCACCCGGCTCGACCGCGCGGCGGTGTGGGACACCACCCGCGCCTGGTACCTGCCCGACGCCCACGACGACGACCTCGACGGCGCCCTGGACGCGCTGCTGGCCGTCGACAGCTGGCCGGGCGCGTCGTACGACGGCAGCCGGCGCCACCTGGCCGCGCTCAAGAACCTCACCAGCGACCTCATCGGCCGGTTCTGCGGCGACGTCCAGCAGGCGACGTTCGCGGCCGGCGACGGGCCGTTCGTCCGGTTCGAGGCCGACCTGGTGCTGCCGGACCGGACCCTGCTGGAGATCGCGGTGCTCAAGGGGATCGCGGCGCACTACGTCATGCAGGCCGCCGACCGGATGGCGGTGATGGAGCGCCAGCGCGAGATCCTCACCGACCTCGTCGCCCTGCTCTGCGACCGCGGGCCCGACGCTCTCGACCGGCAGTACGCCGACGACTGGCGTGCCGCGGCCGACGACGCCGCCCGGCTGCGGGTCGTCGTCGACCAGGTCGCCGCGCTCACCGACGCCAGCGCGGTGGCCCGGCACACCCGTCTGACCGGCTCCTGACCGGCCCCTGACCGGCCCCTGACCGGCCCCTGACCGGCCCCGACCGGTCGCGACGGGCCACCGGGTCACAACTAGCCTCGACGGCGTGAGCGAACCCCTCGTCTGGCTGCCCTTCGACCCCGCCGACCTGGGGGAGGTGCCGGCCGGGCTGCGCTACGAGGTCGTCGACCCGGTCGACGGCGACGTCCCCGGCTCGGTCGGTGACGTCGCCTTCTACGTGCCGCCCTACCGCCTCGGGTCCGAGGTCGCCGACGTGCTCCCGAGGATGTCGTCGCTGGAGGTCCTCCAGACGCTCACCGCCGGCGTCGACAACGTGCGCGGGGCCGTCCCGGACGGCGTCACGCTGTGCAGCGGCCGCGGGATCCACGACACCTCGACCGCCGAGCTCGCCCTGACCCTCACCCTGGCCTCGCTGCGCGGCGTCCCCGACCTGGTGCGCGCCCAGGAGCGGCACGCGTGGGCGGGGCAGTGGCGGACCTCGCTGGCCGACCGCCGCGTGCTGCTGGTCGGCCACGGCGCGATCGGGCAGGCCATCGAGACCCGCCTGACGGCGTTCGAGGCCAGCGTGACCCGGGTCGCGCGCACCGCCCGCGACGGCGTCCACGCCCTCGACGAGCTGCCCGCGCTGCTCCCGGACGCCGACGTCGTCATCCTCGTCGTGCCGCTCACCGACGAGACCCGCGGCCTCGTCGACGCCGCGTTCCTCGACCGGATGAAGCACGGCGCGCTGCTCGTGAACGTCGCCCGTGGGCCGGTCGTCGTCACCGACGACCTGCTCGCCGCGCTGCACTCCGGCCGGGTCACCGCGGCCCTCGACGTCACCGACCCCGAGCCGCTGCCGGCCGACCACCCGCTGTGGGAGGCGCCCGGCGTCCTGGTCTCCCCGCACGTCGGCGGCCTCAGCTCCGCGATGTGGCCGCGGGCCCACCGCGTCGTGCGCGAGCAGCTGCGCCGCTACGCCGCGGGTGTGCCCCTCCACAACGTGATGACGGGCGCGTACTGAGGTCGCGACCGCGCCCGTAGGATCGCCCCGTGGCCGGCCGGATCCGAGAGGACGACATCGCAGCGGTGCGGGAGAAGGTCCGCATCGACGAGGTGATCGGCGACTACGTCACCCTCCGCAGCGCCGGCGGCGGCTCGTTCAAGGGGCTGTGCCCCTTCCACGACGAGAAGTCGCCGTCGTTCAACGTCAACCCCTCGCGCGGCTTCTTCCACTGCTTCGGCTGCCAGAAGGGCGGCGACGTCCTCACCTTCCTGATGGACATCGACGGGCTCTCGTTCTCCGAGGCGATCGAGCGGCTGGCCGACAAGGTCGGCATCCAGCTGCGCCGGGAGGACGGCGACGGCCGCGACGACCGGCCCAAGGGTCCGCCGCGCCAGCGGCTCGTCGAGGCCAACCGCGTCGCGCAGGAGTACTACGCCGACCAGCTCAACGGTCCCGACGCCGAGGCGGGCCGCACCTTCCTGCAGGAGCGCGGCTTCGACCAGGCCGCGGCCGAGCACTTCGGGATGGGCTTCGCCCCGCGCGAGGGCGAGGCGCTCTGGAAGCACCTGCGGGGGCGCGGCTTCAGCCAGGACGAGGCGGTCGCCGCCGGCGTCGTCGCGGTCGGCCGGTCGGCCTACGACCGGTTCCGCGGCAGACTGCTGTGGCCGATCCGCGACCCCAGCGGCGCCACGATCGGCTTCGGGGCACGCCGGATCTTCGACGACGACAAGATCGAGGCCAAGTACCTCAACACCCCCGAGACCACGCTCTACAAGAAGAGTCAGGTGCTCTACGGGATCGACCTGGCCCGGTCCTCGATCGGCAAGGTCTCGCAGGCCGTCGTGGTCGAGGGCTACACCGACGTGATGGCCTGCCACCTCGCCGGCATCACCACCGCCGTCGCGAGCTGCGGCACGGCGTTCGGCGACGACCACACCCGCGTCCTGCGCCGGTTCATGATGGACCACGACGAGTTCCGCGGCGAGGTGATCTTCACCTTCGACGGCGACGCCGCCGGCCAGAACGCCGCCCTGAAGGCCTTCGCCGGCGACCAGAAGTTCGTGTCCCAGACCTACGTGGCCGTCCAGCCAGAGGGGCTCGACCCGTGCGACCTGCGGATCCGCGACGGCGACGCGGCCGTTCGCGACCTGGTCGCGCGCCGCCAGCCGCTGTACCGCTTCGTGCTGGGCAACATCGTCGGCAAGTACGACCTCGACCGCGCCGACGGGCGGGTCGACGCGATGCGTGAGAGCGCCCGGCTGGTGGCCTCCATCCGCGACCAGTCGAAGGTGACCGCCTTCGCGCAGGAGATCAGCAAGATGATCGGCTCCGACATCGACACCAACGTCGTCCTCTCCGAGGTGCAGCGCGCCGCGCGCCGCAAGCCGGGCGAGGAGCCGCAGCGCAGCGAGCCGGCGCCGGCGCGGCCGCGCAACGCCGTCCCCCCGCTGAGCGACCCGCGGTTCACGATCGAGCGCGAGACGCTCAAGCTGGTGCTGCAGCACCCGATGGCGATCGGCCGCACGACCGCCGACATCGGGCCCAACGACTTCACCCACCCCACCTACCGCGGCGTGTGGGAGCTCGTGGCCGCCGCCGGCGGCACGGTGGCCGGCTCCGACGACCCCGGCTGGGTGTCGCGGCTGCGCGACTCCGCCACCGACCCGGCCGTCTCGTCGGTCCTCAGCGCGCTCGCCGTCGAGCCGCTGATGAAGGAGCCCCCGGACGCCGCCTACGTCACCCTGTACGTCGTCCGGCTGCTCGAGCTCACCGCGCTGCGCCGGATCGCGGCGGTCAAGGGCCGGATGCAGCGCACCAACCCCGAGCAGGTCGACGAGTACCGCCGGATGTTCGGCGAGCTCGCCGCCCTGGAGCAGTACCGCCGCAACCTGCGCGACCGGATCGTCGGGGGACCGGTGTGAGGGGTGGACGCCGGGAGGCCCGACCCGAGCTGCCCGTCGCCAGGGGCGAGCGGCTGCTGGCGTGGGCGACGACCACCGAGGGACAGGCCTTCGGCGGCACCCGCGACGCCTTCTACGCCCCGGAGCGGGTGCCGTGGGAGCAGGTCGAGGCCGCCGACTGGGACCGCGACACCACCACGCTGCGGGTCAGCGAGGTCGGCAGCTGGGGTGACCACCGCGCCGAGCACGTGTTCGTCGTCGAGGAGCCGGGCCGGCTGCTCGAGCTGGTGCGCGAGAGGGTCACCGCCTCCGTCGTCCTCCAGCGTCACGTGCCGCTCGCCGGGCGTCGAGGGGTGCGCGTGATCGCCCGTCGCGCCCCCGGTGGCGGGGGCGAGGTGTCCTGGGTCTTCGAGTACGACGAGGGCATCGACCCCGACGACCCCGTCGTCCGGCTCGCCGCCGCCGAGGCCCTGCAGGCCGCGCGCGACGAGGTCGGCATCGGCTGAGCCGCCGGGTGGGTGGCCCGATTCTGCGTCCGCCACGGACCTTGCTAACGTATCCCCGCACGATCCCCTGTAGCTCAGCTGGCAGAGCGCTTGACTGTTAATCAGGATGTCGTTGGTTCGAGTCCAACCGGGGGAGCCGCAGACCTGAGGCACCATCCAGGTCACCTGCACCCGGGCCCCGCCCCCAGTCTCCTGGGGGCGGGGCCCGGGTGTTTCTCGTGGTTCTCACCGACCAGGTGTTGGCTGCTCTCGTGGAGCCGGGTCTCGTCCGCCTGGCCGTGGTCACGTGTCTCGAGCTCGTGGTGCGCAGGTCGTTGGTGAGACGGATCGCGACGGCGCGACGGCCCTGGCGCGTCGGTGCTACGGAAGGACCACCGCCGCCACCTCGGGGGTCAGGTCGCTGACCTCCGCGCCTCGGGCGAGGTAGATCGCCCGAGCGTTGACGGGGGAGACAACCGCAACCCGGGGATCGACCCCGTCGACGTCGTGCATCGCCATCTCGGAGGTGTACGGGCCCCCGTCCCCGCAGCCCGTCTCGGTCCCTGACCCCAGCGCGTCCCGGGGCGTGACCTCCGCCGTCGTCTCGTGCGCGACGTAGGTCCGCCCGTCGAACTCGTAGGTGCTGGGGCAGGGATCCTCGCCGCGAGGATCAGGCGCCACCAGGGCGACGGCACCCAGGACCACCGCGCTTCCGAGGACGACGACGCGCTTCATGGGCGGACGATAGCGTCCCGGCCCGACCACGCAGGCTCGCTCGAGCCGAGTCGTCGGCACGCGCCGCGGTGCTGGCTCCGCCAGCCGGGCCGCGGGGACCGTCCGTGCGTCGGGTCCACCCCGGAGTGGCGTGGCGTGACCGTGCCGGCTGGTCGAGAACTTGCGACACGAGCCCGATCGTCTGGTGGACTGTGCGGATGCGTTCCCGGTGGGTCATCGTCGTGCTGTCCCTCTGCTCGGGCCTCCTGGGGTACGCGCTCAACGACGGCGGCGCCCGCTTGGACGCGTGTCAGGACGAGGTGCGCTGGTGGCGCGACTCCGTTGCGACGACCTCCGCCGTGGGTGATGGGCTCGTCGGCCGGGGAACCGCCGACGGCGAGGACGAGTGTCTCCCCGAGTAGGCGCCCCCGAGCTGTCCCGGCGCGAGCCTCGTCCGGTCACCCGGCTCAGGGGCCGACGGTCGAGGGCCGGGGCATACTCCTGTCATGACGACGGCTCTCGTGCTCGGTGCCACCTCCGCGGTCCTGGCGTTGGTCCTCCTGACCGCCGTCGGGGCGCACGAGCGCGGGACGCGGTGGCCCGTTGCCGTCCTGGTCGGCATCGCCTTCCCAGCGACCTGGGTGGTCTGGTACCTCCGGGACGACTCGCACGGGGACCGTCGTCACGTCGTCCGCGCGCGATCCGCACGAGCGGGGGACGCAGGAGGAGCGGGCGTCAGCCGCGCTTGATCGTGGCGCCCAACCGGAACTGGTCGGGCAGCTTGCGGGCGCCGTCGCGATGGGCGTCGTCGAAGACGACGGCAGCCTGATCCTCGGGAGCAGCGAGAGCACGGGCGACTCCGAAGCCGAACCGTGCCTCCGGCGGCGACCCGAAGCAGTCGACCGGAATCACGAACCTGTACGACTGGGTTCGCCGGACCGTTCGCGCCGACCCTCCCACGCACCTGCTGAGCGAGCCCTTGACGAGAACCCGCACCCCACCGTCCCGCGTCGACTGGGCGTCGTACCGATGACCGCCGGCGCCGATCCCGACAGCCGCGCGAGCGCGCGGGTCGAGGTGTCGGACCCTCCCGACCACGACCAGGTGGTGGCGGGTGAAGCTGAACCAGACGCGAACGATGTCGGCACCCGTCTCGCCCGCGGCATCCGCGACGGACCCCTCTCCCGTGAAGATGTCGTAGACGAAGGCGGTGGCGTCCCCGACGGCGTCGACCCGGACGGCCTGGTCGGCCCGAGCCGGCGTCACGGCCAGTCCCAGGGAAGCGGAGACCACGAGCGCAGCGAGTCCGGTCCGGCGCAACTTCTTCATGACCCGAACCCTGGCATCCTGCCCACGTTCCCGCATGAGGTTGCGCACTCAGACGTTCTGGGCCGACCCGACGACTCCACGACCGGGCCCAGGGTTCGACTTCTCGATCGGTGTCGACACGGGAACGGGCCGGCGTCCTCGGTGAGGACGCCGGCCCGGCCCGGGAGGTGGGGGATCAGCGGGTGGTGCGGACCGTGCGGGTGTCGGAGGCGGTGCCACCGGCGCCGACGGCCTTGACGTTCCAGATGTTCTTGAGCGGACGCTGCCCGAAGCGCCAGGGATCTGTACCAAGACCGGACTCTCCGGAGCCATCCTGGTCGAGTTGGAAGCGTCCCTGGGCATCCCTCCCGTCGAGGTGACCTGACGGGCGACGGCCGACCTTGACGCAACCAGCTCGATCTGGCTGGAGAGCGCTGTGGTCAGACGCCGGACGGTGGTGAGATAGGACGGTCCGAGCCGGCTCAGGGTCGTGACCTACCAGTTCCGTCGCTGTCCGAGGTGAGCGATATCCACCTCCCTCAGGCCACTGCCGGCTCACCCTAGGGCGGTCTCCAGCGCCTCCTCGGCACGGCCCTCGATGTCCGGCACAACGCCGGTACCTTCCCAGTTGCTCCCGGTTACAGCGTTGACGGAGCGCGCCGTGGGCACGTGCAGCTGGAGGTGAGGAGTCAGGTCGAACGCCTCACGCGGGTGGGCACCGCCGCGTGTCGTCTCGCCGACGACCCCTGCCCGGCCAAGGGCCTGCAGGTCGTAGGCAACTTCCTCGCCGCCACTGAACGTCCGAGCGCTGGTGAGCACGACCACCGGCACCTCGGCGGGGACCCGAGGGGAGACCGTCGGGGTCGTGTACGACGAGTCGATGATGCCGTCGCGCCGGACCAGGTCCTGCAGGTGCACCGGCTCGTCACCGCACAGGTGGCTGACCAGCAGGGCAACCGATTCCGGTACGCCGCCCACGCAGCTGCGCACGTCCAGGACTAGCCGGGTGGCTCCACCCAGGAGCGTGAAGGCCGCAGCGGCGGCCGGAGCGAGATGCTCCGGGGGTGGGATGACAGGTCCGATGACGACGAGACCTGCGTTGCCCTCCAGGCGACGCACCTCGCTGATGCCCGGCCCCTGCTCCCGCACCATCGCGGCAAACCAGGTCCGGACCGCGGCGTCGTCGTCCTCGGGCGGGACGCCTTGGGGGTAGTGCCTCACCCGCAGGTGCCGGTCGCCGTTCATCATCTGCAACGCGACGGTCAGCGTCTCGGCGTCAGCCGCATCGTCATCGCACAGCGAGATCCCGACGAGTCCGGCGGCGATCTGATCAGCGACATCTGGGAACACGTAATGGGCGCGGACCAGGTCCTGCACGCGAGAGATGATCATGTCCGCAGTGTCGATGGGCCCTTGACGAAGCGTCCACATCTCTTGACGCTTGATTGGTGACCGAGCCGATCGAGACCACCAACGCGACCCAGCTGAGTGCCTTCGCCCATCCGATGCGGCACCGCATCTGGCGCGAGGTGCCTCCGGACGGAATTACTGTCAGTCAGCTCACCCACCGGCTGGCCACCAACAAGGGCAACGTCGCCCACCACGTGAAGGTGCTGGTCGCCGCAGGTCTCCTGGCTCCCGCCCACACCCGCACCGTCCGCGGGGGCACCGAGCAGTACTACGTCCGCACAGCTCGGAGGCTCCGGCTCGCTGGCGGGTCCCGGGCCGCGACGCGGGCGATGTTCTACTCGATTGCCGAGGAGGTGGAGGCGGCACCTGATCCGATGATCAACCACCGCACGATCCGGCTCACCCGTCCGCAGGCCGACGCCGTGGCCAAGCACCTCGACCGCGTTGTCAACGAGTTGGAGCCCGCGGGCGAGCGCGAGGCGACGTACAGCGTGCTCGTCAGCGTCTATCGGCGGTGAAGCGGACCACGAGACCGGTCGCGCTCCACCACACCTTCCGGATCAGGCCGCCAAACGTTCGTTTCTACCGCGTGACGGGTTGCACCTGCCGTGCCGCCAACGGGGGGTTATCGCCGAACACCGGGTTCGGCCCCTCCCCGCCCCCGCCTGAGCGCTCGGCGGAGAGCTGGTTGCGGGGCTGGTGATTCTCGTCAACGCCGGGTGTTCCAACGACACCAGCGACGACGACATCGCGGGCGCCGAGAACGGGACGGTGACGAACCTCGTCGTCGTGGACGACGACTACGAGAACTGGTTCGTTGCAGCCGCGGAGCTGCCCGAGGAACCCGACCCGGCCAGCGAGATCATCCGAGTCCTGGGTTAAGCGGCTCAGTGCGCCGAACACGGAGCGGTCGGCTACGCCGTCGAGGAGAGCCGTTCAGAAGTGCGGATAACGCTGGTGCTCGGCGAGAGCGGCACCGGCTGCAACGACGCCGCCGAGGCCGCAAGCCTGGACGTGCCGCCAGCACGGGCCGTTGGCTCTCGACGAGTCGCGCTGGTCCAGCCGGTACCAGCGTCTTGAGCACCGCCCCGGCAGGCCGCGCTGCATGCCCGCCCAGCCATGCCCGCGCTGCGGCCGGTGTGACCCGGCTGCAGTACGGCCCGTGGATCGCCGAGCCATGTGACCGATGACTTTCACGACGGATGCAAGTCCGAGCTCTCGTGTCACACCACCTGGATCGCGGCGACCGGTTCGACGGCGTCAAGATCGGACGACCCGCTACTGGCGCACTGATCGACGCCGGCTACCTGTCGATCAGCGACCTCCCGTCAGACCTGCACGACCTGGCGAGCCTCCACGGGGTCGGGCCCGCCGCTCTCGAACGCCTCGCAGACGCTCGAGGCTAGTTCCGCCCACCATGCCGCGCACCGGGCTCCACCCGACCACCCCGCACAGCGGGCGCCGCCCCGACCGCGCAAACCGGAGATGATCGCGCATGGAGTTCTTCTGCTACCACCGCGATCGCCCCGGCTCGACTCCGCTGCGGACCCGGATGGTGGAGGAGCACTGGTCCTACATGGACCAGTTCGCCGCAGGGATGATTGCCCGCGGGCCCACCTTCACCAGCGACGGAACCCTGACCGGCAGCGTGCACATCCTCAATCTGCCAGACCCGACCGCAGCTCGAGCCTTCGCCTTCGACGAGCCCGGCTACCAGGCCGGCGCCTACCGCGACGTGCTGCTGCGGCGGTGGCACAACGCCCTGGGTCGCACCATGTGGGACGTCGGTGGCGGTCGGCCTGACGCCAACCGCTACCTCGTCCTCGGGTTCACCCCGGACCCGGCAGTGGACGGCCCGGACCTGCCGGTCGGCGACGACCTGATCGCCTGCGGGCCGCTCCTGTCCGACGACGGGTCCCTGGTCCTGGGAGCAGCCGTCCTCCTGGGGGCATCCGACCCAGACGAGGCGCGGGGGATCCTCGCCGCCGATTGCTACACCGAGGTCGAGGTGCATCAGTGGCGCCCCGGTGGCCGGCCGAGCTGAGTCGCTCCGCGGAGCTCGCCCTGCAACGGCCAGACGAACACACGGTCGTGCGCCCGACCGGTGAGCAGACTCTGCACCTGGGCTGAGTCTCGGGCTCCGTCAGCACCGCTGACCCGCGACGCGGTTCAGGTCGGCTCGCAGGACCCCGCTCCCAACCGAGGTCCTGACGCCCGGGTTTCGTGGCCCGCGCCGCTAGACACCCGGGGTAGTTCGCCCTGCTACGGCCCGCCGGCTCACACGGCTGCGCCGCCTCGGGACCAGCGGCACCTGTCGACCAGGCGAGCGGCTACCGGCGCCGCCGAGAGTGCAGACAGGAACAGCAGCCCCAGCGCGGCCCCGACAGCGTTGAAGATCAGGTCGTTGACGTCGGCGATGTGACCTCCTCCCAGGAGAATCGCGGTCACGAACTGGCTCGCCTCGATGAAGAGGCTGCACACGGTCGCCACAGCCAGCGCTCGCCACCACGGCCAGGAGGGCGCCACCAGCGACACCAGCACCCCCACGGGGACGAAGACGCACACGTTGATCACCGCGTCGCCGAGCTCGTAGCCGGTCACCGGAGTGACGTTGAGGAACCGACCCCATCCGGCACTGCCTGCCGGTTTGTCCAAGAAGACGGGGAAGACCGTGTTCGCGACGACCCCAGCGGCGTACACGCTGAGGGTCAGGGCCACTGCGGCTCGCGGTGCCGTGAGCAGACCGCGCCGTCGCAAGTGCTCCAGGCAGACGACGAGGACCACCCCACCGAGGGGCACCACCACCGGAAGCGCCGGTACCTCACCGAACACCCTGCTCCACCCCATCCCCGCGCACACGTGACCTGGCCGACCGGCCGACGAGGTGCCGGTCAGGAGGACCCTGCCCTGCAGGTCAGGCCCAGCTCCTCCGTCTCAGGTGCCCGATCAGCGGCCCCAGGTACCACGAGCGGGTGTTGAGGTTGCGTCGCCCTTCCTCACGACCGAGGGCCGTTGCGTTCCATCCCGTCGCACGGCAACGCGGTGGACGTGACCTGGTGCGGTTCGGGATCCGCCCGACCACGTCGTCGTCAGTGCGTCGCCACGCAGACGTGACGCACGCCCGCCAGGGGTCGGACTAGCGTTCCGCCATGCCCATCGTCGAGGTCACCCACGACCCCCACCTCCCCACGGATCGGATCCGCGACCTGGCCGCCGCCCTGCCGCAAGCCGTGTCCGTTGCGGTGGAGTGCCCGGAGGAGCTGTACGACGGCGTGCTCCGAGCGGGCGACGTGGAGGTCCGCTTCCGCCCGAGGGGTGCCCACGACTCCGGCGGCCTCGAGGTGGTGGTGGAGGTTCGCTCGAAGTGGTTCGCGAGTCGTGCCGAGACGCGCCAGGAGCGGTGCGAGCGGCTCTGCGACGACGTCGTCGAAGCGGCTGGAACGGCGAGCGTCGGGGTCTACCTGTCCTTGCCCGTCGCCGCCTGGGCACAGGGGGAGTAGGCAGGCCGCGCGCGGGTGCGACCGGCCAGGCTGCGCCCGGCCGGTGGTCGACCGGCGCGCCTCGACAACCGCCTCGCCGGAGACGCCCGACGACGACCGGACACAGATGTAGCATTCCTGCTACATTCCGTTCCATGGCTGACCGACACGGGACCGACCCGGTGATCTCGGTGCAGAACCTGCGGATGAGCTACGGCGACAGCGTGGTGCTCGACGACGTCACGTTCGACGCCCACCAGGGCGAGGTCCTCGCCCTGCTCGGTCCCAACGGAGCGGGCAAGAGCACGACCATCGAGATTCTCGAGGGGTTCCGTCACCGCTCCGACGGTGAGGTCGACGTGCTCGGTCTCGACCCGGCCAGGGCCGACGAGACGTGGCGGGCCCGTCTCGGCATCGTCCAGCAGTCGTGGCGCGACCACGGGCGGTGGGGGGTGCGCCAGCTGCTGGTGCACCTGGGCGCGTACTACGAGCCCTTCTCCACCGCCCACCGGCCGCGCCCCATGGACGTGGACGAGCTGCTCGAGACCGTCGGCCTCGCCGGGCACGCCCGCCAGAAGGCCGGGTCCTTGTCAGGCGGGCAGCGGCGACGTCTCGACGTCGCGATCGGCATCGTGGGTCGCCCCGACGTGCTCTTCCTCGACGAGCCCACCACGGGCTTCGACCCGCAGGCGCGGCGCGACTTCCACGACGTGGTGCACCGGCTCGCCGACCTCGAGGGCACCACGATCCTGCTCACGACACACGACCTCGACGAGGCCGAGAAGCTCGCCGACCGCATCCTGATCCTCGCCGGCGGTCGGATCGTCGCCGACGGCAGCGCCGCCGAGCTGTCCCGCGCGGTGGAGGGCCAGACCGAGGTGCGGTGGAGCCGGGGCGGGGAGCACTTCGTCCACGCTGCCGCCGACGCCACCCGCTTCGTGCGCGAGCTCTTCGAGCAGCACGGCAGCGAGATCGGCGACCTCGAGGTCCGTCGCAGCACCCTGGAGGACAGCTACATGACCCTGGTCCAGCGGTTCGAGAGCGACCCCGCAGCCGGACGGCAGCCCCTGGAGGTCGTGCGATGAGCGGCACCTCGAGCCTGCTGCCGTCGCGCGCGGTCCTGCACGCGACCCGCCTCGGCGTGCGCCGCGGCGGCATCGAGATGGCCCACAGCCTGACCAACCGCGCCGACCAGATCTGGATCGTCGTGATGAACGGCATCTTCATCGGCGTCCTGGTGCTCCAGCGCGACTCCGACCTCGCCGACACCGGCTACTCGCTGGCGGTCGCGACGCTGCCCGGGCTGATCGGCATGAACGTCGTCATGGGCGGGTGGATGGGCACCGCGCAGATGCTCGCCGTCGAGCGTGAGGACGGCACGCTCCTGCGAGCCAAGTCGACCCCGCACGGCATGCTCGCCTACCTCGTCGCCCGCGTGACCCTCGCCGTGCTCAACACGGCGCTCGGCCTCGTGATCTTCCTCGTGGCGGGCCTGTTCCTGCTTCCCGGGCTCACCGACGTCCCGCTCACCGGCTGGCTGATGCTGCTGGCGGTCTTCCTGCTCGGCATGCTCGCGACCATGCCTTGGGGAGCGGTCGTCGGAGCCTGCGTCAAGTCGGCCGGCGCCGGGTTCGGCCTGACGTTCCTGCCGATGATCGGGCTCATCGCGATCTCGGGCATCTTCTACCCGATCACCGGGATGCCGGACTGGCTCCACCCGGTCGCCCAGGCGTTCCCGGTCTACTGGCTCGGGGCCGGCATGCGCGACGCCCTGCTCCCCGAGGCCGCCGCGGCGGCCGAGCTGGGAGGGCAGTTCCACACCCTGACGACGTTCGGCGTGCTCGGCGCGTACGCCGCCCTCGGGCTGCTGGTCGCGCCCAGGGTGCTGCGGGCGATGGCGCGCAAGGAGTCCGGCTCGGCGGTCGAGAGCCGCAAGGCCAAGGCCATGCAGGGGTGGAGCTGAGTGGCGCCCCGCAGCGAGTTCGTGCACCAGCGCATCGCGATGCTTCGCGCCGAACGAGGAGTGTCGAGGCGCGAGCTCGCCGACGGCGTCGGGGTGCACTACCAGACGATCGGCTACCTCGAACGGGGCGAGTTCAGCCCCAGCCTCCACCTCGCGCTCAGCATCGCGGCGTTCTTCGACGTGCCGGCCGAGGTCATCTTCTCCCTCGAGCCCTTTCCCCGTCTGGGGGAGCAGACCGGCTGAACCGAGGAGTCGTCCGCCCGTCCAGCCGGACCGCCGGGGGCCGTCCCGGTCGCGACGAGGCCTCCGACGTCGGCGCCACGGGGCGTGGCCGACCTCGGGTCAGGGTCGGGGGTGGGCGCTGCGCCAGGCGCGCAGCATGCGAGCGGTCAGCTCGGACTCGGCACCGGGAGCGACGTCGCCGCTCCGGTTCGCGGAGCCGGGCAGGCGGATCCCGCGGACGATGCCCGAGGCCAGCGGTTCGCCGGTGCGCGGCGAGATGGCGACCCAGACGACCTTGCGGAACTCGACGCGGCGGGTCTCGCTGCTGCGGGGGGCGAGGCCGACCCTCCCGTAGGGCGGCTCCTGCCCGGGCCCTGCGTACAGCACCACTGCCCGGTTCGCCCGGGGGTTGGTGAAGCGGAGCCTGCCGGGCCGGTCGGCCTTCCGGACGGTCACCTGGGGAGTCCTGGTGACGGTGACGGTGACGGTGGCGGGTGTGAGGTGCTCGGTGTCGCAGGCCCAGTAGGTGAAGGTGAACGTGCCCGCGCGGTTGGCCCACGGCAGCACCGCGATGCTCTCGCGGGCACCCTCCTCGACGGAACCGTCGCTCCCGACGCTCCCGCCGCCGACGCTCACGCCGCCGGCGGGCGACTGGATCTCGAAGCTGCCGCCCACCCCGACCTCGGCCACGGACAGGCCCCGCCGGGGAGCCCGTACCCGGCAGATCTCGAGGTCGTCGTCGTTCACGGAGCGGTCGTTGGCGAGGACGTCGACGAACGAGACGCCGCCGAACTCGACGGTGCGGGCCTCGATGGTGGTGGTGTCGTCGGCCGTGACGGGTGCGGGACTCTCGTCGGCCTGGGCGGCCGCGAGCGATCCCAGGCTCAACGCGGTGAGGGCGACCGTGACCGCGGCGGTGCGGGCGGCGGGGGCGTGGGCCCGACGAGGCATGAGGACTCCAGGTGAGTGCGGCGGCCGGGACGGCGGCGAGGGTGGACGAGCGCACGCTACGGCGCCGCACCACCAGCCGTCCGGCGAAGCCTCACATCCGTGCTCGCGACACCACGACGGGCTCAGCCGTGCGCCCAGGACGTCGCGAGGTGGGCCCGCGAATACCCTCGGGTCGTGGAGTCGCTCGTGGACGTGATGCGTGTCGTCGTCGAGCCCGCCGTCCGGGCCGTCCTCACCGACCGGGAGCTCACGTCGATGCACCTCACCCGCGACCAGCTCGGCGGTTACTCGTTGAGCCTGGTGGCCGTGGGGGAGACGTTCCAGGACTGGGTCGTCCAGGACGGCGTGCCCCACCTGACGCTCGCCGACTGGCGCGAGCGGCTGCGCTCGAACCTCGTCGACTTCGTCGCCGAGAGTGGTTTCGGGTGGGGTCAGGACCGCGAGCACGGGCCACTGGGCTGACCGCGGGTTCGTCCCCCCCCCCCCCCCCCCCCCCCCCCCCCCCCCCCCGGTGTCCGCGCTCGCCACCAGGTCCGGGCTCACGGTGGTAGAACCGCTCGCATGAGCAGCGATGCGCGATTCTGGATGGTCCGGGCCGCATACGCGAACGCTGACACGTGGACGTGCTCGAATCGAGCGGCGCGACCGGGTGGCGGACGGTGCCGGCGCTCGTGAGGTTCAAGGACGGCGAGGAGCTGCCCGGTTACCGGGTCCTGGTGGTGACCGGGTCCTGCGACAACTTCTTCGAGGGAACGCTGGACGACGTTGGAGATCGCATCCCAGGCGCCGTCTTCGACCCCGCCAGGGGATGGGACGGCTCCGACATCTTCTGGATCGAGGCCCGGCCCCACTTCACGTTCCTCGCGACCGACCGCGTGCGTCGGGCACTCGGCTCCTCAGGCATCACCGGTGTCGTCTACGAGGACGCCGTCGACTAACACGGCACCCTCTCGGGGCGCCGGCCCAGCCCTGGCCGCGGCGGGGGCTCCGTCCGAGCGCGCTCCGCGAGATTGCCGCGCCCGACGACGTCCGTGCGGCACCTATCGTTCGTCGCGGTCGGTCTGGAAGACGTCGGGGACGCCGTCGCCGTCCGCGTCGAGGGACTCGGCGTCGTGGAGACGCCGGTAGACGCGGTTGCGCGCCCGGAGCAGCGCCGAGGCGAGCAGCGCGGCGGCCAGCGACCCGAGCAGCACGCCGACCTTCACGTGGTCGTCGCGCTCGCTCCCGGTCCCGAAGGCCAGCTCGCCGATGAGCAGGGAGACCGTGAAGCCGATGCCGGCGAGCATCGAGATCCCGATGACGTCGAGCCAGGTGAGGTCGTCGTCGAGGTCGGCCCGGGTGAAGGTGGACAACAGCCAGGTGGAGCCGGCGATGCCCACGGTCTTGCCGACCAGCAGCCCGGTGGCGATGCCGAGGGCGACGGGGTCCTGCAGCGACTCGGCCAGGCCGCTGAGGCCGCCGACGGTGACGCCGGCGGCGAAGAAGGCAAAGACGGGGACGGCGATCCCGGCACTGATCGGGCGGACGAGGTGCTCGAGGTGCTCGGCGAGTCCGGGCCCGGCGTCGGGTCCACCCGCGGCCCTGCTCCGCATCACCGGGACGGTGAACCCGAGCAGCACGCCGGCCACCGTGGCGTGGACGCCGGACTCGTGCACCAGCGCCCAGGCGACCAGGGCCAGCGGGATCAGGAGCCACCCGGAGCGGATCCGTCGCTGGACGAGGAGCGCGAAGAGGCCGATGGGCACCAGCGCGAGCGCCAGATAGCCCAGCCGCAGCTCGTCGGTGTAGAAGATCGCGATGATCGTGATCGCCAGGAGGTCGTCGACGACGGCGAGCGTGAGCAGGAAGGTCCGCAGGCCGCTGGGGAGGTGGGTGCTGATCACGGCCAGGACGGCTACAGCGAAGGCGATGTCGGTGGCGGTCGGGATCGCCCACCCGGTGAGGGCTCCGTCGGGCCCGAGGTTCCAGAGCACGAAGATCAGCGCGGGCGCGGCCATCCCGCCCAGGGCCGCCGCCACGGGCAGCGCGGCGCGGCGGGGGTCGCGGAGGTCACCGGCGACGAACTCGCGCTTGAGCTCCAGGCCGACCACGAAGAAGAAGATGGCGAGCAGCCCGTCGGCGGCCCAGGTCCCCAGCGAGAGGTCCAGGTGCAGCGACGACGGTCCGACGGTCAGGTCGCGGAGGTCCTCGTAGGTCCCGCTCCACGGGGTGTTGGCCCAGACGATGGCGAGGGCGGCGCCGGCGATCAGCAGCAGCCCCCCGGTCGTCTCGGCGCGCAGGACCTCCGCGGTGCGGGAGTGCTCGAGGAACGAGCCGCGCGCGAAGAGACGCGGCGAGCGGGGTGACGAGGGCGGTGGCGTGGACACGAGGCTCCTGGGGGGTCGACGAGATCATGCCGACCAGACTTCCCGGCGCACCGGACCCCACTCTAGGGCCTCCGCTCAGGGGCCGCCCACCACCGCCTCGACGAACGTGAGCAGGTTGCCGTCCAGGTCGAGGACGGCGACCTCGCGGGTGCCGTGCGACGTGGCGGCCGGTCGACCGGCGTCGGTCGGGTGGAGCGCCCCGGTCGGGGCGAGCTCGGCGTGCAGCGCGTCGACGTCGGAGCAGGCGATCCGGCAGCTCGCGGTGCCGGCCAGGAAGTCCTCGGCCCCCGAGCGGACGGGGGACTCGGCCAACTCGCCGGGGGTGCGCTGCCGCCACCCGTCGTCGGCGGCCTGCCACAGGTGCAGCTCGGCGTCGTCGCGGACGACGATCGCGAAGCCGCCCGGGTCGAGGTGCGCGGCGTGGAAGCCGAGCGTGCGCTCGTACGCCTCGACGGCGCGGACGACGTCGCGCACCGGCAGGGCCGGGACCGTGGTCGTGAGCCGCACCGCCGGCGCCTACTCGCCCCAGCCCATCGGGAACACCTCGAAGGGTGCCCCGAAGCCCACACCGAGCCGCTGCCCGGTCTGGCGGCCCATGCCCTCGAGGAACTCGCGGGCGTCGAAGTGCTCCCACCCGAGGCCCTCGATGTAGGCGCCGTGGGCCTCGAGCGAGGCCACCCCGGCGTCGAAGGTGTCGGTGGTGTCGACGCCGTGCGTCGACTGCGGCGAGCCGAACGCCCACACCTCGCGGACGCCGCCCCACGGCTCCAACCCGGTGGCCCCCGCCTGGTCGCCGACCTGGTCGCCGAGCTGGTCGGCGAAGACCCAGCGGTTGCCGGCGTCGCGCACGGCGTCGAGGACGGCGCGGCCCACGGCGATGTGGTCGGCCTGGTTGAGGTTGCGCCCGCCCCAGGTGTCGCGGAAGTTGCCCGTGACCACCACGTCGGGCCGGAACGCCCGCACGGACCGCGCGATCGCGGCCCGCAGCGCGACGCCGTACTCGAGGACGCCGTCGGGCAGCCCGAGGAACTCGACGTGGTCGACCCCGACGATGCGGGCGGACTCCACCTGCTCGGCCTCCCGCACCGCGCGGCACTCCTGCGGCGCGAGCGCGTCGATGCCGGCCTCGCCGCTGGTGACCATGCAGTACCCGACGCTCTTGCCCTGCCCGGTCCAGCGGGCGACCGCCGCGGCGGCGCCGAACTCCATGTCGTCGGGGTGGGCGACGACGCACAGCGCCCGCTCCCAGGTCTCGTCCAGCGGCTCGAGCGGCTCGGGGTCCATGCCCGCCAGGATGACACCACGCTCAGGGGTGCGGTGTTATTTTCCTCGCGCCGGTCCTCCCGGCACTCCAACCTGCCCCCGGCCCGAGGACGACATGTCGCACGAGGTGCTCGACGAGACGGACCCGCCGAGGCCCGGCGGGAGCCGGCGCGCCCCGCGGTCGTCGCGTCGTCCGGTGCGCACGCGACCCACCGGCGGTGCGCGACGGGCCCGACGCGAGCGCCGCCGGGCCGACGGCCTGCCCGGCACCATCGGCCTCACGGCGCTCGGCGCGTTCGTGCCCGGCTCGGGCTACCTGTTCGCGGGGCGCCGCTTCCTCGGCGTCCTCGTGCTCGGGGTGTGGCTGGCCAGCATCGGCGTCCTGGTCTGGTACTTCGGTCGCGGCGTCTCCGCGGCCCTCGACCTCGCCTTCGACCCGACGCTGGTCCGCGTGGCGGCGGCCGCGCTCGGCGCGGTGCTCCTCGTCTGGGCGTTCATCGTCTACACGTCGTACCGGTTGGTGCGTCCCCGGGAGCGGTCGCGGGCCCACACGGTGATCGGCCACGTCCTGGTCGTGGCGCTGGTCCTCGTGGGCGCGGCCCCCGTGCTGCGCGCCGCGCAGTACGCGCTGGTCACCGCCGACGGCGTCGAGGACGTCTTCCCGGACAACGTCCGGAGCGGAACCACGCCCGACAACGTCTCGAAGGACAACCCGTGGGCGGGCCAGGACTACGTCAACGTGCTGCTCCTGGGCGGCGACGGCGGCGACGACCGCACCGGCGTGCGGACCGACACGGTGATCCTCGTCAGCATCGACACCGCCACCGGCCGGACGATCATGTTCAGCCTGCCGCGCAACATGATGTACGCCGAGTTCCCGGAGGACTCCCCGCTCCACGACCTCTACCCCGACGGCTACCAGACCGGCCTCGGTGACCCCGGCTTCGACATGCTCAACGCGATCTACGGGCAGGTGCCGGCCGCGCACCCCGGCGTCCTCGGCGACAGCGACAACGAGGGTGCCGACGCCCTCAAGCTGGCCGTCGAGGGCAGCCTCGGGATCCCGGTCAACTACTACCTGATGGTCAACCTCAAGGGCTTCCAGACGATCGTCGACGCCATGGGTGGCATCACCGTCAACATCAACGAGCCGGTCGCGATCAACGGCAACACCGACGCCGGCATCCCGCCGACCGACTACCTCGACCCCGGGCCCGACCAGCACCTCGACGGCTTCGACGCGCTCTGGTTCGCGCGCGGCCGGTACGGCTCCGACGACTACGCGCGGATGGACCGCCAGCGCTGCACGATCGACGCCATCATCGAGGCGGCCGACCCCACCACGATGCTGACCCGCTACGTCGACATCGTGAACGCCGGCAAGGAGATCGTCCTCACCGACATCCCGCGCAGGATCGCCCCCGACTTCGTCGAGCTGCTGCTCAAGGTGAAGGAGGGCAAGACCCGCTCGGTCGTCTTCCGGTCCTCCGACCAGTTCAGCTCGGCCGACCCGGACTTCGACTACGTGCGCGAGACCGTGGCCAACGCGCTGAACCCGCCGCCGCGGCCCGCCGGCGCCCCCAAGGTCAGGCGCGCGGAGAACCCCGTCGACGTCTGCGCCTACAACCCCGTCTCCGACGAGGTGCCCGAGGACGCCGCCGCGTCCGACTGACCGGCCCCGCGCACCCCTCGACGTCCGTCCCGCCCACGGCGTGCCGCGCGCCGATGATTCCGCGGCAGCGGTCGGGTCTGGGTGTCGTGGACGAATCTGGATCGAGAAGGACGCGGCGCCCGTGCTGACCGAGGTCGCCGACGGGGTGCTGGTGCACCAGAGCGAGCTGCTGCGCAACAACACCGTCGTGGTCGTCGGTCGCGACGGCGTGCTGCTGGTCGACCCAGGCATCACCAGCGCGGAGATGCGGTGTCTCGCCGACGACCTGCGGTCCGCGGGCCTGCGCGTGGTCGCCGGTTTCGCCACCCACCCCGACTGGGACCACGCGCTCTGGCACGAGTCCCTCGGCGACGTGCCCCGTCACGGCACGCAGCGCTGTGCGGCCGCCGCGCGGGAGGTGCGGCTCCAGGAGGACTGGGCGGCCCGCGCCGCGGAGGTGCTGCCTCCGGAGGTGGCCGACGACGTGCCGCTGCACCTCTACGGCCTGCTCACGGGTCTGCCGCCGGGCTGCACGGAGCTCGCGTGGGACGGCCCCCGGGTGCGCGTCGTCGAGCACCCGGCGCACTCGCCGGGGCACGCCGCCCTGGTCGTCGAGGACAGCGGCGTGCTCGTCGCCGGCGACATGCTCTCCGACGTGTTCGTCCCGATGCTCGACGACTTCGGGCCCGCCAACGACCCGGTCGAGGAGTACCTCGTCGGGCTGCGGACGCTGCAGGACGCCGCCGAGCACGTCGACGTCGTCGTGCCCGGCCACGGGTCCGTCGGTCGGGGACGGGAGGTGCTGGCCCGGGTCGAGCTGGACCGCGCCTACCTCCACGCCCTGCGCGAGGGTCGACCCCCGGACGACCCGCGGATCGGGCCGGACGCCGAGCCCGGCTGGGCGTGGGTGAGCGACATCCACGCCGGTCAGGCGAGCAGCGTCGCGGCGGCACGATAGGGTCGGGCGCCTGGGGAGTGCCCTCGCCAGCGAGCAGGAAGACGCCCCTTGACCTGCGAGGACGCGACCTGCGGGGCGGTAGCTCAGTCGGTCAGAGCAGAGGACTCATAAGTTCGGGCTCCGTGGGTCGAGAACGCGGCACGTTGGTTCCCGACGAGAGGAATCCCCGTGTCCGACAAGAGACTGTCCGTGTGGCTCCCCGAGACCACCGAGCTGCTGGACCTCAAGCCCAGCTCCCGAGCGTCCTACGGCTCGCTCACGCGCTTCCTGGCGAACGGCCGGATGGACGCCAAGATCCGGGCGGCCGTCTCCGAGGTCGTCCTCGACGAGCACCTCGACCCGAGGATGCGCGAGCAGGTCGCGCGGAACATGGTCAGGCGCGACGAGCACTGAGTGGGCCGGACGGGGCTCGAACCCGTGCGTGGAACATTATGAGTGTTCTGCTCTACCAGCTGAGCTACCGGCCCGAGGTGCGCCCAAAGCCTAGTGGGCGCTTGAATACGGGAGGAGCCCCGCTCGGCCCGAGGCGATTAGAGCGCTTCGGTACGGGCGGGGCTCCCTAGGCGCCGCGGCATTCCCCGCCGCCACGGCGTCGTGGTGCTACTTCTTCTTGACGGTCTCGGTGACGGTCGTCTTCGGGTGGGTCTTCGCCCTCGACGGCTTCACGATCCGGCCGGTCCCCGCGTCGCGGGTGATGGTCCTGGTGCTCGACTTCTTCGCCATGTCTCTCCTCCTTCCTTCGGTAAGTGTGACTCCATGTTGACCGAGGGCACCGACAAATCCGTGCCCGACACGCCGGGCGGCGTGTGAGGTCTCAGGGTCGACCTGCGCGAGGATGTCCGGTTTGTGCACCGTCAGCGGGGGAGAAACGCGACACGATACGGGGACCAACCATCCACCGTGTCGCTGCGAGCGCGGGCCTCATAATCCTTGGGTCGTGGGTTCGAGCCCCACCCGCCCTACTCCTGCGGCGCAGCGACGACGTGGCGCTCCAGCACCTAGGTCCGGGCCGCGAGGCGGGCTCAGGCGGTGTAGGTCGCCTGGTAGGCCAGCAGCCGGACGCGGCCCTCGGCCATTGCGTCGGCCAGCTCCTCCAGGAGCGGTCGGGCCGGGTCGACGCTGCCGGTGTCGGCGGCGAGCTCGACGGCCCGGGCGGCCTCGCCTGCCCGCGGGACGCCGAGGTTGAGCGCGCTGCCGGCGATCTTGTGGGCGCGCGCCTTCACCGTCGCGACGTCCTCGGCCTCCACGGCGTCCCGGATCACGGCGACGGCCTCGGCGGAGTTGACCTGGAAGTTGCCGATCGCCCGGTCGAGGTAGGTCGTGTCGCCGGGGTCGAGGTCGCGCAGCGAGTCCAGGCGCTCCACGTCCAGGCCGGCCATCGGCGGCGTCGCGGGCAGCAGCTCGTCGCCCATCTCAGGACGCCCCGTCGATGAGGAGCGCGCCGGTGTCGTCCTGCACGAGCTGGAGCCGCACCTGCTCGGTCTTCGTGCCGGCGCCCCGCAGGTTGTAGGTGTAGGTGTAGGTCGCGACCAGGGTCTCGGGGTCCGCGCTGAACGCATCGACCCGCGGGTTGGAGACGCTGCCCCAGAAGCTGTCGTACTCCGGGCTCTCGGCCTGGTACTTCGGTGTGAGCATCTCGAATCCGGCCTCGGGGTCCTTGCTCGCGGTGCGGAGGTAGCCGACCACGAAGGTGCGGATCTCCTCCTCGGAGGGCGCCGTCGACGGCGACGAGGTCGCGCTCGTCGGCTCCGACGACGGTGCCGTCGAGGGCGGGTCCGACGAGGTGGCCACGCCGGGCGGTGTGGCCTCGTCCTGCGGGTCGTCGGTCAGGATCAGGGCGCCGATCACACCGACGAGCAGCACGACGAGCGCGGCCACCAGGAGCGGCAGCACCGGACGGCGGCGCCGGGCCGCGCGAGCCGGCGGCGCGACGCCCCGGTCCGGCGCCGGTGGCTCGACCGGTGCCGGCACCGGCTCGGCCGCCGGCTCGGGTGCGGGGCGCAGGGCACGTGTGCCGCCCACCGGCGTCGCGCGGTGCAGGGCCGTCACGTCGGGCGTCGCGGGGCCGGGGTCCGGAAGGGGGGAGGCGTCGGGGTCGGAGTGGGCCAGCAGCTCCAGGACGCGCGCGACGTCCTCCATCGCCCACCGGCGCTGGGGGTCGTGCGCCATCGTCGCGAGCAGCACGGGTGCCATCTCGCCGGGATTCGGCAGCCGCGGCGGCGGCTCGTTGACGATCTGGTAGAGCGCCCCGAGGACGTTGTCGCCGACGTCGTACGGCGGCGCGCCCGACAGGGCGTGGAACAGCGTGGCGCCGAGCGACCAGACGTCGCTGGCGGGGGTCGCCTGCGTGCCCGAGGCCACCTCGGGCGCCAGGTAGGCGGGGGAGCCGGTCACCAGACCGGTCTGGGTCAGCGACGGGTCCGCCGTCATCCGGGCGATGCCGAAGTCGGACAGCTTCACCTCGCCGTCGGAGCGGACCAGGATGTTCGACGGCTTCACGTCGCGGTGCACGATCTGGCTGGCGTGCGCCGCTGCCAGCGCGGACGCCGCCTGGCTCAGGATCCGCGCCGCCTCACGCGTCGGCAGCGGTCCGCGCTCGCGGACCAGCTCGGCCAGGGTGCTGCCCTCGACGTACTCCATGACCAGGTACTGCTGGTCGGCGTCGTGGGCGAGGTCGTAGATCCCGACGATGTTCGGGTGGTTGAGGCTCGCCGCGATGCGGGCCTCGCGCTCGGCGCGCATCAGGTCGGGGCTCGAGCCGCCCGGCATCACCCCGACGCGCTTGATCGCCACGGGTCGCCCGAGGAGCTCGTCGCGGCCCAGCCAGACCGCTCCCATGCCGCCGCGACCGATCTCCCGGTCGAGCGAGTACCTGTCGCCGATCACGTCTCGTCTCTCCTCCTGACGGCAAAACCTACTGTGAGGAGCCGGATGACCTGGCACGCTCCCTCATGAGGCAGGCTTGTCCCGACTCCTCCGTCCCGCCCGTGAACCCCGGAAGGCCCTCCGTGCCCGTCGACCCGACACTCCTCGACGACCTGCAGTGGCGTGGTCTCCTCGCCCACTCGACCGACCCCGACGCGTTGCGTGCGGCCCTCGGCGAGCGGAGCGTCCGGTTCTACGTGGGCTTCGACCCGACGGCACCCAGCCTGCACATGGGCCACCTCGTGCAGGTGATGACCGCACGCCGCCTGCAGGACGGCGGCCACACGCCGTACCTCCTGGTCGGGGGCGCCACCGGCATGATCGGCGACCCGCGCGACTCGGGGGAGCGCACGCTCAACACCGCCGACACCGTCGGGGAGTGGACCGCGCGGGTCCGGGGCCAGCTCGAGCCGTTCCTGTCCTTCGCCGGCGACAACGCCGCCACCATGGTCAACAACCTCGACTGGACCGACGGGCTCTCGGTCATCGACTTCCTCCGCGACGTCGGCAAGCACTTCCCGGTCAACCGGATGCTGGCGCGCGACACGGTGAAGCGCCGCCTCGAGTCCGGCATCAGCTACACCGAGTTCAGCTACGTGCTCCTGCAGTCGCTCGACTTCCTCACCCTGCACCGCGAGCACGGCGTCGACCTCCAGTTCGGCGGCTCCGACCAGTGGGGCAACCTGACCGCCGGCGCCGAGCTGGTCCGCCGCACGACCGGCGACACGGTGCACGCCTTCGCGACGCCGCTGATGACCAAGGCCGACGGCACCAAGTACGGCAAGACCGAGGGGGGCGCGCTCTGGCTCGACCCCGAGATGCTCTCGCCCTACGCCTTCCACCAGTTCTGGCTGAACGTCGAGGACGAGAAGGTCGGCGAGCTCCTGCGCGTCTTCACCTTCCTCAGCCGCGAGGAGATCGAGGCACTGGAGTCGCGGCACGCGGAGAAGCCGTTCCTGCGCGAGGCGCAGAAGACGCTCGCGGACGCCGTCACGACCTTCGTCCACGGAGCGGAGGAGACCGAGCAGGCCAAGGCCGCCGCGGGCGCCCTCTTCGGCGGGGGCGACCTGACCGCGCTGAGCCCCGCGACCCTGGCGGCCGCGCTCCGCGAGGCGGGGGTCGCCTCGGTCGAGCGGGGTGACGGACTTCCGACGGTGGGGGACCTCTTCGTCTCGACCGGTCTGGTCAAGAGCCGCAGCGAGGCCCGCCGCACGGTCACCGAGGGCGGTGCCTACCTCAACAACGTCCGGGTCGACGACGCCGAGGCGACCGTCACCGACGCCGACCTGCTCGGCGGGTCCTGGCTGGTGCTGCGCCGCGGCAAGAAGAAGTTCGCCGGGGTCGAGGTCCGCTGACGCGATGACCGACGCGCGCTGGGTGTCCGAGCTCGAGGAGCTGGCCCGCGCGCGTCTGTCGCCGCCGTTGTTCGCCTACCTCGCCCAGGGCGCGCGCGACGGACGCACCGCCTCCCGGGCCGTCGAGGCCTGGCGCGACGTCGTCCTGCACCCGCACGTGCTGCGCGACGTCACCGAGGTCGACACCTCCGTCGAGCTCCTGGGGCGACGACACCCCACCCCGGTCGGGGTCGCGCCGTCGACGTTGCAGCGCGTCGTCCACCCCGACGGCGAGCTCGCGATGGCGCGCGCGGTCGCTGCCTCCGACGGCCTCGTGGTCGTCTCGAGCAACGCCGGGACGCCGTTCGCCGAGATCGGCGCGACCGGCGTCACGTGGTGGGTGCAGTGCTACCTGCCCGAGGACCGCTCCCTCGCCGTCCCGCTGCTGCGCCGGGCGGTCGACGCCGGAGCCTCGGCCGTCGTGCTGACCGCCGACACCCCGGTCGTCGGCACGAAGTACCCGGGCTCGCCGGAGGCCGACGTGATCTGGGACGTCGTCGACCCCGCCGTGCTGCGCGTCAACTTCGACCCCGGGTACGAGAGCGCCCCGGGGGCCGGCAAGGCGCGCGACCTCGGCGTCCGCGACATGGAGTGGCTCGGGTCGCTGATCGGGCTGCCCGTGGTGGTCAAGGGAGTGCTGCGCCCCGACGACGCCGACCGCGTCGTCGAGGCGGGAGCGGCCGCGGTGTGGGTGTCCAACCACGGGGGCCGCCAGCTCGACCGCGCGCCGGCCACCGCGGCGGTGCTGCCCGCGGTCCGTGCTGTCGTCGCGGGCCGGGCGCAGGTCTACGTCGACGGGGGAGTCCGCGACGGGCTCGACGTCCTCACCGCACTGGCCCTCGGGGCCGACGCCGTCTTCCTGGGCCGACTGCCCCTCTACGCCCTCGTGGACGGAGAGCCCGGGGTGCGCCGGATGCTGGCCGAGATGACGGCCCAGACCACCGAGTCGATGCGCCTCGCCGGGGCCCGCGACGTCGGCGACACGCGGGACCTGACCGGCCCCTGATCGGCCAAACCGCCTCTGACCTGCGGAAACGTCGCAGGAAGGCCGGTGTGGCCCCCGTCACGCCGATTCGATTTGGCGTTCTCCCGGAAGTCCCCTAATGTTCTCTTTGTCGCCAGGGAGCGGCGGGAGGCAAGACCGAGAGGTCGGGCCACCGGCCCCCGAGCGGCCACCACTCTCTCACCGTCAGGTGATCGAAGGCCAGCAAGATCGAGGCCGACGAGAATCTGGCACGAAGGTGTGCTCGAGATGGTGCATCAGCTACCGGTACCAGACCCTGACCAGGGCGAGGCTGGTGTGCGTCTGATGTTTGAGAACTCAACAGTGTGTCATAGTCGACGGATTAGTTTGTATGTCCTGTCCTCTTTCTTGAGGGTTTGGATGGTTTTTTTCGGCAATGATTCTGGCGAAAGCTAGTGTCGTCGTCGGGTTTGAATTGTTTGTAGAGGTTTCTACGGAGAGTTTGATCCTGGCTCAGGACGAACGCTGGCGGCGTGCTTAACACATGCAAGTCGAGCGGTAAGGCACTTCGGTGTACACGAGCGGCGAACGGGTGAGTAACACGTGAGTAATCTGCCCCTCACTCTGGGATAAGCACTAGAAATGGTGTCTAATACCGGATACGACCGATCTCCGCATGGGGTGTTGGTGGAAACTTTTGTGGGTGGGGGATGTGCTCGCGGCCTATCAGCTTGTTGGTGGGGTAATGGCCTACCAAGGCTTCGACGGGTAGCCGGCCTGAGAGGGTGACCGGCCACACTGGGACTGAGACACGGCCCAGACTCCTACGGGAGGCAGCAGTGGGGAATATTGGACAATGGGCGGAAGCCTGATCCAGCAACGCCGCGTGAGGGATGACGGCCTTCGGGTTGTAAACCTCTTTCATCATCGACGAAGCTCGACGTTCAGTCGGGTGACGGTAGGTGGAGAAGAAGCACCGGCCAACTACGTGCCAGCAGCCGCGGTAATACGTAGGGTGCGAGCGTTGTCCGGAATTATTGGGCGTAAAGGGCTCGTAGGCGGTTTGTCGCGTCGGGAGTGAAAACACTGGGCTTAACCGAGTGCTTGCTTTCGATACGGGCAGACTTGAGGCATTGAGGGGAGAACGGAATTCCTGGTGTAGCGGTGAAATGCGCAGATATCAGGAGGAACACCGGTGGCGAAGGCGGTTCTCTGGCAATGTTCTGACGCTGAGGAGCGAAAGTGTGGGGAGCGAACAGGATTAGATACCCTGGTAGTCCACACCGTAAACGTTGGGCGCTAGGTGTGGGGCCTATTCCATGGGTTCCGTGCCGCAGCTAACGCATTAAGCGCCCCGCCTGGGGAGTACGGCCGCAAGGCTAAAACTCAAAGGAATTGACGGGGGCCCGCACAAGCGGCGGAGCATGCGGATTAATTCGATGCAACGCGAAGAACCTTACCTGGGTTTGACATACACCCTGCCGCTCCAGAGATGGGGCTTCTTTTGGGGGTGTACAGGTGGTGCATGGCTGTCGTCAGCTCGTGTCGTGAGATGTTGGGTTAAGTCCCGCAACGAGCGCAACCCTCGTCCTATGTTGCCAGCAAGCCCTTCGGGGTGTTGGGGACTCATAGGAGACTGCCGGGGTCAACTCGGAGGAAGGTGGGGATGACGTCAAGTCATCATGCCCCTTATGTCCAGGGCTTCACGCATGCTACAATGGCCGGTACAAAGGGCTGCGATCCCGTGAGGGGGAGCGAATCCCAAAAAGCCGGTCTCAGTTCGGATTGGGGTCTGCAACTCGACCCCATGAAGTCGGAGTCGCTAGTAATCGCAGATCAGCAACGCTGCGGTGAATACGTTCCCGGGCCTTGTACACACCGCCCGTCACGTCACGAAAGTCGGCAACACCCGAAGCCAGTGGCCTAACCACCTTGTGTGGGGGGAGCTGTCGAAGGTGGGGCTGGCGATTGGGACGAAGTCGTAACAAGGTAGCCGTACCGGAAGGTGCGGCTGGATCACCTCCTTTCTAAGGAGCACACACCCCGCACGTTCAACGAAGTCGCCGCGTCTTGTGGTGGTGGGTTTGGGTGGCATTGGTGGTGTCTCACTAGTGGAACCGTCGATGAATGTCCATCGGTGATGGATGCTGACCGTTAGTACTGCTTGCAGGTTCTCCTTCGGGAGGGTGTGTGGGTGTGGAAGGTGGTGGGTGTTCGGATCGGTTGGGTTTGGCACACTGTTGGGCCCTGAGACATCAGGCCCAGTCACCCGAGCAAGGCTCTCACCGGCAGTGGTTGGTGGGGGTGGGTGGTATGGCTGGTTGGTTTCTTGGTGTTTGACTTGTTGATAGTGGACGCGAGCATCCGCCCGCACGTGATCGCATCGGTGCCGGCCTCTTACGGGGGGTTGGGTTGTCGGTGGGATCTCATGGTGTGGGCGATGTTTTGTAGTGTTATGCGCTGATGCGTGCATGCAGGTTGTGTGCGTGTTGGTGTGTGTCTTTGTGTTGTGTTTGTTGAAGGTTTGTATTGGCAAGCATTGAAGGGCACATGGTGGATGCCTTGGCATCAAGAGCCGATGAAGGACGTTGGAGCCTGCGATAAGCCCTGGGGAGTTGGCAACCGAGCTGTGATCCGGGGGTGTCCGAATGGGGAAACCCGGCTGGAGTCATGTCCAGTCACCTGCACCTGAATAAAATAGGGTGTGTGGAGGGAACGTGGGGAAGTGAAACATCTCAGTACCCATAGGAAGAGAAAACAAAAGTGATTCCGAGAGTAGTGGCGAGCGAAATCGGATGAGGCCAAACCTATTCCGTGTGATACCCGGCAGGGGTTGCGGGATGGGGGTTGTGGGAGCATTCGTGGTCATCTGCCGGTGACTGGGACAGTAAGAAAATCGCGTGGAAGTTGAAGTCCGTTGGAAAGCGGCGCCGTAGAGGGTGATAGCCCCGTAGTCGTAAAACGTGATCTGTCTGTAGTGTTTCCCAAGTAACACGCCACTCCTGAAATGGTGTGTGAATCTGGCGGGACCACCCGTTAAGCCTAAATACTTCTTGATGACCGATAGCGGACAAGTACCGTGAGGGAAAGGTGAAAAGTACCCCTGGCGGGGAGTGAAATAGTACCTGAAACCGTGTGCCTACAATCCGTCAGAGCCCGGCCGTCCACCAGCCATGGTGGGTGTGGGGGTGATGGCGTGCCTTTTGAAGAATGAGCCTGCGAGTTTGCGTTGTGTTGCGAGGTTAACCCGTGTGGGGAAGCCGTAGCGAAAGCGAGTCCTAATAGGGCGTTTGAGTAGCATGATCAAGACCCGAAGCGGAGTGATCTATCCATGGGCAGGTTGAAGCGCGGGTAAGACCGCGTGGAGGACCGAACCCACTTAGGTTGAAAACTGAGGGGATGACCTGTGGATAGGGGTGAAAGGCCAATCAAACTCCGTGATAGCTGGTTCTCCCCGAAATGCATTTAGGTGCAGCGTTGCGTGTTTCTTGCCGGAGGTAGAGCACTGGATAGCCGATGGGCCCGACCAGGTTACTGACGTTAGCCAAACTCCGAATGCCGGTAAGTGAGAGCGCAGCAGTGAGACTGCGGGGGATAAGCTCCGTAGTCGAGAGGGAAACAGCCCAGACCATCAGCTAAGGCCCCTAAGCGGTGACTAAGTGGAAAAGGATGTGGAGTCGCAGTGACAACCAGGAGGTTGGCTTGGAAGCAGCCACCCTTGAAAGAGTGCGTAATAGCTCACTGGTCAAGTGATTCCGCGCCGACAATGTAGCGGGGCTCAAGTCATCCGCCGAAGCTATGGCATTCACACTCCCTTGGATGGGAACTCGGCCACTGGGTGGTTGGGTGTGTGGGTGGGTAGGGGAGCGTCGTGTCGCGAGTGAAGCTCCGGAGTGATCCAGGGGTGGACGCGACACGAGTGAGAATGCAGGCATGAGTAGCGAATCACGGGTGAGAAACCCGTGCGCCGAATGATCAAGGGTTCCAGGGTCAAGCTAATCTGCCCTGGGTAAGTCGGGACCTAAGGCGAGGCCGACAGGCGTAGTCGATGGACAACGGGTTGATATTCCCGTACCGGCAAAGTAGCGCCCATGACGAGCCCGGTGATGCTAACCATCTGAAGCCACATCGACCGATCCCTTCGGGGTGAGGAGGTGTGGTGGAGCGTGGGATCCGATCCGGTAGTAGTCAAGCGATGGGGTGACGCAGGAAGGTAGTCCAGCCCGGGCGATGGTTGTCCCGGGGTAAGCAGGTAGGGCGTGGTCCAGGCAAATCCGGTCCGCTGACTTTGATGTCGAGCTTGAGATGTGATGCCGAGCCATTATTGGTGAAGTGGATGATCCTATGCTGTCGAGAAAAACCTCTAGCGAGCTACGCGCCGCCCGTACCCCAAACCGACTCAGGTGATCAGGTAGAGAATACTAAGGCGATCGAGTGAACCATGGTTAAGGAACTCGGCAAAATGCCCCCGTAACTTCGGGAGAAGGGGGACCCGAACCGTCAACACCTTCGCGGTGGGTAGCGGGGAGGGTCGCAGAGACCAGGCCCAAGCGACTGTTTACTAAAAACACAGGTCCGTGCGAAGTTGTAAGACGATGTATACGGACTGACTCCTGCCCGGTGCTGGAAGGTTAAGAGGACCTGTTAGACCACGCAGTGGTTGAAGCGGAGAATTTAAGCCCCAGTAAACGGCGGTGGTAACTATAACCATCCTAAGGTAGCGAAATTCCTTGTCGGGTAAGTTCCGACCTGCACGAATGGAGTAACGACTTGGGCGCTGTCTCAACCATGGACTCGGCGAAATTGCACTACGAGTAAAGATGCTCGTTACGCGCGGCAGGACGGAAAGACCCCGGGACCTTTACTATAGTTTGGTATTGGTGTTTGGTTCGGCTTGTGTAGGATAGGTGGGAGACTTTGAAGCAGCCACGCCAGTGGTTGTGGAGTCATCGTTGAAATACCACTCTGGTCGTACTAGATGTCTAACCTAGGTCCATGATCTGGATCAGGGACAGTGCCTGATGGGTAGTTTAACTGGGGCGGTTGCCTCCTAAAAAGTAACGGAGGCGCTCAAAGGTTCCCTCAGCCTGGTTGGCAATCAGGTGGCGAGTGTAAGTGCACAAGGGAGCTTGACTGTGAGACAGACATGTCGAGCAGGGACGAAAGTCGGAACTAGTGATCCGGTGTCGGCATGTGGAAGCGACATCGCTCAACGGATAAAAGGTACCCCGGGGATAACAGGCTGATCTTCCCCAAGAGTCCATATCGACGGGATGGTTTGGCACCTCGATGTCGGCTCGTCGCATCCTGGGGCTGGAGTAGGTCCCAAGGGTTGGGCTGTTCGCCCATTAAAGCGGCACGCGAGCTGGGTTTAGAACGTCGTGAGACAGTTCGGTCCCTATCCGCCGCGCGCGTTGGAAACTTGAGAAAGGCTGTCCCTAGTACGAGAGGACCGGGATGGACGAACCTCTGGTGTGCCAGTTGTCCCGCCAGGGGCACGGCTGGTTGGCTACGTTCGGAAGTGATAACCGCTGAATGCATCTAAGCGGGAAGCACGTTTCAAGATAAGGTTTCCCACCCCCTTTGAGGGGTTAAGGCCCCCAACAGACTATTGGGTTGATAGGCCGGAGGTGTACAGCAGCAATGCCCAGCCGACCGGTACTAATAGGCCGAGGGCTTGCCTTACAAATCTTCAACCAACATCACACAAAGAACAACATCTGTTGTTGTCGTGTTCGCGTCCACTACACAAGTTTCCACACCACCCACTCCACGGGCTCCCAGGGAGCCGGCACGGGGTTTGGGAGGGTTGTGGACATAGAGTTACGGCGGCCATAGCGGCGGGGAAACACCCGGTCCCATACCGAACCCGGAAGTTAAGCCTGCCAGCGCCGATGGTACTGCAATCGCGAGGTTGTGGGAGAGTAGGACGCCGCCGGACAAGCATTGGGTAGGGGCCACCGAAAGGTGGCCCCTACTCTGTTTTCGGCACTCCCGTCGTGGGAGCATCGAGCAAGCACTGCACGACCGAACAGAAGAGGGTGACGAGATCGTGGCTGAGGACCGACGCGGACCGCGAGGCCAGGGCAAGCCCGCCGGCAGCGACCGGCGTGGTGCCCGCACGGACACCGGGCGAGGTGGCCAGTCCCGATCAGGGACCGGCCGCGGAGCGCCCGCCGCCGGCGGACAGCGCCGCGACGCGTGGAAGCGGCCCGCCGACAAGCAGGTCGAGCGCACCGTCGACCAGGCCGTCTACGACGGCCCCGAGCTCCCGCCCGGCGTCACCGGCGCCGAGCTGGACCGCGCCGTGGGCGCCCAGCTCAAGGGCCTGCCCGAGAAGCTCGCCGCTCGCGTCGCCCGTCACCTCGCCGCCGCCGGCATGCTGGTCGACGAGGACCCGGAGACCGCCTACCGGCACACCTTGGCCGCCAAGGCGCGCGCTCCCCGCCTCGCGGTGATCCGCGAGGCCGTGGGCGAGGCCGCCTACGCTGCCGGCCACTACGCCGAGGCACTCGCCGAGCTGCGGGCCGCCAAGCGGATGAACGGCGCCACCGCCTACCTCCCGATCATGGCCGACTGCCACCGCGCGCTCGGCAACCCCGAGCAGGCCATCAAGCTCGCGAAGAGCCCGTCGGTCGCGAACTTCGCGTCGCCGGCCAAGGCCGAGATGACGCTGGTCGAGGCGGGGGCCCGCCGGGACCAGGGCCAGCTGGACGCCGCCCTGCGCACGCTCGAGCTGGCACCGCTGGCGAGCAAGAGCCGTGAGTCGTGGGTCGTCCGACTCCGCTACGCCTACGCGGACACCCTCGTGGCCGCCGGCCGCGAGAAGGACGCGCTCGCCTGGTTCCACCGCACCCACGCGATCGACGCCGACGAGATCACCGACGCCGCCGCGCGGGCCGACGACCTCGAGCGTCGCATCGACGATCTCTGAGCCCCGTCCGGCGTTCCGCTGGTGCATTGCGGCCCCATGGGCCACAATGGGGTCACAACTACACACGTGTCACACGCGTTCGCGCGATGACCTGTTTCTCGACATCGAGCCCGCTGGGGAAGGCGTAGCTCGCGCCGGAGAAGAAGGAGATCGTCGTGACCGCTCGTTCCACCACCCGCGGCGTCGTGTTCGTTCACTCGGCGCCCTCCGCGTTGTGTCCCCACATCGAGTGGGCCGTCGGCGGGGTGCTCGGCTCTGCCGTCAACCCCTCCTGGTCGCCCCAGCCCGCCCAGTCCGGCTCCTACCGCTCCGAGCTCTCCTGGACCGGTCAGGCCGGCTCCGCCGCGGCGATCGCCTCAGCCCTGCGCGGCTGGAACCACCTCCGGTTCGAGGTGACCGAGGAGCCGACGAGCTCCACCGAGGGCTCGCGCTACTCCTACACCCCCGACCTGGGCGTCTTCCACGCGGTCGTCGGGCTGCACGGCGACATCATGATCCCCGAGGACCGGCTGAAGGCCGCGGTCGTCAAGGCGGCGCTCGGCGAGACGACCCTCGAGGTCGCGATCGACAAGCTCCTCGGCAAGCCCTGGGACGACGAGCTCGAGACCTTCCGCCACGCCGGCGAGGGCGCTCCGGTCCGCTGGCTGCACCAGGTGGTCTGAGGCTCCGGCTCAACGCCGCCGCGTGAGCCGGAAGTACGTCGGTCGTGTGAGCGCCCGGTGGTCCTCGCGTCCGTCGGTGTAGATGAGCTCGACCTGGATCTTGAAGCGACCCGGCGCCACCGTCACCCCGCAGATCTCGAAGCCGCGGTGCCCGACGAGGGGGTCGGGTCGGTTCGCGTCCAGGAGCAGGGTGCCGAGCCGTTGGTTGCGGGGTGTGTAGAGCTGCACCACCGCCGACCAGTCCGGGGTCGGCGGCCGGAGGCCGTACTCGACGCGGTAGGTGTGGCAGCCGCGACGCAGCCGCTGGTTGCGGACGTCGGCGGACCCGTAGTCCGGGTAGCCGGCCTGCGCCCGCGCGACCGGGCGGTCTCTCGTCGCCCCCACCGTCGACCCCGAGGACGGCGGCGCGAGAGTTCCCACGATCATCACGACGCCGGTGAGCACCCGGACGCCCCAGCTGGTGCGTGGTTGCATCGGCTCGTCCTCCCGCGCGTCGGTGGTGACCTACGTCACTCCAACGCGCGGGCCCCGGCGGGGTTACGCCCGGCCGTGCGGCACCCGGGTCAGAGCGGGATGTTGCCGTGGTGCCCGCGGCGGGCGCCGTCTCGCTGGATCGCCTCGTCGATGGCCTGGGCGATCGCGGAGCGGGTCCGGCCCGGCGTGACGATCTCGTCGACGACGCCGATCTCCACGGCCTTCTCGACCCCGCCGGCGATCCGCTCGTGCTCGGCGGCCAGCTCGGCCTCGACCTGGGCGCGGATGTCGGGGGCCACCTCGGCCAGCCGGCGACGGTGGAGCACGCGCACGGCCGCCACGGCGCCCATCACGGCCACCTCGGCGCCCGGCCAGGCGAAGACCTTGGTCGCGCCGAGGGAGCGGGCGTTCATCGCGATGTAGGCGCCGCCGTAGGTCTTGCGGGTGACCAGGGTGACGCGCGGGACGACGCACTCGCCGAAGGCGTGCAGCAGCTTGGCTCCGCGCCGGACGACGCCGTCCCACTCCTGACCGACGCCCGGCAGGTAGCCCGGGACGTCGACGAGGACGATGAGCGGGACCCCGAACGCGTCGCACATCCGCACGAAGCGGGACGCCTTCTCGGCCGAGAGCGAGTCGAGGCACCCGCCGAGCCGCAGCGGGTTGTTGGCCACGACCCCGACGGTGCGCCCGCCGAACCGGCCGAGCGCGGTGACGATGTTGGGCGCCCACCGGGCGTGCAGCTCCTGCATGGTGCCGTCGTCGAGCACCTGCTCGACGAGCGGGTGGACGTCGTAGGCGCGCTTCTTGGAGGCCGGGAGGACCTCCTCGAGCTCGCGGTCGTCGACGTCGGCGACCTTGAGGCTGCCCTGCGACCCGAGGAGCGCCGCCACGGTGCGGGCCTTGTCGAGGGCCTCGCGCTCGGAGTCGGTGAGGATGTGCACGACACCCGAGCGCCGACCGTGCGGCTCGGGGCCGCCGAGCCGCAGCATGTCGACGGCCTCGCCGGTGACCGAGCGGACGACGTCCGGCCCGGTGACGAAGATCCGTCCGTCCGGACCGAGGATGACGACGTCGGTGAGGGCCGGGCCGTAGGCCGCACCGCCGGCGGCCGGGCCGAGCACGACCGAGACCTGGGGGATGACCCCGGAGGCCTGGGTCATCACGTGGAAGATCCGGCCGACGGCGTGCAGGGACAGCACGCCCTCGGCCAGGCGGGCCCCGCCGGAGTGCCAGAGCCCGATGATCGGGATCCGGTCGGTCATCGCCCGGTGGTAGGCGTCGACGACCACCCGGCAGCCGAGGTCACCCATCGCGCCGCCCATGACGGTCGCGTCGGAGCAGAAGGCGACCACGCGGGTGCCGTCGACGGTGCCCACGGCCGCCAGCATGCCGCTGTCGTCGTCGGGGGTGATGAGCTCGAGCGACCCGTCGTCGAGGAGCGCCGCGAGCCGGGTGACCGGGTTGCGGGGATCCTCGGCGCGAGGCAGCTTCTCCTTGACGACGGCGGTCATGCGGGCTCCTGGGTGGTGGGTGTGGTGCTCAGACGCTGGCGAAGATGACGGCGACGTTGGCGCCGCCGAACCCGAACGAGTTGTTCAGGGCCGCGATGTCGCCCTGGGGCAGCTCACGGACCTTCGTGGCGATGTCGAGGTCGACCTGCGGGTCCTTGTCGTCGAGGTTGATCGTCGGCGGCGAGACCCGGTCCTGGATGGCCTTGACGACGGCGACGGCCTCGAGTGCGCCGGCCCCACCGAGCAGGTGCCCGGTCATCGACTTGGTGCTGGTGACGACGACGTCCTCGACGGCCGCGCCCAGCGTCGCGTGCAGCATCAGGCCCTCGGCGATGTCGCCCTGCGGGGTCGACGTGGCGTGGGCGTTGACGTGCTTGATCGACGACGGGTCGACGTCGGCCTCCTGCAGCGCGCGCCGGATGGCGCGGGTGCCGCCTCGGCCGCCCGGGTCGGGCTGGGCGATGTCGTGGCCGTCGGCGGTGATGCCGGCACCCAGGACCTCGGCGTAGATCGTCGCGCCCCGAGCCCGGGCGTGCGCCTCGGACTCGAGCACCAGCACGCCGGCGCCCTCGCCGAGCACGAAGCCGTCACGGGCGGTGTCCCACGGACGGCTGACCGTCGTGGGGTCGGCGTCGTTCTTGGACAGCGCCATCATGTTGCCGAACGCCGCCATCGGCAGCGGGTGGATCGCGGCCTCGGTGCCACCGGCGACCACGACGTCGGCCCGGCCGAGCCGGATCTGGTCGAGGGCCAGCGAGATCGCCTCGTTGCCGGAGGCGCACGCCGAGACGGGCGTGTTGACCGCGGCCCGGGCGCCGACGTACAGGCTGATGTTGGCGGCGGGGCCGTTGGCCATCAGCATCGGGACGGCGAGCGGGGAGACGCGCCGCGGGCCCTTGGCCAGCAGCGTGTCGTAGTTGGAGAGCAGCGTCGTGACGCCACCGATGCCGGTGGCCATCGCCACGCCGACCCGGTCGCCGTCGAGGTCGCCGGACTCCTGGAGCGCGTCGAGACCGCTGTCCTTCCAGGCCTCCATGGCCGCGACCATGGCGAGCTGGGAGCTGCGGTCGAGGCGGCGTGCCTTGACCCGCTCGAGGACGTCGGTCGGGTCGACCAGCGCCGGGGCGCCGATCTTGACCGGCAGGTCGGCGACGAGCTCCTCGTCGAGGTGTCGCACCCCCGAGCGGCCCTCGAGGAGGGCCGCCCAGGTGGACGCGACGTCCCCGCCGACCGGGCTGGTGGTGCCGAGCCCGGTGACGAAGACGCGGATACGGCCAGAGGCGTTCGGCATGCTCAGGCGGACGCGCGCTCGATGTAGGCGACGGCGTCACCGACGGTCTTGAGGTTCTTGACCTCGTCGTCGGGGATGGTGACGCCGAACTTCTCCTCGCACGCCACGACGACCTCGACCATCGACAGCGAGTCGACGTCCAGGTCGTCGGTGAACGACTTGTCGAGCTGGACGTCGTCGGGCTCGATACCCGCGACCTCGTTGACGATCTCGGCGAGGTCGGCGCGGATCTCTTCGGTGGTGGCCATCAGGCTGGTTCCTCTCGTGCGGGTGGGTCGTGCGGTCGGGTGGTGCTGGGCAGCGGGTGCCCGGGTGGTGCGATCAGGGGAGGACGACGACCTGGGCCGCGTAGGCCAGGCCGGCGCCGAAGGCGATCAGCAGGGCGAGGTCGCCGGACACGGCGTCGCCCTCCTGGATCATCCGGTGCAGGGCCAGCGGCACCGAGGCCGCGGAGGTGTTGCCCTGCTCGGCGACGTCGCGGGCGATCTTGACCCGCTCGGGCAGCTTCATCGAGCGCGCCATGGCGTCGGTGATGCGCATGTTGGCCTGGTGGGGCACGAAGACGTCGAGGTCGTCGGGGGTGATCCCGGCGCGCTCGATGGCCTCGGTGCCGACCTTGGCCATCGTGAACGACGCCCAGCGGAAGACCGAGCTGCCCTGCATGGTGAGCGGCGGCATCGCGGTGGACCCGACGGCGACCACGTCGCGCCAGTCCTCGCGCTGGCGGATGAGGTCGTACTGCTCGCCGTCGGAGCCCCAGACGACCGGGCCGATGCCCGGGGTCTCGCTGGGACCGACCACGACGGCGCCGGCGCCGTCGGCGAAGATGAACGCCGTGCCGCGGTCGGTGCGGTCGAGGATGTCGGAGAGCCGCTCGACGCCGATGACCAGCGCGTAGCGGGCGCTGCCGGAGCGGATCATGTCGGAGGCCAGGCCGACGCCGTGGCAGAAGCCGGCGCACGCGGCGGAGATGTCGAAGGCGACCGGGTGGTCGCAGCCCAGCTCGGTGGCGATCAGCGGCGCGACGGCCGGGGTCTGCATCATGTGGCTGACGGTGGCGACGATGACGGCGTCGACCTGGTCGGCCTCGATGCCGGCGGCCTCGAGCGCCTCCCGGGCGCACGCGACGCTCATCATCTGCACCGACTCCTCGGGCGTGGCGAAGCGGCGCTGCTTGATCCCGGAGCGCTGCTGGATCCACTCGTCGCTGCTGTCGATCGCCTCGACGAGCTCGGAGTTGGGGACGACGATCGAGGGGCGGTAGGCGCCGACGCCGAGGATGGCGGCGTGCGCCGCTCCGGTGGAGGTGCTCAGCACCTTGGTCTGGCTCACAGCTCGGCTCCCTCGGGGTGCAGTCGCAGCAGGGGCTGGCCGGGCGCGACGGGGTCGCCGTCCTCGACGAGCCACTCGACGACCTGGCCGCCGTGCATGGCCCGGACGAGGAGGCGGTCGCGCAGGCTCGCCACGCTGCCGATCTCGGCGCCGGCGGCGAGGAGGTCGGTCTCGAAGGCCCGGGGGTCGATGTGGAAGGTGCCCTTGGCGGGGGAGACGACCATCCGCCAGGTCGGGGTGACGTCGATGAGGGAGCCCTCGCCGTGCTTGTCGCAGAAGGCGCGGGCGTCGTCGAGCTGGTCGGGGGTCTTCAGGGCGAAGGTCTCGACGCCCTTGAGCGCCCGCTTCGCGATGCCGGTCAGGGTGCCGGCCGGCGGCATCTCGAGGATGCCGGTGACGCCGAGGTCGGCCATCGTGTCGAGGCACAGGTCCCAGCGCACGGGGCTGGCGATCTGTCCGACGATGCGGCGCAGCACGTCGCGGCCGTCGTGGACGACCTGGCCGTCCTTGTTGGAGATCATCGGGATGCGCGGGTCGTGGGTGGAGACCGAGAGCGCGAGCCGGGCGACGTGACCGACGGCCGGGGCCATGTGCTCGGTGTGGAACGCGCCGGCGACCGAGAGCGGGATCAGCCGGGCCTTCGCGGGCGGGTCGGCCTTGAGCGCCTCGAGCTGCTCCATCGTGCCGGCGGCGACGATCTGGCCGGGGCCGTTGTCGTTGGCCGGGGTCAGCCCGTGGCGGGCGAGGGTGGCCAGCACCTCGTCGCGGTCGCCGCCGAGGAGCGCGGTCATGCCGGTCGGCGTGGTCGCGGCGGCCTCGGCCATCGCGTTCCCGCGCTCGCGCACCAGGACCATCGCCTGCTCGGCGGTGATCGCCCGGGCGCCGACGGCGGCGGCCAGCTCGCCGACGCTGTGGCCGGCGACGGCCCCGACGCGGCTGTAGCCGTCGGAGGGGTGCGGGAAGAGCTCGAGGGTGGCCACGAGGGCCGTCGCGACGAGCAGGGGCTGCGCGACGCGGGTGTCGCGGATCGTGTCGGCGTCGGAGACCGTGCCGTGGTGGGCGAGGTCCATCCCGGCCACGGTCGAGAGCCAGTGCAGCCGCGAGGCGAAGACGTCGTCCTCGAGCCAGGGCGTGAGGAATCCGGGAGTCTGGGCTCCCTGACCGGGAGCGACGATGACCAGCACGATCCCCACTCTGCCGCGAGCAGCCGCCGGGAGCGCGTCAGGCGCGCACGAAACTAGTGGGGCCTTCTTTGTCGGGTTCCCACAAAAGCGTGATGCCTCCGGTGGTATCGGTGAACCCGACGCTCAGGGCCGCCGCCCGGACTGCCGGCCGAGGATCAACGCGATCTGCAGGGTCAGCGCGTCGCGGGGGTCGTTGGCGGCGAAGCCGGTCAGGTCGGCGACCTGGCGCAGGCGGTAGCGGACGGTGTTGGGGTGCACGTAGAGCGCCCGGGCGGTGCCCTCCACCGAGCCGCCGGTGGCGAGGTAGGCGGTGAGGGACTCCTCGAGCGTGCCGCGCGCGCCCACGATCGGCAGGTAGACCTCCTCGACGAGGTGGCGGCGGGCGTGACCGTCGCCGGCGAGGGCGCGTTCGGGGAGGAGCTCGGTGCTCAGCACCGGCCGCGGCGCCGCGGGCCACCCGGTGGCCGCGCGGTGGGCCGCCAGCGCGGCACGGGCGCTCAGGTGGGCGTGCTCCAGGTCCTCGGCGACGGGTCCGACGACCACCGGCCCGTGACCGAACAGCGCGGCGAGCGTGGCGCCGGCGGCGCGCGGGTCCTCCACGCCACCGGCCAGGACGACGAGCCGCTCGCCCTGCGCGGCGCACAGCGCGTCCATGCCGTGCGCCCGGGCCACCCGGCGCACGCCCTCGAAGACGTCGGTCTCGGTGCGTCGCTCCGGGAAGGCGCCGAGCACCACCGCGACGTCACCGCGGGCGGCCCAGCCGAGGGCGCTGGCGCGCGACAGCATCGTCTCGTCGGTCTCGGCGCGCAGGACGGCGTCGACGACGAGCGCCTCGAGACGGGCGTCCCAGGCGCCGCGCATCTCCGCGGCCCGGGCGTAGACCTCGGCGGTCGCGAACGCGATCTCGCGGGCGTAGCGCAGCACGGAGGCCCGCACGTGGGGGACGTCGTCGGGCTCGAGGATGCCGTCGACCTCGCTCTCGACGGCCTCGATCGACAGCCGGACCAGGTCGACGGTCTGCTGGAGGCTGATGGTGCCGGTGAGCGCCCGCGGGGCGACGCCGAAGACCGAGGTGGCGATCGCGAAGGACTCCGCCGCCCCGCCACCCTCCTCGGCGACCTCGTGGGTGTACCAGTCGACGAACTCCCGGACGCCGGACTGCACGATCTGGCCGACCCAGGCGCGCTCCTCGGCGCTGAGGTCGCGGAACCAGGGCAGCGCGACGTCCATCCGGGTCACCGCCGACGTGCTCAGGGCGCCGCTGGCGCGCACCAGCGTGGCCGCAGCGCGCTCGCGGGAGGTGCGCGGTCGTCGGGACACCCCGCGAGGTTACGGGACCGGCCCCGCCGCCGTGGTGCGGCGTGGTTGAATGCGGCTGCGCCGTCATGGGAGGCCGGAGATGAGCTCAGCGCAGCACGCCGTCGGTCGCGACGGCCGGCACGAGGTCCAGCACGTCGAGCTCCACGGCCACCGTCGGGCCTTCGTCAAGATCGGCTCGGGACCGGCACTGCTGCTGCTGCACGGGCTCGGCTGCGACCACACCACGTGGTCGCCGGTCCTCGACGACCTCGCCGAGCACTTCACCGTCGTCGCGCCCGACCTGCTCGGCCACGGCCGCTCGGCGAAACCGCGCGCCGACTACAGCGTCGGCGGCTACGCCAACGGGATGCGCGACCTGCTGACCGTGCTCGGGATCGACAAGGCCACCGTCGTCGGCCACAGCTTCGGCGGCGGGGTGGCCCTGCAGTTCGCCTACCAGTTCCCCGAGCGCACCGAGCGGCTGATGCTGGTCGCCTCCGGTGGCCTCGGCCCCGAGGTGTCGGCCGGGATCCGCGCGATCACCACGCCCGGCTTCCACCAGGCGATGGGCGTGCTGAGCCTGCCCGTCGTCCGGCACGCCGGCGTGGCCGGCCTGCGCCTGGCGGCCCGCACCGGGCTGGCCGGCACCCGCGACCTCGGCGAGGTCGCCGACATCTACGACAGCTTCAAGGACCCCCACGCCCGCGCCGCCGTCCGGCACGTCGTGCGGGCCGTCGTCGACTGGCGCGGCCAGATCATCACCATGTCCGACCGGGCCTACCTGACCGGGGCGATGCCGATGGCGGTGGTCTGGGGCCGCGACGACCGGGTGATCCCGGTCTGCCACGCCCGCAACGCCGCCGCCCTGGCGCCCGGGGCCCGGGTCGAGGTCATCGAGGACGCCGGGCACTTCCCGCACAAGGACCACCCGGAGCAGTTCGTCGGGATCCTCCACGACTGGGTCCGCGCCACCCGGCCGGCGACCTACTCCCGCGCCACCTGGCGCCGGCTGCTGCGCAACGGCAGCCGATCCCCGACGGTGCCGCCGTGCCCGAGGGCGTCACCTCCATCGCCTGAGACGACCGAGGCCGAGCCGGCGCAGGGTGCGCCGGCTCGGCCCGGTTCGTGCGGGTGGTGGCGGCCTGCTAGGCGTCGCCGCCCTCCTGCTTGACGTCGCTGACGGCGGTCGGGTCGTCGATGCGGTACTGCGCGGCCGCCTTGGCGACCAGGCCCGGGTCGATCTCGCCGGCGTCGGCGAGGGCCTGCAGCGACCGGACGACGACCGACTGCGCGTCGATCTTGAAGAACCGGCGAGCCGCGGGGCGGGTGTCGGCGAAGCCGAAGCCGTCGGCGCCCAGGACGCAGTAGTCGCCGGGGACCCAGCGCGCGATCTGCAGCGGGACGGCGGCCATGTAGTCGGAGACCGCGACGAACGGGCCGCCCGAGCCCTCGAGCTTGGAGGTCACGTACGGCACGCGCGGGGCGTCGTCGGGGTGCAGGAGGTTCTGGTCCTCCGAGGCCACGGCGTCGCGGGCCAGCTCGTTCCACGAGGTGACCGACCAGGTGTCGGCCTGGACGCCCCACTCGGTCGACAGCAGGCGCGCGGCCTCCTTGATCCACGGGAAGCCCACGCCGGAGGCCATCAGCTGGACCCGGGGGCCCTCACCGTCGGCCGTCGACACCTTGTGGACGCCGCGCAGGATGCCCTCGACGTCGACGTCCTCGGGCTGGGCCGGCTGCTCGACCGGCTCGTTGTAGACCGTGATGTAGAAGATCACGTTCTCGCCGTTGCCGTCGGGACCGCCGGTGCCGTACATCCGCTCCAGGCCCGAGCGCATCACGTGCGCCATCTCGTAGGCGAACGCCGGGTCGTAGTGCACGACCGCGGGGTTGGTCGCCGCGAGCAGGGGGGAGTGGCCGTCGGCGTGCTGGAGGCCCTCACCGGTCAGCGTGGTGCGACCGGCCGTGGCACCGATGAGGAAGCCGCGGGCGAGCTGGTCGGCCATCGCCCAGATCGAGTCGCCGGTGCGCTGGAACCCGAACATCGAGTAGAAGATGTAGAACGGGATCATGTGCTCGCCGTGCGTGGAGTACGCCGACCCGGCCGCCGTCGCCGAGGCCATCGCGCCGGCCTCGGAGATGCCCTCGTGCAGCATCTGGCCCTGGACGGACTCGGTGTACTTCAGCAGCAGCTTGCGGTCGACCGACTGGTAGGTCTGGCCGGCCGGGTTGTAGACCTTGGCGCTCGGGAACATCGAGTCCATGCCGAACGTGCGGTACTCGTCGGGAGCGATCGGGACGATCCGCTGGCCGATCTCGGGGTCCTTCATCCAGTCGCGCAGCAGCCGGACGGCGGCCATCGTGGTCGCCACCGGGTGCTTGCCGCCGCCCTTGGCCAGCTCGGTGTACATCGCGTCGCCGGGCAGCTTGAGCGCCTTGGCCCGCACCTCGCGCTTGGGCATCGACCCACCGAGCTCGTGGCGGCGCTGCATCATGTACTCGATCTCGGGGGAGTCGGCGCCCGGGTGGAAGAACGGCGCGGCGCCGGTCTCCTCGTAGGAGCGCTCGAGGTCGCGGTCGGAGATCGGCAGGTAGAGCCGGTCGCGGAACTTCTTGAGGTCGTCCGGCGTCAGCTTCTTCATCTGGTGGGTGGCGTTCTTGCCCTCGAGGGCGTCGATCGTCCAGCCCTTGACCGTCTTGGCCAGGATCACCGTCGGCTGCCCGACGTGCTTGGTGGCGGCGTCGAAGGCGGCGTAGACCTTGCGGTAGTCGTGCCCACCGCGCGGGAGCTTCTGGATCTGGCCGTCGGTCATGTGCTCGACCATCCGGCGCAGCCGCGGGTCGGGCCCGAAGAAGTTCTCCCGCACGTAGGCGCCGTCCTCGACCGAGAAGGTCTGGAAGTCGCCGTCGGGGGTGGAGTTCATCTTGTTGACCAGGACGCCGTCGACGTCGCGGGCGAGCAGGTCGTCCCAGCCCTGGCCCCAGATCACCTTGATGACGTTCCAGCCGGCGCCACGGAAGTTGGCCTCGAGCTCCTGGATGATCTTGCCGTTGCCGGTGACCGGCCCGTCGAGCTGCTGCAGGTTGCAGTTGACGACCCACACCAGGTTGTCGAGCTCCTCGCGGGCGGCGATGCGGATCGCGCCGAGCGACTCGGGCTCGGCCATCTCGCCGTCGCCGAGGAAGGCGAAGACGCGCTGCTCGGAGGTGTCCTTGACGCCGCGGTTCTGCAGGTAGCGGTTGAAGCGCGCCTGGTAGATGGAGTTGATGCCGGTCAGGCCCATCGAGACGGTCGGGAACTCCCAGAACTCCGGCATCAGCCGCGGGTGCGGGTACGACGACAGCCCGGCGCCGGGTCCGTGCTGGACCTCCTGGCGGAACCGGTAGAGCTGCTGCTCGTCGAGGCGGCCCTCGAGGAAGGCGCGGGCGTAGATGCCGGGGGAGGCGTGACCCTGGATGAAGATCTGGTCGCCACCGCCCGGGTGGTCCTGGCCGCGGAAGAAGTGGTTGAAGCCGACCTCGTAGAGGCTCGCCGAGGACTGGTAGGTGGCGATGTGGCCGCCGACCTCGAGTCCCTTGCGGTTGGCGCTCGAGACCATGACGGCGGCGTTCCAGCGCAGGAACGCGCGGATCCGCTGCTCGACGTGGTAGTCGCCGGGGAACCACGGCTCGCGCTCGGGCGGGATGGTGTTGATGTAGTCGGTGCTGCGCAGCGCCGGCACGCCGACCTGCGTCTCGCGGGCGCGCTCGAGCAGGCGCAGCATCACGTAGCGCGCGCGGTCGCGGCCGCGCTCGTCGAGCATGGCGTCGAACGAGTCGAGCCAGTCGCGGGTCTCGTCGGGATCGATGTCGGGCAGCTGGGTCGGCAGGCCTTCGTGGATCACCGCGGGGGTAGAGCCGGATCGCCGGCTGCTGGTGTCGCTACCGGTGCTGTCGCCGGTGTTGACGCTGTCTGGGGAGGTGGATGTCTCGCCGCTCACAGGTGCATCGTCGCACGCGCGCGGTGGCCGGAAAATCCGCGGGATGCCTACCGGTCGGTAGCACCCGGACCGGGTCCACGACTGTCCAGGGATCGGGCGCCCACCCGCCGGGCGCTTGCAGTGTGCGCCCTTCTCCGATGGACTACGGGCCAGCACCCGCGCGCCCGCCCACCCGCAGGCGCGTCCGGCAACCCCGATGGAGGACGTTCAGTGAGCTCGACCGCCGATGGCGGCACCACCCAGTCTGGCCAGACCGACCACGCCGAACGTCTCGGCCTCAGCGCCGGGATGGTCGTCCAGGAGCTCGGCTGGGACAACGACACCGACGACGACCTCCGGGTCGCGATCGAGAACACCTTCGACGCCGACATGGTCGACGGCGACTACGGCAACGTCGTCGACGCCGTCGTCCTCTGGTGGCGCGACGAGGACGGCGACCTGGTCGACGGGCTCGTCGAGGCGCTCACCGACCTCGTGGGCGGCGGCGCGATCTGGCTGCTGACCCCGAAGATCGGACGGCCCAACGCCGTCGACGCCGCCGACATCGCCGAGGCCGCCCCGATCGCCGGGCTCTCCCAGACCATCTCGGCCTCCGTCAGCAAGGACTGGGCCGCGACCCGCCTGGTGGCCCCCAAGACGCCCGCGTGAGCCAGCGACGACACCATCCCTAGGCTGGCCCCCGTGCTCCAGAAGCTGACGACCGGCGTCACCGCGGCCGGGACCTCCCTGAAGGTGCTGGGGCGGGCGGGGGTGATCCGTCCCTACTCGCCGCTGACCCTCGCGCGCCTGGCGCGCACGCTGCGGCAGTGGGGCACCGGACCGGCGGGCGGCTTCGCCTCGCTGGCGCTGCGGATGCCCGAGCGCGTCGGCCTGGTCGACGAGCTCGGGGAGCTCACCTTCGGCGAGCTGCACGCCCGCTCCAACGCCCTGGCCCACGCCCTGCGCGAGCGGGGCGTCGGCGAGGGCGACGCCGTCGCGCTGATGTGCCGCAACCACCGCGGCTTCATCGACGCGAGCATCGCCGTCGCCAAGCTCGGCGCCGACCTCATCCTGCTCAACACCGCCTTCGCGGGTCCGCAGCTGGTGGAGGTGCTCGAGCGCGACCGCCCCACGGTGCTCGTCCACGACCAGGAGTTCACGGCCCTGGTCGAGGAGGCCCCGGTCGGGCTGCGCGTGCTCGCCTGGGTCGACGACGACGCCGCGCGGGGCGACCTGCCGACGCTCGAGTCGCTCATCGAGGGCCGCGACGGCACCGACCTGGGCGCGCCGGCCCACCACGGCCGGATCGTCATCCTCACCTCCGGCACCACCGGTACGCCCAAGGGCGCCCCGCGCAGCGAGGCCGGGGTCGAGGCCGCGGTGTCGCTGCTCGGCTCGATCCCGTTGCGGCACGGCTGGCGCACCCACGTCGCCGCCCCGCTGTTCCACACCTGGGGGTTCGCCCACCTGGCGCTGGCGATGCTGCTCGGCTCCACCGTGGTGCTGCGCCGCCGCTTCGACCCCGAGGACTTCCTGCGCACCGTGCAGGACGCTCGCTGCGAGTCGGCCGCGGTGATCCCGGTGATGCTGCAGCGCGTGCTCGCGCTCCCGGCCGAGACCCTCGACCGCCACGACCTCCGCACGCTCCAGGTGGTCGCGAGCTCCGGCTCGGCGCTGCCCGGCGACCTCGCGACGACGTGGATGGACCGCTTCGGCGACCACCTCTACTCCACCTACGGCTCGACCGAGGTGGCCTACGCCGCCGTCGCGAGCCCCGCCGACCTGCGCGGCAACCCCGGCACCGCGGGTCGCCCGCCCTACGCCACGGTGGTGAGGATCCTCGACGACGACGGCCGGGAGGTCCCGACCGGCACGGCGGGCCGGATCTTCGTCGGCAACGGACTGCTCTTCGAGGGCTACACCGGGGGCGGCCACAAGGAGGTCGTCGACGGCCTGATGTCCTCGGGCGACGTCGGCCGCCTCGACGACGACGGCCTGCTGTTCATCGAGGGCCGCGACGACGAGATGATCGTCTCCGGCGGCGAGAACGTCTTCCCGAAGGAGGTCGAGGACTGCCTCGCCCGCCACGACGCCGTCACCGAGGTGGCCGCGATCGGGGTCGACGACGAGGACTTCGGCACCCGGCTGCGCGCGTTCGTCGTGCGCACCGCCGACGCGGGTGACGACCTCGGCGAGGACGACCTGAAGGACTGGGTCCGGCAGAACCTCGCCCGCTACAAGGTGCCCCGCGAGATCGTGTTCCTCGACGAGCTGCCGCGCAACGCCACGGGCAAGGTGCTCAAGCGCGACCTGGTCCACCACGGCGAGGACGAGCCCGCCGCCGACCGGGACGAGCAGGCGTGACCGGGCTCCTCATGGGCGACACGGCCCCCGACTTCACCTTGCGCGACCAGTTCGGCCAGGACGTCACGCTGTCGGCGTTCCGGGGTCGCAAGGCGGTCGCGATCCTGTTCTACCCGTTCGCGTTCTCGGGCGTGTGCACCGGCGAGATGGCCGGCATCCGCGACCGGCTCGACGAGTTCCTCACCTTCGACACCGAGGTCCTCGGCATCTCCTGCGACCCGGTCTACGCCCAGCGCGCCTTCGCCGACCAGGACGGCCTCAACTTCCCGCTCCTGAGCGACTTCTGGCCGCACGGCGCGGTCACCGCCGCCTACGACGTCCTCGACGAGGAGCGGGGGTGCCCGCGGCGCTCGTCCTACGTCGTGGACCGCGAGGGCGTGCTGCGCTGGGCGGTCCACAACGCCATGCCGGAGGGCCGGGACCTCGACGAGCACCTCCGCCAGCTGCTCGCCGTCGTGGCCTGACCGGTCTGGACCGGTGCGCCGGCTCCGCGCCAGGAGGTTGACCACCGGCGCGTCACGGGTACAGTTTTCCCGTTGAACCGCTGGCGACCCGAGACGCCGGCGGTTCATCTCTTTTTTCCTCGGCTCCCGGTCGCCACTTGTAGGCTCACCGGCGCGGGCGTGTAGCTCAGCGGTAGAGCGCTTCGCTTACAACGAAGTGGTCGGGGGTTCGATCCCCTCCGCGCCCACCACCCCGGCTCCGACCGGGCCCGCGCCCCGTGGCCCCGGCCGACGCGGACCCGGGCCCGCGCCGGCCCGGTCGGCTCAGGACTGACGTCGCTCGGGGTGCTCGGACTCCCACTGCCCGAGCTGGGTCTGCAGGGCCTTCATGACCTCCCACACCTGGGCGGCCGGGATGCGGACCCGGGTCACGACCTGGGCGTCGACCCGGGCCACCGAGGTGCCGTCGTCGTTGCGGGTCGGCACCGGCGGCCGGCTCATCGAGACGAAGTCGAGGATGAAGGTCTCGTTGTTGTGCCACACGCTCGCGAAGTCGGCGTAGTGCCCCTCGACGTGCTCCGGGGGGACGGTGATGTTGAAGGCGGTCGGCAGGTCGTCGCTCATGACCACATCATGCCGACCGGAGGTGAGCGACCTCGGTGAGAGACCTCTCATCACGACCTCACGGACACCTCACCGCGGCCCAGCAGAGTTCTCGGCATCGGGGCCGGACCGCGGCCTCCACCGGAAAGGCACCACCACCATGAAGCTCTCCACGCTCTCCTTCGGCACCCTCGGCGTCGCGGGTCTCGTCGCCGCCGGCCTGATGTCCCTGCCCACCTCGGGCGCGACGGCCGGCGCGGTGAACGACGGCCCCGCCGACGTCGTCAAGCGCGACGAGGACACCGTCGAGGTCGTCCTGGTCGCCGACGACGACGACGACGACACCAACGCCCGCGACAACACCCGGACCGGGGCGGACGACACCAACACCCGCGGCGGCACCAACACCAACTCGCGCAGCCGCAACGACGGCACCGGCACCGGCACCCGCACCGGCAAGGACGACAGCCGCGAGCGCCGGGTCAAGGACTGGACGCGTGACGGCGGCGACCGGACCCGCGACTGGTCGGCCAACCAGACCAACGACCGCTCGCGCCACAACACCCGCCGTTGACCGCCGGCTGGCGGCTCCGTGAGGGAGACGCGATCACCTCCGAGCTGACCGCCATGCGGCTGCTCGGGGGTGGGTCGGCCTACGAGGCCTACCTCGCCTTCGACGAGATCACCCTCGCCCCGGTCGTGGTGAAGATCGTCCGTCCCGACCAGGTCGAGGACCCGAGCAGCCTGCGCGGCCTCGACCGGGAGGTCCGGGCCCTGGCCCGGGCCAACCACCCGGTCGTCGTCCGCGGGCTGCGGCACCAGCTCGACGGCGACCGGCCGCACGTCGTCCTGGAGAACATCGACGGCCCGCGGCTCTCGAGCCTGATCCGGCGCACCGGCCGGCTCTCCGAGCAGCAGTACCTGCCGCTGGCGATCGACCTGGCCTCGGCGCTGCACTACTTCCGCCACGTCGACGTGTGCCACCTCGACATCAAGCCCAGCAACGTGATCATGGGCGCCCCGGCGCGGCTGATCGACCTCTCGGTCGCGCGGCCGGGGGAGCGGGCGGCGCGGCTGGAGGTGCCCATCGGCACCGACTTCTACATGGCGCCCGAGCAGTGCCTGCCCGGCGACGGGCCCGGAGCGCGCGGGCTGCCCGGCCACGCCAGCGACGTCTGGGGGCTCGGGGCCACCCTGTTCCACGCGGTGGCCGGCTACCGGCCCTTCGACGAGGGCGACGCCGACGCCGCCGACCCCGGCGTCCGGTTCCCGCAGCTCGTCGACGAGCCCTACACGCTGCCCGCCGGCGTCCCGGCGGCCGTGGCCGAGGTGCTCCACGCCACGCTCCAGCCCGACCCGGCCGACCGTCCCGAGCCGCGCGACGTCGCCGACGCGCTCGAGCCCGTGCTCGCCGCCCAGCCGGCGGCCCGGCTCACCTTCAAGGTCAACGGCGGCCGCTGACGTCGCCGGCGGCCGCCCGCCGACGACCCGCACGACCCGCACGACCCGCCCGGCCCGACTCCTGCTCGGGCCGGGCGTCGTCGTCCCCGGACCGGGTGGCGACTCATGCGTTGAAGCGGTAGCCCATCCCACGCACCGTCGTGATGGTCTGGGGACCGAACTTCCGGCGCAGGTAGCCGACGTAGACGTCGACCACGTTGGACCCGGGGTCGAAGTCGAGGCCCCACACGTGGTCGAGGAGCTGCTCGCGCGAGAGCACGTTGCCGGCGTTGAGCATGAACGTCTCGGCGAGGGTGAACTCGCGTGCCGACAGGTCGACGTCGCGCCCGTCGGTGGTGGCCCGGCGGGTGCGCAGGTCGAGCCGGACGCCGCCGGCCTCGAGGACCTCGCGGACGCCGGCCCCGCCGCCCTCCCCGGCGCCGTGCTGGCGCAGACGGAGCCGGATCCGGGCGAGCAGCTCGGCGAAGCGGAACGGCTTGGGCATGTAGTCGTCGGCGCCTCCCTCCAGCGCGAGCACGGTGTCGCTCACCGAGTCGCGGGCGGTGAGCACGATGACCGGGATGCGGGAGCCCTGCGCCCGCAGCTGCTCGAGGACGTCGAAGCCGTCGATGCCCGGCAGCCCGATGTCGAGCACGACCAGGTCGTGGGCGCCGCTGAGCACCTCGTCGAGCCCGGTGGGCCCGTCGGTGGCGATCGTGGCGACGTGGCCCTCCGAGCGCAGACCCTTGGCGACGAACGACGCGATCCGCGCCTCGTCCTCCACGATGAGGATGCGGGCCATCAGGTCTCCTGCCGGGTCGGGACGTCGTCGGGTGGGCCGGAGCCGTGGGTCCGGGGCAGCTGCGGGGGCGGGGGCGCCTGGGGCACCGAGAACACGAACCGGGCCCCGCCGTCGTACTCGGCGTCCAGCCACGCGTCGCCGCCGTGGGCGCGGGCGATGGCGGTGACGATGGCCAGCCCCAGCCCGAAGCCGTCGGTGGTGGTGTCGTGGCCGCGACCGAACCGCTCGAAGATCCGTTCCCGGTCCTCGGGCGCCACCCCGACGCCGGTGTCGCGGACCCAGAAGAGGACCGAGCCCGAGTCGAGCGCCGAGCCGAGCGCGACGACGTCGCCGGGGACGGTGTGCTTGACGGCGTTGTGGGCGAGCTGGAGCAGGGCCTGGGTGATCCGCTGCGGGTCGGCCGACACGGTGGCGCCGGCGGTGCCGTCGACCGACCAGGCCCGCTCGCCCAGCCCGGCGGCCTTCGCGGCGGCCGCGTCGGTCAGCGCGGCGGCGTCGACCGGGGAGAGCTTGAGGAACCCGGGCCGGTCGGTCTTGGCCAGCAGGATCAGGTCGTCGACCAGGCGCCGCATCCGGTCGATCTCGTCGAGGAGCAGGTCGCGGGTCTCGGCGACCTCCCGGGGGTCGTCGCTGTCGAGCAGCTCGAGGTGGCCCTGGAGGATCGTCAGCGGCGTCCGCAGCTCGTGGCCGGCGTCGTCGAGGAGCTGTCGCTGGCCGAGGAACGCCGACTCGAGCCGGTCGAGCATGCCGTTGATGGTGCGGGTCAGCGCGGTGATGTCGTCGTTGCCGGTGACCGGGAGCCGCCGCGACAGGTCGGTCTCGGTGATCTCCTCGGCGGTGTCGCGCACCACGCGCAGCGGGGCCAGTGCCCGCCCGGCCTGCCAGAAGGCGATCGCGATGATGAGGAACAGCGAGAGGGTGCTGACGATCGCGTAGGTGCGCATCGTGCCGCGGATCTCGTCGCGGTCCTCCTCGAGGAAGTTGATGACGACGAGCGCGCCGGCCTCGCCGTCGATCAGCACGGTCTGCGAGGACAGCAGCACCTCGCCGACGTCGGTGGAGATCCGCGTGGAGCCGTCGGAGTCCAGCAGCGGCTCGACCGCGTCGAGGAAGACCTGCTGCTCGAACAGGTCGTTGGCGGCGTTCGGGGTCGGGATGAACTCCCGCTCGCCCACCCGGCCGTAGAGGAGCTCGTCGTCGTCGGGCACGTTGCGGGCCAGGAACGTCGACAGCAGCGGCACCGCGCCGTTCCACGTCTCGGTGGTGGCCAGGTTCTCGAACTCCTGGAACTCCTGGTCGACCTCGTTGATGGTGTTGGCCTCGAGGCGCTGCATCTCGATGACGTACACGATCAGCCCGGACCCGCCGAGGGCGGAGGCCACGAGCAGGGCGACGGCGGCGGTGATGCGCAGGCGCACCGAGGCGCCCGGCCGTCGTGGCCGGGCGCCGGTGGTGGCGGTCGAGGTGGTCAGTCGTCGTCCTGGTCGTCGTCGCGGTCGTCGTCCCGGTCGTCGTCGTCGCCGTCGCCGTCGTCGTCGCCGTCGCGGGTGCGGTCGTCATCGTCGCGCGTCCGGTCGTCGTCGCCCTGGGCGGCCTGCCCGGACGGCGCCGCCGGGGCCGGCTGCGCGTCGTCGCGGGGTGGGCGGGCCTCGCGGGTGCGGGTCCGCGCGTCGTCCCCACCGGCACCGTCGTCGCCACCGTCGTCGCCACCGCCGGCGTAGGTGTCGTCGTCGTCCTCGTCGTCGTCGTCGGTGTCGTCGTCCTCCGGCACCGCCTCGGGACGCGGCGGCACCACGGTGGGCTCGTCGGAACGGGCGTCGCGGGAGGGGCGCTCGGACGGCGTCGGGTCGCCGCCGGAGTCGCCGCCGGAGTCACCGCCGGAGTCGCTGCGGTCGATCACGATCGTGTCGCGGTCGTCGGGCTGGGCGACGCCGGAGGCGATCAGGGATCCGACGACGTAGCCGCCGACCGGGAGCACGACGACCAGCGCGACCACGATCTTCCACAGCGGGCTCATGAGGGTCACGCTGCCCCGCGCGGGTGGGGTCCGCGTGAGACGACCATGAGAGGTCTCTCATGGACCAGCCTGCCGGCAACGTCGGGCTCACTACAGTGACGAGGGTCACCGATGCTCCAGGAGGGCCCATGTTCGTCCCGCTCACCGTCCGTGACTTCCTCGACCGCGCCGTGCAGGTCTACGGCGACCGGGTCGGCGCCGTCGACGAGCCCGACCAGCCGGCGCCGTCGCTGGGCGAGGTCACCTACGCCGAGATCGGCGACCTCGCGAGGCGCCAGGCCGCCCGCCTCGACGAGCTCGGCATCGGCGTGGGGGAGCGGGTCGCGGTCGTCAGCCACAACAGCGCGCGGCTCCTGACGTCGTTCTTCGGCGTGGCCGGGTCGGGCCGGGTGCTGGTGCCGGTGAACTTCCGGCTCCGCCCCGACGAGGTGCGCTACATCATCGAGCACTCCGGGGCCCGGGTCGTCTACCTCGACCCCGAGCTCGACGAGGCCCTGGCCGACGTCACCGCCGAGCACCGCTTCGTGCTCGGTGACGACGCCGACCTCTACGGCCCGGCCGGCGTCGAGCCCACGCCGTGGGAGCCCGACGAGGGCGCCACCGCGTGCATCAACTACACCTCCGGCACCACCGCCCGTCCCAAGGGCGTGCAGATCACCCACCGCAACATCTGGGTCAACGCCGTCACGTTCGCGATGCACACCACGGTCAGCGACCGCGACGTCTACCTGCACACCCTGCCGATGTTCCACGCCAACGGCTGGGGCATGCCGTTCGCGATGACCGGCCTCGGGGTGAAGCAGGTCGTGCTGCGCAAGATCGACGGCGCGGAGATCCTGCGCCGGGTGCGCGACCACGGGGTGACGGTGATGTGTGCCGCGCCGGCGGTGGCGGCCGCCGTCCTCGAGGCCGCGCAGACGTGGGAGGGCGAGATCCCCGGTCGCGACCGGGTGCGGATCATCATGGCGGGCGCCCCGCCGCCGACGAGGACCGTGGCGCGGGTCGAGGCCGAGCTGGGCTGGGAGTTCATCCAGATCTACGGCCTCACCGAGACCTCGCCGCTGCTCACCATCAACCGCAGCCGCGCCGAGTGGGACGACCTGCCCGCCGAGGAGCGGGCCACGCTGCTCACCCGGGCCGGGGCGCCCGCGCTCGGCGTCCGGCTCAGCGTGAGCGAGCCCGACGAGGACGGCGGCCCCTCCGGTGAGCTGCTGGCCCGGTCGAACGTCGTCCTCGAGGGCTACTGGGAGCAGCCCGAGGAGTCCGCGACGGCCCTTGCCGGGGGGTGGTTCCACACCGGCGACGGCGCCTCGATCGGCGACGACGGCTACGTGACGATCCAGGACCGCAAGAAGGACGTCATCATCACCGGCGGCGAGAACGTGTCCTCGATCGAGGTGGAGGACGTGCTCTTCTCGCACCCGGCGGTGGAGGAGGTCGCGGTGATCGGCGTCCCGAGCGAGAAGTGGGGCGAGACGATCAAGGCGCTCGTCGTCCTCGCCGACGGCGAGCAGCCGGGTCCCGAGAAGGAGGCCGAGCTGATCGCCTGGTGCAAGGAGCGCGCGGCCGGCTACAAGGCGCCGACCTCGATCGAGTTCCGCGACGAGCTGGCCCGCACGGCCACCGGGAAGCTGCAGAAGTTCAAGCTCCGCGCGCCGTACTGGGAGGGCCGCGAGCGCCAGGTGAACTGAGACCGGCCGCCGCGGTCCCGTCCCCGCGCGCGGGTCAGTGCTTCGGCGGGGTCTGCCCGTACGGCGGCGGTGCCTGCTGCCCGTACGGCGGCGGTGCCTGCTGCCCGTAGGGCGGCGGGCCGGGCTGCTGGGGCGCCGCGGAGGCGTTGAGCTGGGCGGTGCACCGCTCGGCGTCCTGCTCGGTCAGCGTCGACTGGAGACCGCAGAAGGTGCAGTCCAGGTAGTACCGGGTCGAGGTGGTGAACAGCGGGATCCAGAAGAGGGTGAACTTCTTGCGCAGCCGGTGCAGCCGGTGCGCGGCTGGGTTGTGGCAGCGCGCGCAGACGAGGTTGCCGGTGGCGAGCAGGGTGAGGTACGGCTTCCAGCCCCAGATCAGGATCATGCGGGCAGCGTAGGCCCGCTCGGCCCCTCTAGGGTGAGGCAGTGCCTTCCCTCCACGACGTCGTCGACCTGGTCCACACCTGGTACCCACCGCACACCGCCGAGGGATGGGACGCCGTCGGGCTCGTCTGGGGCGACCCGGACCGCGCGGTCGCCAAGGTGATGCTCGCCATCGACGTGACGCCGGAGGTCGCGACCGAGGCCGCCGAGTGGGGGGCCGACCTGCTGCTCGTGCACCACCCGCTGTTCCTCAAGCCCGTGCACGGGTTCCCCGCGACCACGCCCAAGGGCCGCTCGCTGAGCACCCTGGTCGGCGCCGGCTGCGCGCTGCTCACCGCCCACACCAACGCCGACCAGGCCGCCGGGGGAGTCTCCGAGGCCCTCGCCACGGCGCTCGGGATCGCCGACCAGGAGCCGATCCTCCCGGCCGCGGGCGAGCCGATCGACAAGCTCACCTTCTACGTCCCGGCCGACGCCGCCTCGATCGTGCGGGCCGCGGTGGCCGAGGCGGGGGCCGGCACCATCGGCAACTACGACTTCGCCTCGTTCTCCTCGCCCGGGCACGGCCGGTTCCGTCCGCTCGACGGGGCCGAGCCGATGATCGGCACGGTCGGTGCGATCTCGGAGGTGGAGGAGGTGCGGGTCGAGGTCGTCCTCCCGCGCGGTCGCCGGCGCCAGGTGGTGGCGGCGATGCTGGCCGCCCACCCCTACGAGGAGCCGGCCCACGACGTCGTCCAGGTCGCCGACAGCGGGGCCGCGAGCACCGGCACCGGCCGGATCGGGACGATCACCCCGGTGACCCTGGGGGAGTTCGCCGCCCAGGTCGCCGCGGCGCTGCCCGAGACCCACCACGGCGTCCGGGTCGCCGGCGACCCCGCCCGCCGGGTCCGCCGCGTCGCGGTGTGCGGCGGCGCCGGCGACTTCCTGCTCGACGACGTCCTGCGCACCGACGCCGACGTCTACGTCACCAGCGACCTGCGCCACCACCCGGCGGCCGAGTTCCTCGAGAAGGGCGGCCCGGCGCTGGTCGACGTCGCCCACTGGGCGGCGGAGTCGACCTGGCTCCCGGTGGTGGCCGAGCGGCTCGGCGCGAGCCTCGGCGAGGCCGTCGAGACCCGGGTCAGCACCCGGGTGACGGACCCGTGGACAATGCGGCTGTGAGGACATCGTCGTGAAGGCAGACCCGAAGGACCAGCTCCGTCTCCTGGACGTGCAGGCGCTCGACTCGCGCGCCGACCAGCTGCGTCACCAGCGCTCGCACCTGCCCGAGCTGGCCGAGATGGCGACCCTCCAGGCGAGCCGGAACGAGGTCGAGGACCAGCGCCGCGACGCCCAGATCGTCGTCGACGACCTGGTCGCGGCGCAGCGCAAGGCCGACCAGGACGTCGAGGCCGTCAAGGCCCGCCGCGCCCGCGATCGCGACCGGATGGACCAGGGGCTGATCAAGAACCCCAAGGACCTCGAGCGGATGCAGCACGAGCTGGAGTCGCTCGAGCGCCGGATCGGCACCCTCGAGGACGAGGAGATCGAGATCATGGAGCAGCTCGAGGAGGCGCAGGCCGCCCTCGGCGAGCTGGTCCAGCGCGTCGCCGCGAGCGACGAGCGCCTCGCCGAGCTCGCCGAGCTGCGCGACCGCAAGACCGCGGAGGTCGACGTCCAGCTCGCGCAGGTCGAGGCCGACCGCGGACCGGCGGCCGAGGGGCTGCCCGCCGACCTGGTCGCGCTCTACGACAAGCTCCGCGCCAGCAAGGGCGGGGTCGGCGCCGCCGCGCTGTCCCAGCGCCGCTGCACCGGCTGCCAGCTGGGCATCGACAACGCCGAGCTCGGCGTCATCCGCGCCACCCCGGTCGACACCGTGGTGCGGTGCGAGGAGTGCTCACGGATCCTCGTGCGCACCCCCGAGTCCGGGGTCTAGGCCCACCGGTGGGTGCGACGGGCCCGCGCGCGGTCGTCATCGAGGCCGACGGCGGGTCGCGGGGCAACCCGGGGCCGGCCGGGTACGGCGCGGTGCTCACCGACGCCGACACCGGGGCGGTGATCGCCGAGGACGGCTCCGTGATCGGGCGCGCCACGAACAACGTGGCCGAGTACTCCGGGCTGATCGCCGGCCTGCGGATGGCCGCCGACCTGGCCCCGGACGCCGTCGTCGAGGTCCGGATGGACTCCAAGCTCGTCGTCGAGCAGATGTCGGGCCGCTGGAAGGTCAAGCACCCCGACATGCGCCCGCTGCACGCCGAGGCGACCCGCCTGGCACCGCCCGGGACGACGTACACGTGGGTGCCGCGGGCTCGCAACGCCCACGCCGACCGGCTCGCCAACGAGGCGCTGGACGGCGAGCGGTCGGGCGTCACGGTCACCGGCATCGACCCGGAACCCGCGGACTCCCTCCTCGAGGAGGTGCAGGAGGCCGCCGAGCCCCCCGCGCGCGGATGGGGCGGCCCCGGCGTCGCCACCACGGTGATCCTCGTGCGGCACGGCGTCACCCGGCACACCCAGGCCAAGCGGTTCTCCGGCGGTCTCGGCGGCGACAACCCGCCGCTGAGCGAGGAGGGTCGCGACCAGGTCCGGGCGGCGGGCGAGTGGCTGCTGCCGATGGCCGACCGGGTCGACGCGATCGTCGCCTCGCCGGTGCGGCGGACCCGCGAGTCCGCCGACCTCCTCGGCGAGCTGCTCGGCGTCGCGGTCACCGAGGAGCCCGGCTTCGCCGAGATGGAGTTCGGCCACTGGGACGGCCTGACCTTCGCCGAGGTGGGCGAGCGGCACGGCGAGGAGCTGGGCGCCTGGCTCGGCGCGCTCGACGTCGCGCCCCGCGGCGGGGAGTCGTTCCGCGTCGTCCAGGAGCGGGTGCTGGCCGGGCTGGAGCGGCTGCGGTCCGAGCACGCCGGCCGCACGGTGGTCGTCGTGAGCCACGTGACCCCGATCAAGACCCTCGTCGCGCACGCCCTGGACGCGCCGCTCGAGGCGGTCTTCCGCATGGAGCTGTCGCCGGCGTCGGTCACGGTGCTGTCGTGGTACGACGACGGCCGCGCCTCGATGCGTCTCTACAACGCCCTGCCGCCGGCCCGCGACGCGTTCGCCGGCGCCTCCTGGTAGCGCCGGCCCGGCGCCCGCGGCGCCGGTCGCCGTGCGCCGGGATGTCGGTGCCGGGTGCCACGATCAGCCCGACGGTTCGCGTAGGCTGACGTCCTTCCCTCAGGATCGACGCTCTTCCCCCGCCGGCCTGTCAGCACCACCGTCCACGGCCGGTCCGCCGCGCCCGCACGACAGTCCACGATCCTTCCCTGAGGAGCGCCCCACCCGATGTCGAACGGCTCGAGCCAGGACTCCTTCGTCCACCTGCACGTCCACACCGAGTACTCGATGCTCGACGGCGCGGCGCGGCTCGGTGCCCTGACCGAGCGGGCCGCCGAGCTCGGCATGCCGGCGGTCGCGATGACCGACCACGGCAACGTCTTCGGCGCCTTCGAGTTCTACAAGAAGGCCAAGAGCGCCGGGGTCAAGCCGATCATCGGCATCGAGGCCTACTTCACCCCCAACATCAGCCGGCACGAGCGCAAGCGCGTCAACTTCTACGGCGGCGGACCCGACGACGTCTCGAGCCGGGGCGCCTACACCCACATGACGCTGCTCTCGGAGTCGACGCAGGGCATGCACAACCTGTTCCGGCTCTCCACCGGGGCGTGGCGCGACGGCTTCTTCCAGCACCCGCGCATGGACCGCGAGCTGCTCTCCCAGCACGGCGCCGGCCTGATCGGCACGACCGGGTGCCCCTCGGGCGAGGTCCAGGTGCACCTGCGCCACGACGCCTACGACGCCGCCCGCCAGACCGCGGCCGACTTCCAGGACATCCTCGGCAAGGAGAACTACTTCCTCGAGCTGATGGACCACGGGCTCGACATCGAGAAGCGGGTCCGCGACGGCCTGCTCCGCCTCGCCAAGGACCTGCAGATCCCGCTGCTGGCGACCAACGACTCCCACTACGTCAACAAGGAGGACGCGCTGTCGCAGGAGCACCTCCTGTGCATCAACTCCGGGTCGACGATGGACATCCCGGCCGGCGACGGGCCGGGGCAGCGCTTCGCGTTCTCCGGCGACGGCTACTACCTCAAGACGGCCGAGGAGATGCGCCACCTGTGGCGCGACCTGCCCGAGGCGTGCGACAACACCCTGCTCATCGCCGAGCGCTGCGACGTCGCCTTCACCGAGGGCAGCGGCACCTTCATGCCGAAGTTCCCGTGCCCGCCGGGGGAGAACGAGGACTCCTGGCTGGTCAAGGAGGTCGAGACCGGGCTCGCCGTGCGCTACCCGAACGGCGTCCCGGAGGCCTCGCGCAAGCAGGCCGAGTTCGAGATCGACGTCATCACCCGGATGGGCTTCTCCGGCTACTTCCTCGTCGTCGCCGACTTCATCAACTGGGCCAAGAAGAACGGCATCCGGGTCGGCCCCGGCCGCGGCTCCGGTGCCGGCTCGATGGTCGCCTACGCGATGCGGATCACCGACCTCGACCCGCTCGTCCACGGCCTGATCTTCGAGCGGTTCCTCAACCCCGACCGCGTCTCGATGCCCGACTTCGACATCGACTTCGACGAGCGCCGGCGCGGGGAGGTGATCCGCTACGTCACCGACAAGTACGGCGACGAGCGCGTCTCCTACATCGTCACCTACGGCACCATCAAGGCCAAGCAGGCCGTCAAGGACTCCAGCCGGATCCTGGCCTACCCCTTCGCGATGGGCGACCGGATCACCAAGGCCATGCCGGCGGCGGTGATGGGCAAGGACGTCCCGCTGCAGGAGATCTTCAACCCCGAGCACAAGCGCTACGGCGAGGGCGGCGAGTTCCGCGCCCTCTACGACGGCGACAACGACGTCAAGCGGGTCGTCGACACCGCGATGGGCATCGAGGGCCTCAAGCGGCAGTGGGGCGTGCACGCGGCCGGCGTGATCATGTCCAGCGAGCCGCTGCTCGACATCATCCCGATGCTCAAGCGGCCCTCCGACGGCGCCATGATCACGCAGTTCGACTACCCGACCTGCGAGAGCCTCGGGCTCATCAAGATGGACTTCCTGGGGCTGCGCAACCTCACCGTCCTCGACGACGCGGTGAAGAACATCCAGGCCAACCGCGGCGAGACCATCGTCCTGGAGGACCTCGAGCTCACCGACGAGGCCACCTACGCGCTGCTCCAGCGCGGCGACACCCTCGGCGTCTTCCAGCTCGACGGCGGCCCGATGCGCGCCCTGCTCCGCTCGATGCGGCCCGACACCTTCGAGGACATCTCGGCCGTCGGCGCGCTCTACCGGCCGGGGCCGATGGGCGCCGACTCGCACAACAAGTACGCGCGCCGCAAGACCGGTCGCGAGCCGGTCGAGGCGATCCACCCCGAGCTGAAGGACGCCCTCGAGGACGTGCTCGGCGAGACCTACGGCCTGATCGTGTACCAGGAGCAGGTGATGGCGATCGCGCAGAAGCTCGCGGGCTACACGCTGGGCCAGGCCGACATCCTGCGTCGCGCGATGGGCAAGAAGAAGAAGGAGGAGCTGGACAAGCAGTTCGCCGGCTTCTCGGCCGGCATGACCGCCAACGGCTACTCCGGCGCCGCGATCAAGACCCTGTGGGACATCCTGCTGCCGTTCTCCGACTACGCCTTCAACAAGGCGCACTCGGCGGCGTACGGGATGGTCTCCTACTGGACGGCCTACCTCAAGGCCAACTACCCGGCCGAGTACATGGCCGCGCTGCTGACCTCGACGCGCGACGACAAGGACAAGTCCGCGATCTACCTCAACGAGTGCCGGCGGATGAAGATCCAGGTGCTCCCGCCCGACGTCAACGAGTCCTCGGCCAACTTCACCCCGGTCGGGCGCGACATCCGCTTCGGCCTCACCGCGGTCCGCAACGTCGGCGCGAACGTCGTCGACGGCATCGTGGCCGGGCGCGAGGAGAAGGGGCGCTACGCCGACTTCAACGACTTCATGGGCAAGGTCCCGGCCCTGGTCTGCAACAAGCGGGTCCTGGAGTCGCTGATCAAGGCCGGCGCGTTCGACGAGATGAAGCTCAAGCGCAAGGCGCTGGTCGCCATCCACGAGACCGCCGTCGACCAGTACGTCGACATCAAGCGCAACGAGGCGATCGGCCAGGACTCGCTGTTCGCCGGGCTCGACGACGACGAGGGCGGCGGGGGCTTCGGCATCACCGTCGTCGTCCCCGAGATCGACGAGTGGGACAAGATGACCCTGCTCGGCCACGAGCGCGACATGCTCGGGCTCTACGTCTCCGACCACCCGCTGCTCGGTCTCGAGCACGTGCTGTCCACCGGCACCGACTGCACGATCGGGCAGCTGATGCTCGACGAGGAGCGCTCCGACGGATCGCCCATCACCATCAGCGGCCTGATCACCTCGGTCCAGCGCAAGATCACCAAGCGCGGCGACGCCTGGGCGATGATCACCCTGGAGGACCTCGACGGCGCCATCGACGTGCTGCTCTTCCCCAGCGCCTACCAGCTGGCGAGCCCGCACCTGGTCGAGGACGCGATCGTCACCGTCAAGGGCCGGCTCTCCAAGAGCAAGGACCAGCCCGAGATCCACGGGCAGGAGATCTCGGTGCCCGACCTCTCCGAGGGTCCCAGCGGACCGGTGACGATCAGCCTGCCGTCGACGCGCTGCACCGCCCCGGTCATCGAGCAGCTGCGCGACGTCCTCGGCACCCACCCCGGCATGACCGAGGTGCGGCTGAAGCTGCTGTCGCGGCAGTCGACGAAGCTGATGCGCCTCGACGACCGGCTGCGGGTCACCCCGACCCCGGCGCTGTTCGCCGACTTGAAGCAGCTCCTCGGACCGGGTTGTCTGACCGGGTGACCACCGACCTGCCCGCGCCCCGGATCCCGGCGCCGCCCTCGCACCCCGGCCCGCGGACGCCCGTGCCGTGGCGCGGCATCGCGGTCGAGGGTGCGCTGGTGCTCGCGGTCTTCGCGCTGGCCGGCGCGGTCGTCGGGTGGCTCTGGGAGCGGTGGGTCACCCCGCCCGAGGGGGTCGTGTTCGAGGGCAGGTGGCGCCTCGGGTACCGGATCGAGGGTGACTTCTTCGTGGGCGACTTCGACAGCCTGGGACACGGCTTCGGCGTCATCGGCACCTTCGTGGTCCTCGGCCTGGTCGGTGGCCTCGTGGTCGGCACCGCGGCCGCGCTGCTGTGCCGTCGCTCCGAGCTGGCCACCCTGGCCTTCGTGGCCGTCGGTGCCGTGCTGGCCGGGGTCGTCAGCTACCGGCTCGGCCTCGCGCTCGGACCGCCCGACCCGGGCTCGGCCGCGGCGTCCGCCGCCGACGGCACCATGCTCACCGGCAGCCTCGGGATCGACGGGCCCAGCCCGTTCGTGGCCTGGCCCCTCGCCGCGCTCGTGGGCCTGACCTTCACCTACTTCCTCACCTCGCCGCGCGATTCGGGCGGAACCACCGCGGGTAGACACCCGTCGTAGACGAGAATGTCGCGTCAGGCGCCCCGTGCGCCGGCCCGACGCCCCACCGTGCCTGAAAGCGGGTCGCCTCATGTCCAGCCAGCTCCCTCCGTCCGGTCCCCCCGTGGGCCCGCCGTCCGGCCCCCCGGTGGGTCCGCCGCCCTCGGGTCCGCCGGAGTTCCTCGACAGCGGCCGGTCCTCCGGCCCCGTCCCGTCGTCGCCGGCGGACGGCGCGCGTCGCCCCGCCGGCCGCCGGCGCGCGGTCATCGCGGGCGGCGCGATCGCCGGGATCGCCGCGGTCGGCACGGGCGGCTACTTCGCGTGGAGCGCCTACCTCGCCACCGGCCCGCAGCCGGCCGAGGCGCTGCCGGCGAGCACGGTCGCCTACGTGAGCGTCGACCTCGACCCCAGCGGCAAGCAGAAGCTGGCCGCGCTCGACGCCCTCGAGAAGTTCCCGGCGTTCGAGGAGAACGTCGACGTCGACCGCGACGACGACCTGCGCCAGAGCCTGGTCGAGCTGGTCCAGCGCGAGGAGGGGGTCTGCCCCGACATCGACTACGCCGACGACATTGAGCCGTGGCTCGGCGACCGGTTCGCGATGGCCGCCGTCGACCTCGGTGACGGGGGCGGCGACGTCGACCCCGACGACGTGACGCCCGTCGGCGTCCTGCAGGTGACCGACGCCGACGCCGCCGAGGAGGGCCTCGAGAAGCTGCTGGGCTGCCTCGCCGAGGGTGGCGACGACCTGGGCGGCTGGGCCGTCCAGGGTGACTGGGTCGTGCTCGCCGAGACCGACGAGCTCGCCCAGGAGGTCACCGACGCCGCCACCGACGCGCCGCTGTCCGACGACGACGACTTCCAGCGGTGGACCGACGCCGCCGGCGACGAGGGCATCCTCACCGCCTACGCCGCACCCGCGGCCGGACCCCTGCTGGCCGAGGCGGTCGGGTCGTTCGGCGGCCTGGCCGCGGCGGTGCCCAGCTGTCCCGCGCCCGCGCCGGGCGCCTCGGTCGACCCCGGGACCGACGTCGACCCCGTCGTGCCGCCGTGCGGTGACGTCGAGGTGCCCGAGCCCGACGCCGCGGCGTCCGCGCTGCGCGAGCAGCTCGAGGACTTCCAGGGGATGGCCCTCAAGGTGCGCTTCGACGACGGCGGCCTCGAGGTCGAGGCGGCGACCGGTGCCGCCGTCAGCGGCCTCGACACCCTCCCGGCGTCCGAGCGCGGCGGCGACGTCGTGGCGACGCTGCCCGACGACACCGCGATGGCCCTCGGCCTCGGGTTCGAGGAGGGCTGGTTCGACTCCTTCGTCGGCGGCATGGCCGCGGGCAGCGGCGGCCTGCTCGACGTCGACGAGCTGATTGCGACGATCGAGCAGGAGACCGGCCTCCAGCTGCCCGAGGACGCCGAGGCGCTGCTCGGAGAGTCGGCCGCCCTGGCGGTGGGCGGCGACATCGACCTCACCGAGGTCGCGGGGATGCCCGACCCGACCGGCCTGCCGGTCGGGATCAAGGTCCGGGGCGACACCGACCGGATCGAGTCGCTCCTGGAGCAGCTCGACGCCGCCGCGGCCGGGGTCGAGCACCGCGGCGACGGCGACCACGTCGCCGCCGGGTTCTCCGCCGACTACGTCGACTCCCTCCTCGGCGACGGCGACCTCGGCGACACCGACGCCTACCGGGACGTCATCCCCGAGTCCGACGACGCCGCGGCGGTGCTCTTCGTGAACTTCGACGCCGGCTCCTGGCTCGACCGGCTCGCGGAGGGCGACGACGAGGTCGCCGCCAACGTCGAGCCGCTCAGCGCCGCCGGCCTGTCGGCCTGGGTCGACGACGACGTCGCGCACAGCCTGCTGCGGATCACCGTCGACTGAGGCGCCGGCCGGTTCCTCAGCTCCGGCCGATCGGGGCCGTGGTCGCGCCGGTGACGGCGACCAGGTCGGCCGGGGCGAGCTCGAGGTCGAGCCCCCGGCGGCCGCCGGAGACCAGGACGGTGTCGTGGTCGAGGGCGCCGGCGTCGACGACGGTGAGGTGAGAGCGCTTCTGCCCGATCGGGGAGATGCCGCCGACGACGTAGCCGGTGGCGCGCTCGGCCGCCGCCGGGTCGGCCATCTGGGCCTTGCGGCCCCCGGCCACGCGGGCCAGGGCCTTGAGGTCAAGTTGCCCGGTCACCGGGACGACGCCCACCACGAGCCGGCCGTCGACGTCGGCCAGCAGCGTCTTGTAGACCCGTGCCGGGTCGACGCCGAGCGCCTCGGCGGCCTCCAGCCCGTAGGACCCCGCGCGCGGGTCGTGGTGGTACTCGCGCAGGACGAAGCCGATGCCGGCCGCCGCCAGGGCGACGGTGGCCGGGGTGGCGCCGCTGCCGGCGCCCTTGCGCCCGGCCATCAGTTCGGCGACCAGCGGGTCCGGGCCACCTCCGTGGCCGGCAGCGAGGGGATGACGTTCATCGCGCGCAGCTCGGAGCGCAGCAGGTCGGTGACCAGCACGAGGCGCTCGCCGGCGTCGTCGGCCTCGAGGAGCGCCTGCCGGTCGTGCAGGGGCAGCGGCGCGCACGCGGCCAGCGTCCACGACAGGTAGGACGCGTCGCGCGGCAGCATGCCCTCGTAGGGGTCGGCGCGGATCTCCGACAGCGCCTGGCGGTAGGCGGTGAACGTCGACCGCGCCCGGTCGAGGATCTCGGGGGCGACGTCGGAGGTGGGCTCCGGGAGCTCCTCGACGTGGCCGACCGGGAACGGGCCGGTGGTGTCGAGGCGGTCGAGCTGGATCCGCTCCAGCCCGACGGCGACCACGTCGAAGGTGCCGTCGGCGTGCGCCTCGATCTCGGTGAGCAGCGCCTTGCAGCCGACCCGGAACAGCGACTGCGCTCCGTGGTCGCCGACCTCGTAGCCCTCGCGGACACCGACGGAGCCGAAGAGCCGCTCGGTGGGGTCCTCGATCCGGAGCAGGTGGTGGACCAGGGCGCGGTAGCGGTCCTCGAAGACGTGCAGCGGCACGCTGAGCCCCGGGAACAGCACCGCGTTCAGTGGGAACATCGGCAGCTGCTCGGTCACGTGCCCAACCTAACGGGCCCCGGCCACCCCTGCGGGCCACCCGGCGCCCACGCAGCGCCCACCCAGCGCCCACCCAGCGCCACCGCGTCCGGGCGCGGCGGGCGCCCCGCCTAGAATCGAGCCATGATCCGCCGCATCGACCTCCGTGGAGTTCTCGCCTCCGGCACTCCCGTCGACTACCGCGCCGCCGTGCCGCGCGCGGACTTCGACGTCGAGGCGGCGATCCCGGCCGTCCACGACATCTGCGAGGCCGTCCGCACCCGCGGGCTCGAGGCCATCCTCGAGCTCAACGCGCGCTTCGACGGCGGCACCGCCGACGACGACATCCGCGTCCCGGCCGCCACCATCAGCGCCGCGCTGGAGACCCTCGACCCCGACATCCGCGCCGGGCTGGAGGAGTCGATCCGGCGGCTGCGCGCCACCTGCGCCCGCGAGCTCGAGCACGACGTCACCACCGAGCTCGGACCCGGCGCCACCGTCACCCACCGCAAGATCCCGGTCGACCGCGTCGGCCTCTACGTGCCCGGCGGCCTGGCGCCGCTCGTGTCGAGCGTGCTGATGAACGTCGTCCCGGCCCAGACAGCGGGCGTCGGCTCGATCGCGCTGGCCAGCCCGCCGCAGCGCGACCACGGCGGCCTCCCGCACCCCACCATCCTGGCCGCCTGCGCGCTGCTCGGCATCGACGAGGTCTACGCCGTCGGGGGCGCGCAGGCGATCGCGATGTTCGCCCACGGCACCGGACCGTGCCGCCGCGTCGACCTGGTCACCGGTCCCGGCAACATCTACGTCGTCACCGCCAAGCGGATCCTCAAGGGCCTGGTCGGCATCGACTCGGAGGCCGGGCCGACCGAGATCGTCGTGCTCGCCGACGACACCGCCGTGCCCGCGCACGTCGCCGCCGACCTGGTCAGCCAGGCCGAGCACGACCCCCTCGCGGCCGCGGTGCTCGTGACGCCGTCGGAGACCCTGGCCGCCGCGGTCGCCGCCGAGCTCGAGGTGCAGGTGCCGGCCACCAAGCACGTCGAGCGGATCCGCACCGCGCTCGCCGGCGCGCAGTCGGGCGTCGTCCTGGTCGACGACCTCGAGCAGGGCCTCGACGTCGTCAACGCCTACGGCGCCGAGCACCTCGAGATCCAGACCGCCGACGCCGCCGCCTGGGCCGCGCGGGTGCGCAACGCCGGCGCGATCTTCGTCGGTCCGCACGCCCCGGTGAGCCTCGGCGACTACTGCGCCGGCTCCAACCACGTGCTGCCCACCGGCGGTTGTGCCTGCCACTCCTCGGGCCTCTCGGTGCGTGCGTTCCTCAAGTCCGTGCACGTCGTCGACTACAGCCGCGAGGCGCTCGCCGAGGTCGCCGACCACGTGGTCACCCTCGCCGAGGCCGAGGACCTGCCCGGGCACGGCCAGGCCGTGCGGGTCCGGTTCGCCGACGTCGCGGCCGACGAGCAGCCATGACCTTCCCGCCGATCCGGGAGGAGCTGCGCGGCATCGAGCCGTACGGCGCTCCCCAGCTCTCCGCCGCCCTGGCGCCGGTCCAGCTCAACGTCAACGAGAACCCGTACCCGCCGTCGGCCGCGGTCGTCGCGGACGTCGCGACCGCGGTGGCGCAGGCGACGACGTCGCTGAACCGCTACCCCGACCGCGAGCTCACCGACCTCCGGGCCGCGCTGGCCGCCTACCTGTCGGGCGACAGCGGCGGGGTGCCCATCGGGCCGGAGCAGGTCTGGGCGGCCAACGGCTCCAACGAGGTCATGCTGCAGCTCCTGCAGGCCTTCGGCGGACCCGGGCGGACCGCGATCAGCTTCGCGCCGACGTACTCGATGTATCCCGAGTACGCCCGCGACACCCACACCCGCTGGCTGACCGGACGCCGCGAGAGCGACTTCAGCCTCGACCTCGACGCCGCCCGCGCGCTCGTCGAGGCCGAGCGGCCCTCGGTCGTCCTGCTGCCCTCGCCCAACAACCCCACCGGCACCGCGCTGCCGCCCGAGGCCGTCACCGCGCTGTGCGAGGCCGTCGGCGACGGGGGAGTGGTCGTGGTCGACGAGGCCTACGGCGAGTTCCGGCGCGCCGGCACCCAGAGCGCCCTCGAGCTGCTGCCGGTGCACCGCAACCTCGTCGTGTCGCGCACGATGAGCAAGGCCTTCGCGCTCGCCGGCGCCCGCCTCGGCTACCTCGCCGCCGCCGCGGAGATCTGCGACGCCATCCGCGTCGTCCGGCTCCCGTACCACCTCTCGGCGGTCACCCAGGCCGTCGCGCTGGCCGCGCTGAGGCACGCCCCCGAGCTGCTCGGCCGCGTCGACGACCTGCGCACCGAGCGCGACGCCACCGTCGGGTGGCTGCGCGATCAGGGGCTCGACGTCGCGGAGTCCGACGCGAACTTCGTGCTGTTCGGGACCTTCGCCGACCGGCACGCGGTGTGGCAGGCCCTGCTCGACCAGGGGGTGCTGATCCGCGAGACTGGCCCCGACGGCTGGCTCCGGGTCTCGGTCGGCACCGCCGAGGAGATGACGTCGTTCAAGCACGCCCTCACCAGGGCCCTGAAGGAGATCGCATGACCCGCACCGCACGCATCGAGCGCCAGACCAGCGAGTCGAAGGTGCTCGTCGAGGTCGACCTCGACGGCTCGGGCCGACACGACATCTCCACCGGCGTCGGGTTCTACGACCACATGCTCACCGCGTTCGCCCGCCACAGCCTGGTCGACCTCGTCGCGCGCACCGAGGGCGACGTCCACATCGACGGCCACCACACCGTCGAGGACACCGCCATCGCGCTCGGCCAGGCCCTGCGCCAGGCCCTCGGCGACAAGTCCGGCATCCGCCGCTTCGGCGACGCCACCGTGCCGCTCGACGAGGCGCTCGTCCAGGCCGTCGTCGACGTGTCCGGGCGGCCCTACTGCGTGCACACCGGCGAGCCCGAGGGCCAGCAGTACGTCGCCCTCGGCGGCGGCGTCCCCGGCAGCGTCGCCTACCTCGGCTCGCTGACGCGCCACGTCTTCGAGACCATCGCGTTCCACGGCCACCTCGCCCTGCACGTGCGGGTGCTGGCCGGTCGCGAGCCGCACCACATCGTGGAGACGCAGTTCAAGGCGTTCGCCCGCGCGTTCCGCGACGCCGTCGCGATCGACCCGCGCGAGACGGGCATCCCCTCGACCAAGGGCGCGCTGTGAGCCAGCCCTCCGTCGTCGTCCTCGACTACGGCTCGGGCAACCTCCGCTCCGTCGTGCGCGCGGTCGAGCGCGCCGGCGCCGACGTCACCCTGACCGGCGACTTCGCGACCGCCCTGGACGCCGACGGGCTGCTGGTCCCCGGTGTCGGCGCGTACGCGGCCTGCATGGCCGGGCTGCGCGAGATCAAGGGCGACCGGCTCATCGGGCGCCGCCTCGCCGGTGGCCGCCCGGTGCTCGGCATCTGCGTGGGCATGCAGGTCCTCTTCGAGCGCGGCGTCGAGCACGGCGTCGAGACCGCCGGGTGCGACGAGTGGCCCGGCACGGTCTCGCGGCTCGAGGCCGACGTCGTCCCGCACATGGGCTGGAACACCGTCGACGTGCCGGAGGGCACCACCCTGTTCGCCGGCATCGAGGACGAGCGGTTCTACTTCGTCCACTCCTACGCCGCCCGCACCTGGGACCTCGTCACGACCGGGCACACCCGGGCACCGCTGGTCACCTGGGCCGAGACCGGGCCGAGCGAGCAGCGCGGCGACCGGTTCGTGGCGGCCGTCGAGAACGGTCCCCTGAGCGCGACCCAGTTCCACCCCGAGAAGTCGGGCGACGCCGGGGCCGCGCTGCTGCGGAACTGGGTGCTGAGCCTGTGAGCAAGGAGCGGGCCCGACGCCGCGAGGCCCGTGAGCAGGAGCTCGCCGCCGCGGCCGCCGTCCGGGCCGCCGAGGCCGAGAGGCGACGCCGTCGCGAGGCGCGGCGGGCCACGCTCACCCGCCTGGTCCCGACCCCGGCAGCCGGCCAGAGCGGCACCCTGGCCGCCCGCCGGCGCCAGGCCACCGGGCTCGTCGTCGCCGGCGTCGTCTGCCTCAACGTGCTGGTCTTCCTCGGCACCAGCTCGTGGGAGCCGCGGGCACTGTTCCTGCTGCTCTGCCTCCTCGTCGGCCCCATCGCCGCCGCCCTGATCACCCGGAAGTGAGAACCACCCCATGAGCGACTACCTCCAGCTGCTGCCCGCCGTCGACATCACCGAGGGCCGCGCCGTCCAGCTCGCCCAGGGCGTCGCCGGCTCCGAGCGCGCCTACGGCGACCCGGTGGCCGCCGCCCTGCGCTGGCAGGACGCCGGCTCCGAGTGGCTGCACCTGGTCGACCTCGACGCCGCCTTCGGCCGGGGGAGCAACCGCGAGCTGCAGGCCGAGATCGTCGGCACCCTCGACATCGACGTGGAGATGAGCGGCGGCATCCGCGACGACGAGTCGCTCGCCGCCGCGCTCGCCACGGGGTGCCGCCGGGTCAACATCGGCACCGCGGCGCTGGAGCAGCCGGAGTGGTGCGCCCGGATCATCGCCGAGCACGGCGACCGGATCGCGATCGGCCTCGACGTGCGGGGCCGCACCCTCGCCGCGCGCGGCTGGACCCGGGAGGGCGGCGACCTCTACGAGGTGCTGGCCCGCCTCGACGCCGAGGGCTGTGCGCGCTACGTCGTCACCGACGTCAACAAGGACGGCATGCTCGCCGGCCCGAACCTCCAGCTGCTGCAGGACGTGTGCGCGGCCACCGACCGCCCGGTCATCGCCTCCGGCGGCGTCACCACGCTCGACGACGTCCGGGCCCTGATGGGGCTGGTGGAGGTCGGGGTGGAGGGCGCGATCGCCGGCACCGCCCTCTACGAGGGCCGCTTCACCCTCGAGGACGCGCTGGCCCTCACCCTGCCCGAGCGCGCCGGCGGGACGCCGTCGTGAGCCTGGCCGTCCGCGTCATCCCCTGCCTCGACGTCGACGCGGGCCGGGTCGTCAAGGGCATCAACTTCCTCGACCTGCGCGACGCCGGCGACCCCGTCGAGCTCGCCCGCAGCTACGACGCCGAGGGCGCCGACGAGCTGACCTTCCTCGACATCTCCGCCTCCCACGAGGGCCGGGCGACCACGATGGACATCGTCTCCCGCACCGCCGAGGAGGTCTTCATCCCGCTGACCGTGGGCGGCGGCATCTCCTCGGTCCAGGACGTCGACCGGTTGCTGCGCGCGGGCGCCGACAAGGTCGCCGTCAACACCGCGGCGATCCGGCGCCCCGAGCTGGTCGCCGAGATCGCCGACCGCTTCGGCAACCAGGTGCTGGTGCTCTCGGTCGACGCCCGCCGCGTCGCCGGTGACGAGGACCGCACCGACTCCGGCTTCGAGGTCACCACGCACGGCGGGCGCCGGTCGGCCGGCCTGGACGCCGTCGCGTGGGCCGCGCGCGCGGCCGAGCTGGGCGCCGGCGAGATCCTGCTCAACGCGATGGACGCCGACGGCACCCAGGACGGTTTTGACCTCGAGCTGATCCGCATGGTCCGGGCCGCCGTCTCGGTCCCGGTCATCGCCTCCGGCGGCGCCGGTGCCGTCGACCACTTCGCCCCCGCGGTCGACGCCGGCGCCGACGCCGTCCTGGCCGCGACGGTCTTCCACTTCGGCACGCTGCGGATCGGCGACGTCAAGGGCGCGCTCGGCGCCGCCGGGCACCCGGTGCGCTGAGGCTCCGGGCGGACCCCGCCCGACCCGCCGGCCGACCGTGTCGGCCGGTCACCCGTCTCGCGTCGGTGCCGGCCCCTAGGGTCGGGGCCATGAGCTACGAGGTCTACGACGCCGCAGCGGCACCGGACGGCGAGGAGGCGGCCTGGCAGGTCGTCGTCGAGTACTCCAACAAGGGGGAGGCGAAGCCGTCGACCCTGCTCGACGTGCTTCCCCAGACCTACGGCGACGTCGAGGCGGCCGAGGCGGCCGCGCTCGAGGTCGCCCGGACCTTCTCGCCGCCCGACCCGTGGTCACCACAGGGGCGGACCGTCTTCCGGGAGAGCGCGGGCTTCCTCACCCAGGTCCGGGGCGCCACCAAGACCTTCCACTTCAGCACCCGCGTCGTGCGCCGGGTCTGAGGCGGCCCGGTGGCGCCGACTTGACCTCGGGTGCGGTCGAGGTTGCACCCTGAACCCGGACACCACCGAGGAATAGCCGCCGCCCGGCCGAGGTTGCCGCAGGCTGTGCGCCCCGGCACCCCGACCGCAGGAGAATCGTGACCGACACCGCCGTACCGCCGTCCCGACTCGGGCGCGGCTCGACGAGCGCGGGCTTCGCGGTCCTGTGGGTCGCGATCAAGCAGGAGCCGTGGATCTTCACCCTCTCCACGGTGGGGAGCCTGCTCTTCGGCGCGCTGACCGTCGCCGACGCCTGGGTGCTCGGGTGGGCCACCGACCACGTCGTGCTGCCGGCGTTCCGCGACGGCGAGATCGGCGCGGACATGCTGTGGGCGGTGCTCGCCCTCTTCGTGGGCGTCGCCATCCTGCGCGCGGTCGGCATCGTCGCGCGCCGTCTCGGCGCCGGGATCATGCAGTACCGGATGCAGGCCCGCTACCGCCGCGACGTGACCCGCCGCTACCTGGCCCTGCCCATGCGGTGGCACCAGCAGCACCCGACCGGTGAGCTGCTGAGCAACGCCAACGCCGACGTCGAGGCCGCGTGGGGACCGATCGCGCCGCTGCCGATGGCGGTCGGCACCCTCGCGATGATGGTGATCGCCGTCGGCCAGATGTTCTTCGCCGACGTCGTCCTGGCCACCGTCGGCCTGCTGGTCTTCCCGGCCGTCATCGCCACCAACATCGTCTACCAGTCCCGCGCCCAGGGCTGGGCCACCCGCGCCCAGCAGCTGCGCGCCGAGGTCAGCGAGATCGCGCACGAGTCCTTCGACGGGGCGATGGTCGTCAAGACCCTGGGCCGCGAGGTCGAGGAGACCGAGCGGTTCGCCCGCAAGGCCCGCGAGCTGCGCGACGTCAACATCCGCGTCGGCCGGATCCGCGCCGCCTTCGACCCGGTGCTCGCGGCGCTGCCCAACGTCGGCGTCCTCGTCGTGCTCGCCGTCGGCGTCCAGCGCGTCACCAGCGGCGCCACCGACCCCGGCGACGTGGTCACCGTCGCCTACCTGCTCACGATCGTCTCCTTCCCGATCCGCTCCATCGGCTGGCTGCTGGGCGAGTTCCCCCGCAGCGTGGTCGGCTTCCGCCGCGTCGACGCCGTGCTGCGCGCCACCGGCGAGATGCCCTACGGCGAGGCGGTCGTCCCGGCCCCGCCCGGGGGCGGGGGAGCCCGGCTCGAGGTCTCCGACCTCGCCTACGCCCACACCCCCGCGCAGCCGCTGCTGCACGACCTGTCCTTCACCGTCGACCCCGGCCGCACGGTCGCCCTGGTCGGGGCGACCGCCTCGGGCAAGAGCACGCTCACCACGCTGCTGACCCGCCTGGTCGACCCCGACGGCGGCGCCGTGCTCGTCGACGGGGTCGACGTCCGCGACCTGGCCCGCGGCGCGCTCGCCGACGCCGTCTCGATCGTCCCGCAGACGCCGTTCCTCTTCGACGACACCGTCCGCGGCAACGTCGCGCTCGGCGCCGACGTCAGCGACGAGGAGGTGTGGGCGGCCCTGCGGGTGGCCCAGGCCGACGGCTTCGTCGCCGCCCTGCCCGACGGGCTCTCCGCCCGCCTCGGCGAGCGCGGCACGTCGCTCTCCGGCGGCCAGCGCCAGCGGCTGTCGCTGGCCCGGGCGCTGGTCCGGCGTCCGCGCCTGCTGATCCTCGACGACGCCACCTCGGCGGTCGACCCCGAGGTCGAGGCCCGGATCCTCGCCGGCCTCAAGAACGGCGGTCCCGACGGCCGCCACGACACCACGCTGGTCGTGGTGGCCTACCGCAAGGCCACCATCGGCCTGGCCGACGAGGTCCTGCACCTCGAGGACGGCCGGATCGCCGACCGGGGCACGCACCGCGAGCTGCTCGACCGGTCGCCGGCCTACGCGCGCCTGGTCAACGCCTACGAGCAGGAGCGCGAGACCGAGGAGGCCGCCCGATGAGCACCACCGACACCGACACCGCCGGCGAGCCCACGGGCGGGACCACGGGCGGGAGCACGGGCGACACGGGTGGCCCGGCGGGTGCGGCCCGGGGGGCGTCGGCGTCCGGCACCTCGATGACCACCGGGGAGGAGCTCGGGGCGATCGAGACGATCCGGCGCGGCATCCGGCACTCACCCGAGCTGACCCACGGCATCCGCGGCACGCTGGCGCTCGCCGTCCTCGCCTCGGTCGGGCAGGTCGTCGTCCCGATCGCCGTGCAGCAGACCCTCGACCGCGGGCTCAACGGCCCCGACGGCCCGGACCTCTCCTACACCGTCCTGATGGGGGTGCTCGCCGGGCTCGCGGTGGTGGTCACCAGCGTCGCGTCCTACCTGATGACGACGCGGCTCTTCACCGTCGCCGAGCACGGCCTGGCGACCCTGCGGGTCAAGGCGTTCCGCCACGTGCACGACCTGCCGCTGCTCACCCAGAACACCGAGCGCCGCGGCGCGCTCGTCTCGCGCGTCACCAGCGACGTCGACCAGGTCAGCCAGTTCCTCGTCTTCGGCGGGCTGCTCTTCGTCATCAGCATCGGCCAGGTCCTGATCGCGACCCTCGTGATGCTCTTCTACTCCTGGCAGCTCGCGCTCGTGGTCTGGGTCTGCTTCGCGCCGCTGTTCCTGTCGCTGCGCTACTTTCAGCGCAAGCTGTCCGACGCCTACAGCCTGGTCCGCCGCCAGGTCGGGTCGATGCTCTCGGCGATCTCCGAGCCGGTCGTCGGCGCGGCCGTCGTGAAGTCCTACGCCGTCGAGGCCCGCACCCAGGCCCGCATCGACGAGGCCGTCGCGATCCACCAGCGCGCCAGCACCCGCGCGCAGGGCTTCACCGCCGTCTCGTTCTCGCTGGGCGGGCTGTCCGCCGGCCTCGCGAACGCCGGTGTGCTCGTCGTCGGCATCTGGCTCGGCCAGGGCCGGTTCTGGAGCGCCGGCAACATCACCGCCGGCGAGGTGCTCGCCTTCGCCTTCCTCGTCACCCTCTTCGTCGGACCGGTCCAGATGGGCACCCAGATCCTCACCGACGCCCAGAACGCGATCGCCGGCTGGCGGCGCGTCATCGGCATCCTCGACACCCCCGCCGACCTCGTCGACCCCGGCGAGGACGGCCACGTGCTGCCGCGCGGGCCGATCGACGTCCACTTCGCCGACGTCGGGTTCGCCTACCCGGGCGGCCCGCCGGTGCTGCGCGACGTGACCCTCGACATCGACGCCGGACGCCGCGTCGCGATCGTCGGCGAGACCGGCTCCGGCAAGTCCACCTTCGCCAAGCTGCTCACCCGGCTGATGGACCCCAGCAGCGGTGCCGTCCTGCTCGACGGGATCGACGTCCGCGACGTCGGGCAGGCATCGCTGCGCTCGAGCGTCGTGCTCGTGCCGCAGGAGGGCTTCCTCTTCGACGACACCATCACCGCCAACGTCCGCTACGGCAAGCTCGACGCCACCGAGGACGACGTCCGCGCCAGTGCCGAGGAGCTCGGCCTCGGCGACTGGCTCGCCGGCCTGCCCGCCGGCCTCGACACCCGGGTCGGGCAGCGCGGTGAGTCGCTGTCGGCAGGGGAGCGCCAGCTCGTCGCCCTCCTGCGCGCCCACCTGGCCGACCCCGACCTGCTCGTCCTCGACGAGGCCACCAGCGCCGTCGACCCCCAGCTCGAGATGCGGATCGGGCGCGCCCTCGAGCGGCTCATGTCCGGCCGCACCAGCGTCACGATCGCCCACCGCCTCTCGACCGCCGAGAACGCCGACGAGGTCGTCGTCGTCGACCGCGGCCGCGTCGTCCAGCGCGGCCCGCACGCCGTCCTCGTCGCCGAGCCCGGCAGCGTCTACGCCGGCCTGCACCGCAGCTGGGTCGCCCAGCAGTCCTGACCCCCGCCGAGTCGGCGCGGAGGTCAAGTCGGATCCCGCCGAGTCGGCGCAGAGGTGAAGTGGGATCCCGCCGAGTCGGCGTTCGTGCTGAGCGCGAGCGCCGACTCGGCTCCCACTACGCTGGCGGGGGTGAGCTCCAGGATGATGATCGCGTCGCCCGAGGGGCACGCCGGCAAGTCGATCGTGGCGCTCGGGCTGGTGGACGCGTTGAGCCGGCGGGTGGGCAGGGTCGGGGTGTTCCGGCCGGTGTCGCGCTCGAGCGTGGCGCGCGACAGCGTGCTCGAGCTGCTGCTGAGGCACGACGCGGTCGACCTCGACTACGACGAGGCGGTCGGGACGACGTACGAGGCCGTCCACGAGGACGCCGACGCGGCGCTCGGCACGATCGTGACGCGCTTCCACGCCCTGGAGGACCGCTTCGACGCCATCGTGGTCGTCGGCACCGACTACACCGACGTCGGCAGCCCGGCCGAGCTGGGCTTCAACGCCCGGGTGGCGGCGAACCTCGGCGCGCCCGTGGTGCTCGTGCTCGGGGGGCGCGACCCCGAGACCGGCGCCGTGCGGACGGCGGGCGACCTGCACCAGCTCGCGGACGTGACCCTGCCCGAGCTGCGCACCGCCCACGCCCACCTGGCCGCGGTCGTCGTCAACCGCAGCGACGTGCCGGCGACCGAGATCACCGGCCTCGCCGACGTCCCGGTGTGGGCGATCCCGGAGGACCCGATCCTGTCGGCGCCGACCGTGCACCAGCTCTTCGAGGCCACCGACGCCGAGCTCGTCGGCGGCGACCCCGCGCTGCTCGAGCGGGAGTCGCTCGGCACGGTGGTGGCCGGCATGTCGATGGACCACGTCCTCGACCGGCTCATCGACGGCGGCATCGTGGTCGTCCCCGGCGACCGGTCCGACGTCGTGGTGGCCACCCTCCTGGCGCAGCGCTCGGAGGGGTTCCCGACGGTGGCCGGGATCATCCTCAACGGCGGCTTCGACCTGGCCCCACCGGTGCAGCGACTGATCGACGGCCTCGACGTCGCGATGCCGATCGGGCGCTCGCCGCACGGCACCTACGAGACCGCGCGGCGCGTCGCGGGCACCCGCGGCATGCTCTCGACCGGCACGCAGCGCAAGCGCGACACCGCCCTGGCGGTCTTCGAGAAGCACGTCGAGGTCGACCGGCTGCTCGACGTCCTCCAGCTCCAGCACTCCGACGTCGTGACGCCGCTGATGTTCGAGCAGGGGCTCATCGAGCGGGCCCGCGCCGACGTCCGCCACATCGTGCTGCCCGAGGGCGACGACGACCGGGTCCTGCGCGCCGCCTCCACGATCCTGCAGCGGGGCGTCGCCCGGCTGACGGTCCTCGGCGACGAGACGGCGGTGCGCGGCCGCGCGGCCCAGCTCGGTCTCGACCTGACCGACGCCACCGTCGTCGCGACCACCGACGAGACGCTGCGGCACCGCTACGCCGAGGCCTACCGCGCCGCCCGCGCGCACAAGGGGACGACGTTCGAGGAGGCCTGGGAGCGGGTCACCGACGTGTCCTACTTCGGCACCATGATGGTGCACCTCGGCGACGCCGACGGGATGGTCTCCGGCGCCGCCCACACCACCGCCCACACCATCCGCCCCTCGTTCGAGGTGGTGAAGACCAAGCCCGGCGTCTCGGTCGTCTCCTCGGTGTTCCTGATGGCGCTGGCGGACCGGGTGCTGGTCTACGGCGACTGCGCCGTCGTGCCGGAGCCGACGGCGACCGAGCTGGCCGACATCGCGATCTCCTCGGCCCGCACCGCGCTCGACTTCGACATCGAGCCGCGGGTCGCGATGCTGTCGTACTCGACGGGGGAGTCCGGCGCCGGCGCCGACGTCGACAAGGTGCGCGAGGCGACGCGGCTGGTCCGCGAGCGGGCGCCCGAGCTGGCGGTCGAGGGCCCGATCCAGTACGACGCCGCGGCCGACCCGACCGTGGCCGCGGCCAAGATGCCCGACAGCGAGGTCGCCGGCCGCGCGACGGTCTTCGTCTTCCCGGACCTGAACACCGGCAACAACACCTACAAGGCGGTGCAGCGCTCCGCGGGCGCGCTCGCCATCGGACCGGTGCTGCAGGGGCTGAACAAGCCGGTCAACGACCTCTCCCGCGGCGCGCTGGTGGCCGACATCGTCAACACCGTGGCCATCACCGCCATCCAGGCCCAGGCCCAGGCACCGGCCCAGTCACGGGCCCAGACCCCGGGGACGCCGGCGTGAGCAGCGTCTTCGTCGTCAACGCCGGCTCGTCGAGCCTGAAGTACCAGCTCGTCGACGTGGCGTCGGGTGCCGCCCTGGCCAGCGGGCTCGTCGAGCGGATCGGCGAGGCACGCAGCCCGGCCCGGCACGTCGCCGGCGACGTCCGCTCGGAGCGGGAGGTGGAGGCCGGCGACCACGAGGCGGCCTTCGCCCACGTGCTCGCCGCCTTCGCCGAGCACGGCCCGGCCCTCGACGACGCGCAGGTCGTCGCCGTCGGCCACCGGGTCGTCCAGGGTGGTGACCGGTTCGACGCCGCCGTCGTGATCGACGACGACGTCGTCGCCGCCATCACCGACGTCGCCCCGCTGGCCCCGCTGCACAACCCCGCCAACCTCCTCGGCATCACCGCCGCGCGGGCGGCGTTCCCGACGCTGCCGCACGTGGCCGTCTTCGACACCGCCTTCCACCGCACCCTGCCGCGCGCGGCGTGGCGCTACGCGATCGACCGGGCCGTCGCCGACGAGCACCAGGTGCGCAAGTACGGCTTCCACGGCACCAGCCACCAGTTCGTCGCCCGTCGCACCGCCGAGCTCCTCGGCCGGCCGCTCGAGCAGACCCGCACCGTCGTGCTGCACCTGGGCAACGGCGCCAGCGCGTGCGCGGTCGACGGCGGCCGGTCGGTCGAGACGTCGATGGGCCTGACGCCGCTCGCCGGGCTCGTGATGGGCACCCGCTCGGGCGACGTCGACCCCGGCGTCCTCATCCACCTGCACCGGGTGGCCGGGATGAGCATCGACGACCTCGACCGGCTGCTCAACCAGCGCTCCGGCCTGCTCGGGCTCACCGGCACCGGCGACCTGCGCGACGTCGTCCGGGCGGCCGGGGCCGGCGACGACCACGCCGTCGAGGCGCTCGAGGTGCTGGCCCACCGGCTGCGCTCCACCATCGGTGCCTACCTCGCGGTGCTCGGCGGCGCCGACGCGATCGCGTTCACCGCGGGGGTCGGTGAGAACTCGGCACCGGTCCGGGCCGCCGCGCTCGCCGGGCTGGAGGGTCTCGGCATCGAGCTGGACGCCGCCCGCAACGAGTCCGGCCCCGCCGAGCGGCGGATCTCCACCGACGCCTCGCGCGTGGCGGTGTGGGTGGTGCCGACCGCCGAGGAGCTCGAGATCGCCCGGCAGTCGGCGGCCGTCGTCGAGGCCGCCCGGCCGCCCGCGATACTGGACCCGTGACCTCGCTGGACCCCGCCATCGCCGCCCGCCTCAAGCGCACCCCCGACGACTCCGGACGCGGGCTGGTCGCGGCCGTGGCCCAGCAGCACGACACCGGTGAGGTGCTGATGCTCGGCTGGATGGACGACGAGGCGCTGCACCGCACCCTGACCACCGGGCGGGCGACGTACTGGAGCCGCTCGCGCCAGGAGTACTGGGTCAAGGGCGACACCTCCGGGCACGTGCAGCACGTCAAGGAGGTCCGGCTCGACTGCGACGGCGACACCGTGTTGGTCAGCGTCGACCAGGTCGGCGCGGCCTGCCACACCGGCGACCGCACCTGCTTCGACGCCGGGCTCCTGCGTGGCTGAGCGCTCCCGCTTCGGCGTCGTCGTGCTCGGCGGCCTGGTCGCCGGGGGCGCCGCCGCGGTCGTCGGGGCCCGCGACTGGGTCTCGCTCGACGACGGCGGCTCGGGCGACCTGGCCTTCGCCAGTACCGGCGGCGTCGACCTCACCGCGCCGCCGGTCACCGCGACCGCGCTGGTGCTGCTGGCGTCGTGGGGCGTCGTGCTGGTCACCCGCGGCCGGTTCCGTCGCGCCGTGGCGTGGCTCGGGCTGGTCGCCGCGCTCGCCGTCCTCGGGTTCGCGGTGGCGTCGTGGCTCGTGCGTCCCGACGAGGTCGCCCAGGACCTCCCGACCCTCGACCTCGACGTGGGCCGCACCGCCTGGGCCCACCTCGGCGTCCTCGCCGGCGTCCTGGCCGTGGCGACGTCGGTGCTCGCCGTGCGCGGGGTCGGGCGGTGGCCGGAGATGGGCCGTCGCTACGACTCGCCCGTCGAGGCGACCGCCGCGCCGCCGTCCGACGACGCCGAGCAGGCCAGCCTCGACCTCTGGAGGGCGATGGACGACGGACGCGACCCGACCGACCTCCCGGCCGACCTCCCAGCCGACGAGACGGCCGACGGGACGGCCGACTCCCCGGGTGAGGAGCGGGGCCACTAGGATCGGGGTACCGCCCGTACGCACGACCGAGGAGCCCTGCATGTCTGACAACCACGGCAACACCCCCGCTGCGTGGACGGCGGTCGTGGTCGCCCTGGTCGGGTTCGTGGTCGGCGGCGCGGGCCTGATGCTCTCCCCGATCAACTACGCGGTGTTCTGGGTCGGCGTGGGCCTCAACGTCGTCGCCGGCGTCCTGTTCGTGGTGATGGCCAAGCTCGGCTACCACGAGTCGACCCACTGACCGTCGACCCGCAGACGGTCGACCCGGTGCTCGCGACCCGCACCCGGCAGGTCCTCTGGCCGGCCGCGACGATCGGCGGCCTCGCGGCCGCCACGGTCGCGCTGGCGCTGCGCGACCCGCACGCCCAGGGCTCCTGGGGGGCCTGCCCCAGCGCCGCGCTGGGGTTCGCGTGCCCCGGCTGCGGCGGCCTGCGCGCCGTCAACGACCTGACCCACGGCCGGTTCCTGGACGCCGCCTCGAGCAACGTCCTGCTCGTCGCGATGATCCCGGTCGCGGTCTTCCTGCTCGGCCGCTGGGCGCTCGACGCCTGGCGCGGCACGGACCGCCCGGCGTCGGCCCTGACGACGCCGCTGGTGGTGCTCCTGCTGGTCGCGCTCGCGGTCTTCACCGTGGCGCGCAACCTGCCCTTCGGGACGTGGCTGGCGCCCTGACCCACGAGGGGTCAGGGCGCCGTCCCAGCGAGTCGGTCAGCTGCCGGCGAGGCCGGCGCCCGCCGCGAGCAGGATGATGTTGAGCACGATGCCGAGCACCGACAGCGCGGTGCCGATGATGCCGCAGATGTAGCCGGCCTTGATGTTGCCGCGGTTGTTGTACGACTGCGGGGCCCGGTCGATCTCCTCGAGCGCCTTCTTGCCCATGATGATCGCCGGGATACCGGTGAACAGGCCACAGCAGACCAGGCTCAGGATGCCCAGGATCAGGACCGTGGTGCCCTTGGGGTGGTCCTGCGGCGCGCCGCCGTAACCACCGGGGGAGCCGTAGGGGTTGGACGGGGGCGGAGCTCCGTAGCTCATGTGATCTCTCTTTCCATCTGCTCGAGCGGCTCGAGACGACGTGGGGTCGCGCCAGACCTTAGGGGGTCGCGTGCCAGACTGCTTCGAAAGGCCTCGCCGCAAACCTCGATCCGAACATCGGTCCAGTCCACCACCGGAGATCAGCAAATGTCCGTGCTCGACGACATCGTCGCCGGCGTCCGGCTCGACCTCGCCGTCCGTGAGGCGCGGACGCCGCTCGCGGGCGTCCGGGCCGCCCTGGCCGACGCCCCGCCCCCGCGTGACCCGATGCCGCACCTGCGCGCCGCCGGGTCGAGCGTCATCGCCGAGGTCAAGCGGCGCAGCCCCAGCAAGGGCGACCTCGCCGCCATCCCCGACCCGGCCTCGCTCGCCGGCGAGTACGCCGCCGGGGGAGCGGCCGCGATCAGCGTGCTCACCGAGGAGCGACGCTTCGGCGGGAGCCTCGCCGACCTGGTCGCCGTCCGCGCCGCCGTCGACGTGCCGCTGCTGCGCAAGGACTTCATCGTCGAGGGCTACCAGCTCGTCGAGGCCCGCGCGGCGGGCGCCGACCTGGCCCTGCTCATCGTCGCGGCCCTCGACGACGACACCCTGCGCCGGCTGCACGACCAGGCCCGCGAGCTCGGCCTCACCGTGCTGGTCGAGGTGCACGACGAGCCCGAGACCGAGCGCGCCGTGGCCCTCGGCGCCGAGCTGATCGGCGTCAACGCCCGCAACCTGAAGACCCTCGCCGTCGACGCCGACACCTTCGGGCGGCTCGCGCCGCTGGTGCCGGCCGACCGCGTGCTGGTGGCCGAGTCGGGCATCGGCGACGAGACCGACGTGAAGCGCTTCGTCGCCGAGGGCGCCCGCGCGGTCCTCGTCGGCGAGGCGCTCGTCAAGGACGGCGCACCGCGCGAGGCGGTCGCCCGGATGACCGGAGTCACTGCATGAGCACCACGACCGGCACGACCCCCACGACCCGCTGGGCCGCCGACGAGCAGGGCTGGTTCGGCGACACCGCCGGGCAGTGGGGCGGCCGGTTCATGCCGGAGGCCCTGATCGCGGCCCTCGACGAGCTCGACGCCGCCTGGCAGGACGCGCTCGCCGACCCGGCCTTCGGCCGCGAGTTCGAGCAGCTGCTGCAGAACTACGCCGGCGTGCCGAGCATGCTCTACGAGGCCCACCGGCTCTCCGAGCTCGCCGGGGCCCGCATCCTGCTCAAGCGCGAGGACCTCAACCACACCGGCGCCCACAAGATCCGCAACGTGCTCGGCCAGGCGCTGCTCACCCGGCGGATGGGCAAGAAGCGGGTCATCGCCGAGACCGGCGCCGGCCAGCACGGCGTCGCCTCCGCCACGGCGGCGGCCTACCTCGGGCTCGACTGCACCGTCTACATGGGCGAGGTCGACACCGAGCGCCAGGCGCTCAACGTCGCCCGGATGCAGCTGCTCGGCGCCGAGGTGGTCCCGGTCGCCAGCGGCTCGCGCACCCTCAAGGACGCCATCAACGAGGCGATGCGCGACTGGGTCTCCTCGGTCGACCACACCGCCTACCTCTTCGGCACCGCCGCCGGCCCGCACCCGTTCCCGAGCCTGGTGCTGTCGTTCGTGCGCAGCATCGGCGACGAGGCCCGCCGGCAGTGCCTCGAGCTCACCGGCGCCCTGCCGGACGTCGTCGCGGCGTGCGTCGGCGGCGGCTCCAACGCGATCGGGCTGTTCGCGGGCTTCCTCGACGACCCCGACGTCGCGATCTACGGCTACGAGCCGGGCGGCGACGGCGTCGAGACCGGCCGGCACGCCGCCACCATCAACGCCGGCGAGGTCGGCGTCCTGCACGGTGCCCGCACCTACGTCCTCCAGGACGACGACGGCCAGACCGTCGAGTCCCACTCGATCTCGGCCGGGCTCGACTACCCCGGTGTCGGCCCCCAGCACGCGCACCTCGCGGCGAGCGGGCGGGCGACCTACGTCCCGGTCACCGACAAGGCGGCCATGGAGGCGATGGCCCTGCTCTCGCGCACCGAGGGCATCATCCCGGCCATCGAGTCCGCCCACGCCGTCGCCGGCGTGATGGAGCTGGCCCGCGAGCGCCCCGGGCAGACGATCCTGGTCAACCTCTCGGGCCGCGGCGACAAGGACATGGGCACCGCCCTCGAGTACTTCGGCCTGGGCCGGGCGACGCCGGTCGCGGATCCCCAGAGCGCCACCCCGGAGCAGCAGTGAGCACCGCGCGCGCCTTCGCCAGGGCCCGCGAGGAGGACCGCGCGGTCCTGCTCGGCTACCTGCCGGCCGGCTTCCCCGACGTCGACGGCGGCATCGAGGCGCTGCGCGCCATGGTCGACGCCGGCTGCGACGCGATCGAGGTCGGGCTGCCCTACAGCGACCCGGTCATGGACGGACCGACCATCCAGGCCGCCGCCCAGCAGGCCCTCGAGCTCGGCTTCCGCACCTCCGACGTGCTGCGCACCGTCGAGGCGGTCGCGGCCACCGGCGTCCCGACCGTGGTGATGACCTACTGGAACCCGGTCGAGCGCTACGGCGTGGAGCGCTTCGCCACCGACCTCGCGAACGCCGGGGGAGCGGGCCTCATCACGCCCGACCTGACGCCCGACTACGCCCCGGAGTGGATCGCCGCGGCCGACGAGCGCGACCTCGACAAGATCTTCCTGGTGGCGCCGTCCTCGACCGAGGAGCGTCTCGCCCTGACCACCGCGGCCTCCCGCGGCTTCGTCTACGCCACCGCCGTGATGGGCGTGACCGGGGCCCGCGCCACGAGCAGCGACCTCGCCGGCCCCCTCGTCGCCCGCACCCGCGCCTCGCTCGCCGAGGGCCGCGACCTGCCGGTCGGCGTCGGGGTGGGGGTCGGCACGGGCGACCAGGCCGCCGACGTCGCGGCCTACGCCGACGCGGTGATCGTCGGGTCGGCCTTCGTCCGCACCCTGCTCGACCACGCCGGGGACCGCACCGCCGGGCTGCGCGCCCTGTCGGCGCTCACCGCCGAGCTCGCCGAGGGGGTGCGCCGTGCGCCGGCCCGTGCGTAGCCGCCCGGCCGCCGTCGCGCTCGTCGTCTCGCTCGCGCTGGGCCTCGGGCTGGGCGCGTGCGGCGGTGACGACGACGCCGCGCCGTTCTCGGGCAAGGTGCTCCAGAACCCCTACGACGTGCCGGCCACCGAGCTCGTCGACACCGACGGCGACGCCTACTCGCTGGCCGACAGCACCGACAAGCGGCTGACCCTGGTCTTCTTCGGCTACGTCAACTGCGTCGACGTCTGCCCGGCCGTGCTCACCAACCTCGCCTCGGCGATGACCCGCCTCGACGACGCCGACCGCGACGCCGTCGACGTCGTGATGGTCACCAGCGACCCCGACCGCGACACCCCCGAGGCGCTGCGCTCCTACCTCGACCAGTTCGACGACGACTTCATCGGTCTCACCAGCGACTTCGACACCATCGTCGAGGTCGGCAGGGCGCTCGCGGTCGGGATCGACCGCAAGGACCCCGGTGGCCACACCACCCAGGTGATGGGGGTCGACCCCACCGACCAGGCGCCGGTCTACTGGGACGCCACCACCAGCCCGTCGCAGTACGCCGCCGACATCCACTCGCTCCTCGAGGAATCCTGATGCTGCCGATGACGTTCCCGCACCCGCCCGGCGACGGGGTCTGGAACCTCGGGCCGCTCCCGCTGCGCGGCTACGCGCTGTGCATCATCCTCGGCATCGTCGTGGCGATCTGGATCGGCGAGCGCCGCTGGGTGGCCCGCGGTGGCCGCCCGGGCGACGTCCAGGACCTCGCGGTGTGGGCGGTGCCGTTCGGCGTCGTCGGCGCCCGGCTGTACCACGTGGCCACCGACTGGGAGAAGTACTTCGGCGAGGGCCGGAACCCGGTCACCGCGCTGTACGTGTGGCGCGGTGGCCTCGGCATCTGGGGCGCGGTCGCCCTCGGTGCCCTCGGCGTCTGGATCTGGTCGCGCCGCCGCGGCATCCGGATCACCGCCCTGATGGACACCCTCGCACCGGCGGTGATCGTGGCCCAGGCCATCGGCCGCTGGGGCAACTGGTTCAACCAGGAGCTGTTCGGCAAGCCCACCGACCTGCCGTGGGCCCTCGACGTCACCGACGACATCGCCCGCGACAACGGCTACGCACCGGGCACGACGTTCCACCCGACGTTCCTCTACGAGTGCGTCTGGAACCTCGGGGTCTTCGGCCTCCTGCTGTGGGCCGAGCGCCGCTTCAAGCTCGGCTACGGCCGCGTCTTCGCGCTCTACGTCATGGGCTACACCCTGGGCCGGGGCTGGATCGAGTACCTGCGCGTCGACGCCGTCCAGCTCGACGACGTGCTCGGCCTGCGGTTCAACGTGTGGACCTCGATCGTGCTGTTCGTCGCGGCCGCGGCCTACTTCGTGTGGAGCAGCCGCCGGCACCCCGGCCGCGAGCCCTCGGTCTACCTGCCCGGCCGCGAGCCGGCCCCCGAGGCCGACGAGGCGGGGGAAACCGCCGCGGCCGGCGAGGCCTCCGGCGTCGAGGCGCCCGAGGACGACGAGAAGCCCGCCGACGACGCGGAGCCCGCCGACGCGCAGCCCGCCGACGCGGAGCCTGCCGACGCGGACGGCTCGACCAGGCCCGACCGCCCCTGACGCCGACCCGTCAGTGATCACTGACGGGTCAGCGTTGTCCACGCCCGGGGGACGTCGGCGCGGGCCGCGTAACGCGGTGGTAATCTCTGGACCTCCGCCGCGTGGGCCAACGATGTCCCTGCGTCCACACACGTTCCGCGTTCGCTCCACCGATGCGCGGTACCACCGACGGGAGAACTCCAGTGCCGTACCAGCACGCGTTCCCGCCGCCCCAGGGGCTTTACGACCCGGCGCACGAGAAGGACGCCTGCGGCGTCGCGTTCGTGGCCACGCTTACGGGGGAGGCCTCGCACGACATCGTCGCGAAGGCCCTGACGGCGTTGCGCAACCTCGACCACCGCGGTGCTGCCGGCGCGGAGGTCAACTCCGGTGACGGCGCCGGCATCCTGCTCCAGGTGCCCGACGCGTTCCTGCGCGCGGTCACGGCCGAGGCCGGCTTCGAGCTGCCCCGGCCGTCGTCCTACGCCGTCGGCATCGCCTTCCTGCCCGGCGACGAGGAGCACGTGGCGGACACCCGCGCCCAGATCGAGACGATCGCCGCCGAGGAGGGCCTCGCGGTCCTCGGGTGGCGCGAGGTGCCGACCGACCCGTCGAGCCTGGGCAGCATGGCGCTCTCGGTGATGCCGACCTTCAGCCAGCTCTTCGTGGCCGGCGCCGGCCAGCGGGTCACCGGCATGGCCCTCGAGCGGCTGGCCTTCTGCCTGCGCAAGCGCGCCGAGCGCGAGACCGACGTGTACTTCCCGTCGCTGTCGTCGCGCACCCTGGCCTACAAGGGCATGCTCACCACCGACCAGCTCGACCAGGTCTTCCCCGACCTCGTCGACGAGCGGATGGCCTCCGCGCTGGCCGTCGTGCACTCCCGGTTCTCGACGAACACCTTCCCGAGCTGGCCGCTGTCGCACCCGTTCCGGTTCATCGCCCACAACGGCGAGATCAACACCGTCATGGGCAACCGCAACTGGATGCGGGCCCGCGAGGCGCTGCTGTCCTCGGACCTGATCCCCGGCGACCTCGACCGGCTCTTCCCGATCTGCACGCCCGGCGCGTCGGACTCCGCCTCCTTCGACGAGGTGCTCGAGCTGTTGCACATGGGTGGCCGGTCGCTGCCGCACGCGGTGCTGATGATGATCCCGGAGGCCTGGGAGAACCACACCGAGATGGACGCCAAGCGGCGCGAGTTCTACTCCTTCCACTCGGCCCTGATGGAGCCGTGGGACGGTCCCGCGTGCGTCGTGTTCACCGACGGCTCCCAGATCGGTGCGGTGCTCGACCGCAACGGGCTGCGCCCCTCCCGCTACTGGGTCACCGACGACGGGCTCGTCGTCCTGGCCTCCGAGGTCGGCGTCCTCGACCTCGACCCCGCCACGATCGTCCGCAAGGGCCGGCTGCAGCCGGGCCGGATGTTCCTCGTCGACACCGACGAGCACCGGATCATCGAGGACGAGGAGGTCAAGACCGAGCTGGCCGCCGAGCACCCGTACGGCGAGTGGCTGCACGCCGGCCTCATCCACCTCGACGACCTCACCGAGCGCGAGCACGTCGTGCACACCCACGCCTCGGTCACCCGGCGCCAGCAGATCTTCGGCTACACGACCGAGGAGCTGCGGGTGCTGCTGGCGCCGATGGCCACCACCGGGGGCGAGGCGCTCGGCTCGATGGGCACCGACTCGCCGATCGCGGCGCTGAGCGCGAAGCCGCGGCTGCTGTTCGACTACTTCGCCCAGCTCTTCGCGCAGGTCACCAACCCGCCGCTGGACGCCATCCGCGAGGAGCTCGTCACCTCGCTCAACGGCACCATCGGCCCGGAGGCGAACCTGCTCGAGCCGCAGCCGGCGTCGTGCCGCCAGGTCGTGCTGCCGTTCCCGGTCATCTCCAACGACGACCTCGGCAAGATCCGCCAGATCAACCGTGACGGCGACATGCCCGGCTTCATCACCCACGTCGCCCGCGGCCTCTACGAGGTCGCCGGCGGGGGGACCGCCATGGCCGCGCGGATCGAGGAGATCTGCCGCGAGGTCAGCGGCGCGATCGCCGAGGGGGCCCGCGTCATCGTGCTCTCCGACCGCCACTCCGACGCCGACCTGGCGCCGATCCCGTCGCTGCTGCTCACCGGTGCGGTGCACCACCACCTGGTGCGCGAGAAGACCCGCACCCAGGTCGGGCTGCTGGTCGAGGCCGGCGACGTCCGCGAGGTGCACCACGTCGCGCTGCTCGTCGGCTACGGCGCCGCGGCGGTCAACCCCTACCTGGCCATGGAGTCGGTCGAGGACCTCGCCCGCGAGGGCTACTACGTCAAGAACGAGCCCGAGCAGGCCGTCGCCAACCTCGTCAAGGGGCTCGGCAAGGGCGTGCTCAAGGTGATGTCGAAGATGGGCGTCTCCACCGTCGCCTCCTACACCGGCGCCCAGATCTTCGAGGCCGTCGGCATCTCCCAGGACGTCGTCGACGCCTACTTCACCGGCACGACGTCCAAGCTGGGCGGCATCGGCCTCGACACCATCGCCGAGGAGGTGGCCCGCCGGCACGCGACGGCCTACCCCCGCGGCGGCGTGCTGCCGGCGCACCGCGAGCTCGAGGTCGGCGGCGAGTACCAGTGGCGCCGCGACGGCGAGCCGCACCTGTTCAACCCCGAGACGGTCTTCCGGCTCCAGCACTCCACGCGCAGCCAGCGCTACGACATCTTCAAGCAGTACACGCAGGCCGTCGACGACCAGGCCGGCGAGCTGATGACGCTGCGCGGGCTGTTCCGCTTCAAGGGCGCCCACGTCACCGGCCGCGACCCGATCCCGATCGAGGAGGTCGAGCCGGTCAGCGAGATCGTCAAGCGCTTCTCGACCGGCGCGATGTCGTACGGCTCGATCTCGCAGGAGGCGCACGAGACGCTGGCCATCGCGATGAACCGGCTGGGCGCGAAGTCCAACACCGGTGAGGGCGGCGAGGACTCCGAGCGGCTCCACGACCCCGAGCGGCGCAGCTCGATCAAGCAGGTCGCGTCGGGTCGCTTCGGCGTCACCTCGGAGTACCTGACCAACGCCGACGACATCCAGATCAAGATGGCGCAGGGTGCCAAGCCCGGCGAGGGCGGCCAGCTGCCCGGCAACAAGGTGTACCCGTGGGTGGCGAGGACCCGGCACTCCACGCCGGGCGTGGGGCTGATCAGCCCCCCGCCGCACCACGACATCTACTCGATCGAGGACCTCGCCCAGCTCATCCACGACCTGAAGAACGCCAACCCGGCCGCCCGGGTGCACGTCAAGCTGGTCTCCGAGGTCGGCGTGGGCACGGTCGCCGCCGGCGTCTCCAAGGCGCACGCGGACGTCGTCCTGATCTCCGGGCACGACGGCGGCACCGGCGCCTCGCCGCTGACGTCGCTCAAGCACGCCGGCGGTCCGTGGGAGCTCGGCCTGGCCGAGACCCAGCAGACGCTGCTGCTCAACGGCCTGCGCGACCGGATCGTCGTCCAGGCCGACGGCCAGCTCAAGACCGGGCGCGACGTCGTCGTCGCGGCGCTGCTCGGAGCCGAGGAGTTCGGCTTCGCGACCGCGCCGCTGGTGGTGTCGGGCTGCATCCTGATGCGCGTGTGCCACCTCGACACCTGCCCCGTGGGTGTCGCCACCCAGAACCCGGTGCTGCGCGAGCGCTACAGCGGCAAGGCCGAGTACGTCGTCACCTTCTTCGAGTACGTCGCCCAGGAGGTGCGCGAGATCCTTGCCGAGCTCGGCTTCCGCACCCTCGAGGAGGCGGTCGGCCAGGTCTCCGCGCTCGACACCGTCGAGGCGGTCCAGCACTGGAAGGCCGCCGGTCTCGACCTGTCGCCGATCCTGCACGAGGTCGACCACGCCCAGTTCCCCGACCAGGCGCGCCGCAACACCGGCGCGCAGGACCACGGCTTGGAGCGCTCGCTCGACGTCACCACGCTCGTCCCGCTGGCCGAGGCCGCGCTCGAGCGCGGCGAGCCGGTGCGCGCCCAGGTGCCGATCCGCAACGTCAACCGCACCGTCGGCACCATCCTCGGCCACGAGGTGACCAAGCGGTACCGCGGCGAGGGGCTGCCCGAGGGCACCATCGACCTCACCTTCACCGGCTCGGCCGGACAGTCGTTCGGCGCGTTCCTGCCGCGGGGGATCACCCTGCGCCTGGAGGGCGACGCCAACGACTACGTCGGCAAGGGGCTCTCCGGCGGGCGGATCGTCGTCCGCCCCGACCGGGCGGCGACGTTCAACAGCAACGAGCAGATCATCGCCGGCAACACGATCGCCTACGGCGCGACGTCGGGGAGGGTGTTCCTGCGCGGTGGCGTGGGGGAGCGGTTCGCCGTGCGCAACTCCGGTGCCTGGCTGGTCACCGAGGGCGTGGGCGACCACGGCTGCGAGTACATGACCGGCGGCCGGGTGGTCGTGCTGGGCAAGACCGGGCGCAACTTCGCGGCCGGCATGTCCGGCGGCGTCGCCTGGGTGCTCGACCTGAAGGAGTTCCGCGTCAACCAGGAGCTCGTCGCGCTCGGCCCCGTCGAGGGCGAGGCCGCCGGCGAGCTCGAGCAGCTGGTGCGCGAGCACCTCGAGGAGACCGGCTCGCCGGTGGCCCAGGAGCTGCTGGCCGACTGGCCCGCGGCGCTGGCCCGCTTCACCGAGGTGATGCCGCGCGACTACCGCACCGTCCTGGAGGCCAAGGCGAAGGCCGAGGCCGAGGGACTCGACGAGCAGCAGACCGCCGACGCGATGATGGAGAGTCTCCATGGCTGACCCGAAGGGCTTCCTGAAGCAGGGCCGCGAGGTGGCGGCCCGCCGCCCCGTCGAGGAGCGCGTCCAGGACTGGAACGAGGTCTACCCGGGCTCGGCCGGGCGGGCGCTCCTGCCGATCATCACCCAGCAGGCGGGCCGCTGCATGGACTGCGGCATCCCGTTCTGCCACCAGGGCTGCCCGCTCGGCAACATCATCCCCGAGTGGAACGACCTGGTCTGGCGCGACGACTGGGAGGGCGCCATCGAGCGCCTGCACGCGACCAACAACTTCCCGGAGTTCACCGGACGCCTGTGCCCCGCGCCCTGCGAGACCGCCTGCGTGCTCGGGATCAACCAGGACCCCGTGACCATCAAGAACGTCGAGGTCTCGATCATCGACCGGGCCTGGGAGTCCGGGCTGGTGCGCCCGCAGGCCCCGGAGTGGCTCTCGGGCCGCACCGTCGCCGTCATCGGGTCGGGCCCGGCCGGTCTCGCCGCCGCCCAGCAGCTGACCCGCGCCGGCCACACGGTCGCCGTCTACGAGCGGGCCGACAAGATCGGCGGCCTGCTGCGCTACGGCATCCCCGAGTTCAAGATGGAGAAGAAGCACCTCGACAAGCGGCTCGAGCAGATGCGGCGCGAGGGCACCGTCTTCCGCACCGGCATCGAGGTCGGCACCGAGGAGTCGGGGCTGACCACCGAGAAGCTCCGCGACCGCTACGACGCCGTCGTCCTGGCCATGGGCTCCACCGAGGCGCGCGACCTGCCGGTGCCCGGTCGCGAGCTGGGTGGCATCCACCAGGCCATGGAGTTCCTGCCGCAGGCCAACCGGGCCGCGGTCGGCGACCCGGCGACCACCGACGGCTCCGAGCAGGTGGTGGCGACCGGCAAGAACGTCGTCATCATCGGCGGCGGCGACACCGGTGCCGACTGCCTCGGCACCTCGACCCGGCACGGCGCGGCCTCGATCACGCAGCTGGAGATCATGCCGGAGCCGCCGAGCACGCGGCCCTCGGGCCAGCCGTGGCCGACGTACCCGATGACGTTCCGCGTCTCCTCGGCCCACGAGGAGGCCGGCGAGCGCGTCTACGCCGTCTCGACCAAGGAGTTCCTCGGCGACGCCGACGGCAACGTCCGCGCGCTGGTCCTGGTCGACGTCGTCTTCGAGGGCGGCCGGCTGGTCGAGATCGAGGGCTCCGAGCGCGAGATCCCGGCCGAGCTGGTGCTGTTCGCCATGGGCTTCGTCGGGCCTCAGAAGCAGGGCCTGGTCGAGCAGCTCGGCGTCGACCTCGACGAGCGCGGCAACGTCGCGCGCGACCAGCACTACATGACCTCGGTCAGCGGTGTCTTCTCCGCCGGCGACTGTGGCCGCGGGCAGTCGCTCATCGTCTGGGCCATCGCCGAGGGCCGGGCGGCGGCCGCCGCCGTCGACACCTACCTGACCGGCTCGACGGCGCTCCCGGCGCCGATCCCGCCGACCGCGCGACCGTTGGTGGTCTGAGCCACCCCGGCCGAGCCCGCGAGGCCCCGACCACCGGTCGGGCCTCGCGGGCACGGGCGGCGGGCTCGTGGCGCGCCGGATCGCCCCGCGGTCGCCCCGAGTTTCACGACTCGCCACGATCGCCACCCCGAATCGTTCTTGGATCGTTCCAAGACCGAGTAGGGTAGGCACGTGCGTAGAGCAAAGATCGTCTGCACCCTGGGTCCGGCCACGAGCTCCGAGCGGAGGATCCGTGAGCTGGTGTACGCCGGCATGGATGTCGCCCGGCTGAACATGAGCCACGGCACCCACGCCGACCACGCCGAGTCCTACCGCCTCGTCCGCGAGGCCGCCGACGCCTCGGGTCGCGGCGTCGGGATCTTCGCGGACCTGCAGGGCCCCAAGATCCGGCTGGCGACGTTCGCCGAGGGCTTCGCGATCCTCGAGCGCGGCCAGCGGTGGACCATCACGACCCGCGAGGTCCCCGGCGACGGCGACGTCGGCGGGACGTCGTACCAGGGCCTGCCGGGCGACGTGCGGACCGGCGACCCGATCCTCATCGACGACGGCAAGGTGCGCCTGCGCGTGCTCCAGGTCGACGGCACCGACGTCCACACCGAGGTGCTCGTCGGCGGCCGCGTGAGCAACCACAAGGGCATCAACCTGCCCGGCGTGGCGGTCTCGGTGCCCGCGATGTCGGAGAAGGACATCGCCGACCTCCGCTTCGCGCTCAGCCTCAGCGTCGACTTCATCGCCCTGAGCTTCGTGCGCGACGCCAAGGACGTCGAGGACGTGCGGCGGATCATGCGCGAGGAGGGGCAGGTGCTGCCCGTCATCGCCAAGATCGAGAAGCCGCAGGCCATCGAGAACCTCGACGAGGTCATCGAGGCCTTCGACGGCTTCATGGTCGCCCGCGGCGACCTGGCCGTCGAGTGCCCCCTCGAGGACGTGCCGTTCCTGCAGAAGGAGATCGTGCGCAAGGCCCGGCTGAACGCCAAGCCGGTCATCGTCGCGACCCAGATGCTCGAGTCGATGATCACCAGCCCGGCGCCCACCCGCGCCGAGGCCAGCGACGTCGCGAACGCCGTCCTCGACGGCGCGGACGCGGTGATGCTGTCGGGCGAGACCAGCGTCGGCGACCACCCGATCCACGTCGTGGAGACGATGGCCCGGATCATCACCTCCACCGAGAACCACGCGCTCGAGCAGGTCGAGTCCGGCCAGATCACCGCGATCGCCTGGGACCCGCACACCCGCGGCGGCGTGATCGCCAAGGCGGCCGAGGAGGTCGCGGCCCGCGTCGGCGCGAAGTACGTCGTCGCCTTCACCCAGAGCGGCGACTCGGCCAAGCGGCTCGCCCGGCTGCGCAGCGCGATCCCGACCCTCGCCTTCACCCCCGAGAACCGGGTGCGCTCGCAGCTCTCGCTCACCTGGGGCGTCGAGACGTTCCGGACCGTGGCGGTCGACCACACCGACGAGATGGTCCGTCAGGTCGACGAGCAGCTGCTCGCGATCGGCCGGGTCGAGGAGGGCGACCTCGTCGTCATCGTCGCGGGTAGCCCGCCCGGCATCCCCGGCTCCACGAACGCGCTGCGCATCCACCGGATGGGCGACGCGATCAACGAGGCCGCCCCGGCCTACCGCCGCCAGGGCTGACCCCGGCTGCCGGCCCCGCGAGGGACCGTCAGGGCGCCCAGTCGAGCGTCGAGTCGTAGGCCGCGACGTCGCACAGCGCGTCGGGCGGCTGCACGAGCAGCGGCTGCGCCAGCGTCCTCTCGTGGGCGCCGCCGGCGTCGGTGTAGCGCACGACGACGCCGTCGAGGTGCCCGGCCGCGGCGGGGTCGGTGAGCTGCACGGCCACCAGGACGGCGTGCTGCCCGTCGCCGGGTGCGAGTCGCAGCCCGGGCAGGTCGCGGCGGGTCTCCCAGGTGGCGAGCGAGTCGGCGAGATCGGCGTTCGGCAGCGGGGGGTAGTCGAGGACGACGCCCTGCACCGTGCTCCGGCCGGCGAACGCGACGGCGGACTGCTCGATCACCTCGAGCCCGACGGAGCGGTCGAGGTCGACGCCGTCGAGCACCGTCGCGCTGCTCGGCGTGAGGCTGCCGGGCAGGAGGATCAGCTGGCCCTCGGGGTCGGCGACCGCGCACTGCGCCCGCTGACCCGGTCCGGACGGCGCCGCGGTGGCCGGGTCCGGCGGCGACCCGGTGCCGTCGTCCGCGGCACAGGCCGCGAGCGCCAGCAGCGACACCACGGCGACGGCGACGGTGCGGTCCACCGCGCCAGCATAGGAGCCGGCGGTCACGCCGCGTCAGGTCTTCGGGCCGATCAGCTCGTCGAGCCGCGCGACCGCCTCGCGCCGCGAGACGCTGATGCAGTTCCAGCGACTCTGCCGCCACGGCACCTCGACCAGGTCCAGGCCCCAGCAGCACAGCTCGCGGATGTCGGCGCTCACGTTGGTGAACTGCCAGCGCGGGTAGTCGTAGCGCTTGAGCCCACCGGCCACCGGACGTGTCGCCCAGTTGCGCACACGGCAGCCGTCGGAGTGGAAGAGGCCGCGGAGGAAGGCAGCAGGGTTCGCCTCGACCACTCGTCTTTGCCAGTCGTCCAACACGATCGGCCGGTCGTGCTTGCGGCCTGGTCCGTGCTGCGGGAACAGGCACGGCCAGTGCTTCCAGGACACTGTCGTCACCACGGCGCCGGGGACGTCCCGGGTGTGGGGTCGCCCGCCGGGTTTGACGATCGACATGATGTCGCGCAACCGAGCGTTGTCATCCCGGTACTGACGGTCGTTGACGACGTGCAGGTTGTGGACGCCACGTCGGCCGAGGGTGATGTGACCGTCGCCGAGGTACCAGCCCAGCAGCTCGGCGTACTCCGCGTCGGCCAGGATGCCGTTGCCGCAACGGGGGCAGTCGGGTGCGAGGTGGGTCTGCCCGCGCAGCTGTCCCTGGCGCTGGTAGAGCCGTCGCCACCTCCGGATCGTCTTGACGGCGACTCCGTGCTTGGCGGCGTTGTCGGCATCGCGCATGCCAGCATCGGAGTCGCGAAGCGCCGACTCGACGGTGGACCAGGGGCGAACGTGGGGCACACGTCGATGGTGGCTGGCACCACCGACACTGGTGCCGGGTGCGGGACTTGAACCCGCACGCCCAGAGGGCAACGCCTTTTGAGGGCGCCGTGTCTGCCGATTCCACCAACCCGGCCAGCGCACGAAACCCTAGCCCACGGCGGTCGGGCCCGGCGCATTGCTCAAACACGATTAAGTAACTATACTTTGGGACTCCATCACCAGACCGCCGGGAGCACGCCGTGTGGAACCTCTTGGGCTGGGCCGCGGCCAGCAACGAGCACGCGATCGAGAACGCCCGGGCCGGAGCCACCGCGTGCGGACGGCGCCGGGTCGAGCGGGCCGAGGTCGCGCACTACCTGGCCTCGCGGACGCCGCCCGCCGGGCCCCACGTCGGGACCTACGGGTCGGAGCACCCGGCCTGAGGCCGCGCCGACCCCGACCACCGATAGGTTGGGGCCGTGAACCAGCCCACCGTCGTCATTGCCGAGGACGAGACCCTCATCCGGATGGACCTCGCCGAGATGCTGACCGACGAGGGGTACGCCGTCGTGGGTCAGGCCGGCGACGGGGCGCGGGCCATCGAGCTCGCCACCGAGCACCGGCCCGACCTGGTCATCCTCGACGTCAAGATGCCCGTCCTCGACGGGATCGCGGCCGCCGAGGCGATCGCGGCGAAGCGGATCGCCCCGGTCGTCATCCTGACCGCGTTCTCGCAGCGCGAGCTCGTGGAGCGCGCCCGCGACGCCGGGGCGATGGCCTACCTGGTCAAGCCGTTCACCCAGTCCGACCTGGTGCCGGCGATCGAGATGGCGCGGAGCCGGTTCGCCGAGCTGTCGCTGCTGGAGGCCGAGGTCAGCGACCTCACCGAGCGGCTCGAGACCCGCAAGGCGGTCGACCGCGCCAAGGGCGTGCTGCAGAAGGAGCTCGAGCTGTCCGAGCCCGACGCCTTCCGCTGGATCCAGAAGACCGCGATGGACCTGCGGCTCTCGATGCGCCAGGTCGCCGACGGCGTCGTCGAGCACGGAGTTCCGGGCCGTTCCTGACCCTCGACGGCAACTTGTCCTGCCTCGGGCGCTTCGACACGGAAAGATCACGAATCCGACAAGCCGTGGCGACGTGCTGCGCACGGGGGCGCTGCCGTAATAGGTTGTGCCTCGTCGTCGGCATGAGCCACGACCTGTGATGACTCCGGAGGCCCCATGAAACCCCTTAGCAAGAAGGCGCGACTCGGGATCGTCGCCGTTGCCAGCACGCTCGTGCTCGCCGCGTGTGGCGGCGAGGACGACAGCGACGGCGACGACACGCCGTCCGGCGGCGAGTCGAGCTCGAGCGCGGGCGGCGAGTCGAGCGCTCCGCCGGCCGAGGCGGCGGGGATGCAGCTGTACTTCGTCGACGGCAACACCGCCAACTACACCGAGGACTTCGACCCGGGCACCCTCGAGGGTGTCAAGGCGACCTACCCGGGCGCCGAGCTCGGCGACGACTTCCGCCAGCGGCTGCTCGGCGTCGACAAGAAGCTCAAGGACTTCACCTACGGTCCGGAGTCCTACGACGCCACGATCGTGGCGGCCCTCGCCGCGATCGCCGCGGGCGACGACTCCGGCACGGCGATCGGCTCCAACATGGCCGACGTCACCGGCGGTGGCGAGAAGTGCACCGAGTTCAAGGCGTGCGCCGACCTGCTCGCCGACGGTACCGACATCGACTACGACGGTGTCTCCGGCCCGATCGACCTCAACTCGACCGGCAGCCCGTCGGCCGCGACGATCGGCATCTTCGAGTACGGCGCGGACAACAACTACGCGCCCGTCAACTTCGTGACCGGCCAGATCCCCGACGCGGCCGACGTGAAGCCCGACCAGGAGATCGCCAGCGTCAAGAAGGGCGACGGCAAGTTCGTCGTCGGCATGCTGCTGCCCTCGAGCGGTGACCTCGCCTTCCTCGGACCCCCGGAGTTCGCCGGCGTCGAGCTGGCGGTCAAGGAGATCAACGAGAACGGTGGCGTCAACGGGTCGCAGGCGACCTCGATCCGCGCCGACTCCGGTGACGGCACGCCGAACATCGCCCCGTCCGAGACCGACAAGCTCCTCTCCGGTGGCGCTGACGTCGTCATCGGTGCGGCGTCGTCCTCGGTCTCGCTGTCGGTCATCGACAAGATCACGCAGGCCGGTGTCGCCCAGATCTCGCCGGCGAACACCTCCACGGCCTTCGACACCTACGCCGACAGCGGCCTGTACTTCCGTACCGCGCCGTCCGACGTGCTCCAGGGCCAGGTCATGGCCTCGACCCTGATCGAGGACGGCAAGCAGAGCGTCGCGATCCTGGCTCGCCAGGACTCCTACGGTGAGGCGCTGGCCGAGAACGTCCGCTCGTTCTACGAGGAGGCCGGCGGCAGCGTCGTCTCCTACCAGCTCTACTCGCCGGAGGCGGCCAACTACAACGCCGAGGTCCAGGCGATCGCTGCGGAGGACCCCGACGCGATCATCCTGATCAGCTTCGACGAGACCAAGAAGATCGTCCCGGCGCTCATCCAGGCCGGCCTCGGACAGGGCGAGTGACCTCTCCGCGGTAGACACACCTTCTGAGGAGGGCCCCGGGTGCTTCGGCACCCGGGGCCCTTTCTCGTTCCCCGGGCCCGGAGATGGCCACGGGGAGCCCCCAGGCGCTGCGCGGCCCGGCCACGGGACCGCGGTGCCCGCACCGGCGACCCAGGGGCGCCGTTCCAAGAGCGGGTCGCCGGCCGGCGACCCGCTCCGGTGGCCCGGGGCTCGGGGCCCTGGAACGGCAACAGGCCCCCGGTGCAACCGCACCGGGGGCCTGCTGGGTGGTCGCGCTGCGCGGGCAGCCGACCGGGGTCGAGCGGGTTACTTCTTGGCCAGGGTCCCGAGGTAGAGCTCGATGACCTTGGGGTCCTTGGCGAGCTCGGCGCCGGTCGCGGTGTAGGCGTTGCGACCCTGGTCGAGGACGTAGCCGCGGTCACAGATCTGCAGGCACCGGGCGGCGTTCTGCTCGACCATGACGACGCTGACGCCGGCCTTGTTGATCTCGCGCGTCTGCAGGAACACCTCGTCCTGCATGGCGGGGGAGAGCCCGGCCGACGGCTCGTCGAGCAGGAGCACCGACGGCTCCATCATCAGGGCGCGGCCCATCGCCACCATCTGCCGCTCGCCGCCGGACAGCGACCCGGCCCGCTGCCCGCGACGGGCTCCGAGCTGCGGGAAGATGTTGGTGACGAACTCGAACCGGCTGGAGTACTTCGAGGGGGCCTGGTAGCAGCCCATCTGGAGGTTCTCGGCGATGGTCAGGCTCGGGAACACGTTGTTGGTCTGGGGCACGAAGCCGATGCCCTTGCTGACCAGCGAGTCGGCCCGCTCGTTGGTGACCTCGTCACCGCGCAGCGTCACCGAGCCGGTGTGCACCTTGACCAGGCCGAAGAGCGCCTTGAGCAGGGTCGACTTGCCGGCGCCGTTCGGGCCGATGATGCCGACCAGCTCGCCGGGGTGGCAGTAGAGGTCGGCGCCGTTGAGGATGTTGACGCCCGGCACGTACCCCGCGATGAGGTCGTCGGCACGCAGGACGGCGCCGTCGGCGGCCGCGAGGTGCTTGGCCCGCGCCTCGGCGGCGCGGGCGTCGGCGTCGGTCTGCTTCTCGAGAGCCATGCTCATCGCTCCAGTTCTTCGGTGGTGGAGGCGCCCGCGGAGCCGTGCTCGGCCTCGATCTCGGCCTCGACCTCGAGCGCGACCACCTCCGGGTCGAGCTCGGTGATGTCGACGTCGTGGTGCGCGCCGAGGTAGGCGTCGATGACGCGCTGGTCGGCCATGACGGCGTCGGGCGGGCCCTCGGCGATGATCTGGCCCTGGGCCATGACCACGACCCAGTCGGAGATGTCGCGGACCATGTCCATGTCGTGCTCGACGAACAGGACGGTCATGCCCTCCTCGCGCAGCGACTTCACGTGCCCGAGCAGCGACTGCTTGAGCGCGGGGTTCACCCCGGCCATCGGCTCGTCGAGCATGACGAGCTCGGGGCCGACCATCAGGGCGCGGGCCATCTCGAGGAGCTTGCGCTGACCGCCGGAGAGCGCGCCGGCGAAGTCGTCCTCCTTGGCGTCGAGCTTGAACCGGGTCAGCAGCTCACGGGCACGCCCGGTGACCTCCTTCTCCTGGTCGCGCCAGAGGAAGGGCAGCCAGCCGGCCCACATCTTCTCGCCGAGCTGGCCGGTCGCGCCGAGGCGCATGTTCTCCAGGACGGTGAGCTTCGAGAGCACCTTGGTCAGCTGGAAGGTCCGGACCATGCCGAGTCGGGCGACCCGGCTGGCCGAGACGCGCTTGAGCGAGCGGCCGTTGAACCAGCGCTCGCCGGCGTCGGGTCGGTCGAAGCCGGTCAGCAGGTTGAAGAACGTCGTCTTGCCGGCGCCGTTCGGGCCGATCAGCGCGGTGATGACACCGCGCTGGATCTCCAGGTGGGCGACGTCGACGGCCTTGAGGCCGCCGAAGGTGCGGGTGATCCCCGTGGCCACCAGGATCGGGTCGGGCTTGGCCACCCCGGGGTCGGTCGACAGCCCGGCCAGTCCGGCCAGCCCTGCCTTGGCGTCGCCCGCCGCCCGGTGGGACGGGGTCTTCCCGAGCGGGTCCTTCTCGGGCGAGTTCTTGTCGAGCGTGCGCTCGTCGCGGTCAGCGGGCATCGATCGCGATCTCCTTCCGGTCTCCGAAGAGTCCCTGCGGGCGGTAGATCATCAGCAGCATCAGCACCAGGCCGACCACTGCGAAGCGGATGTTGCCGATCCGGTTGCTGTCGAGCAGGTCGCCCGGGACGATGTCGGACAGCTCGGAGAGGGCCACGGACATGAACGACAGCACGCCCCAGAAGAGCACGGCGCCGACGGCGGGGGAGAGGACCCGGGCCGCACCACCGAGGATCAGCATGGTGAAGGCGATGAAGGTGAAGTCGGTGTTGAAGGTGTCGGGCTGCACCGAGGCCAGGCCGAGGGCGCCGACGAAGCCGCCCATCGCCCCGATCATGCCGCCGAGCACGAGCGCCTGCATCTTGTAGCCGTAGACGTTCTTGCCGAGCGAGCGCACGGCGTCCTCGTCCTCGCGGATGCTCTTGAGGACGCGGCCCCACGGGCTGCGCATCAGGAGGAAGACCAGGGTGCTGACCAGCGCGACGATGATCCAGCCGACGATCATGACCCACAGGTCGTTGGCGCTGAAGGAGAGGAAGGTGCCCTCCATGTCCTGGAACGGGTTCCAGGACCGGAAGGTCCCGGTGAAGCCGCTCACGCCGTCACGGGCGTGGAAGTACTCCTTGAACGAGGTGCTGAACAGGAGCCGGAGGATCTCGGCGACCGCGATCGTGACGATCGCGAGGTAGTCGGCCCGCAGGCGCAGGGTGGGCACACCCATGACCAGCGAGAGCACGACCGAGGCGGCGAGCCCGAGCAGGATCGCGGGGATGAACGGCACGCCGAAGGAGACGATCATGACCGCCATGGCGTAGGAGCCGGCGGCCGCGAACGCCGCCTGGCCGAAGTTGAGCAGACCCGTGTATCCATAGTGGATGTTGAGGCCCATCGCCGCGAGCACGTAGGAGATGGCCACAGGGGCGAAGGCGTCGTGGAGCGGTGTGGTGATGAGGTCCATTGCGTTCGTCCTTTCGCCTCAGCCGACCCGTTCCCGGCGGCCGAGCAGGCCTTGGGGACGCACGAGCAGGATGACGATGAGCAGGAGCAGGGCTCCGGCGTTCTTGAGGTCGGAGGGGATGACGAGCGTCGACAGGTCGATCAGGACGCCGATGATGAGGGCGCCGAGCAGCGCGCCCCAGACCGAGCCGAGGCCGCCGACGCAGCACGCGGCGAACAGCAGCAGCAGCACGAGCTGCCCGATCTGGTAGGTGACACCCAGGGTGAAGCCGAGGAAGACACCCGACAGGGCGGCCAGCGCCGTGCCGACGATCCACACCAGCGAGATGACGCGGTCGACGTTGATGCCGGTGGCCGCGGCCAGCGCGGGGTTGTCGGAGACGGCGCGGGTGGCCCGGCCGATCCGGGTGAACTGGAGCACCAGGAGCACGACGGTGAGCACCACGATGCAGGTGATCGCGATGGCGATGTCGCGGTTGGTGTAGGTGAACAGGCCGAACGCGTCCTTGCCCTCGGGCGTGTAGTAGTCCTGGTAGGTCTCGGTGCGCGACCCCGTGAGGTAGGCGTAGACGTTGCGCAGGAAGAACTGCAGGCCGATGCTGACGATCATCGCCGCGATCAGGCCGACGCCGCGCTTGCGCAGCGGCTGCCAGAGCACGGTGTTCTGGAGCCAGCCGAACCCGAGCGCCAGGACGACCACGGCCGGCACCGCCCAGATGAACGGCAGGCTGATGTCGTTGTCGGTGAAGGGCAGCGGGATGCCGGTGCTGACGAAGAACGCGGCCATCGCGCCGAAGGTGACGAGCTCGCCGTGGGCGAAGTTCGTCAGCCCGGTCGTGCCGAAGACCATCGAGAGCCCCAGGGCGGCCATCGCCAGGATCAGGCCGAACAGCAGACCGCTGTAGACCAGCCCGGCGACCCGGTCCCACTTGGTCTCGACGTTGCGCCCGTCGGGTCCGATGAGGAACGTCGTGTTGAGCTCGGTGAGCGAGCCGGTCAGGGTGTTGGTGGTGCTGGCCCCGTCACGCATCTCGACGCCGTCGGGCAGGGTCTCGGGGTCGAGGGCGACGGTGACCGGACCGATGCCGGCCTCGAAGTCGATCGTGAACGCGCCCGACTCGTCGGTCTCGCCCTCGAACTCGACGCCGTCGCAGTTGGTGACCGTGATCGCCACGCCGGGCACGGGTGCGCCGTCGTCGGCGGAGTTCACGAGGACACCCGACATCGTCTTCGGGATGGCGGTGCCGTCGCAGGCCGCGGACGCCGGCGAGGCCGGGCCCGCCAGCACGAACAGCGCGAGGAACGCGCCGAGCGCCACGACGGCGGCAAGTGGTCGAGCGAGAACGCCCCGGGACGGGGTCTGACGGTTCGGCATGTGGCTCCTGTCAGCGGGTCGGGTGGGCCCGACGAGCTGGTCCCTGGTGTGGTGGGTCGGCGGATCATATCCATGGAACGCCCGCGCGTCGCCCGACCGAGGGGCCACGTTACCCACCTCGGGGCCACAGGGTGACCAGTTCGAGGTAACGGCACGGGCACGGTCCGGTCTCGGACCAGCGGGTCCGGGGCCGGCGAGGAGGAGTCTGACAAGGGGAGCGCGGGGGGCGTAGTGTTCGTCAGCGTCCCCGGGGAGGGGTCAGGCGTCGGGCAGGACGCCGGCAACCGCGTCGACGACGACGCCATCAGGAGGTCGGCGTGTCGCGCTCGCTCATCACAGTCCGTCCGGCCACCCAGACCGACGCCGGGTTCCTCACCGACCTGTGGTGCGACGCGCTGCGTCGCGCCGAGCACCACGAGCGCGTCGCCGACCTCGAGCAGGTGGTCAAGTCCGCCGAGGCCTCGCCCGAGCAGCGCCTCCTCGTCGCCGAGTACGACGGGGAGCCGGCCGGGGCGGTGCTGCTCCGCATCGGCACGGTCACCGCGCTCAACCTCGAGCTGGCCGTGCACGTGGTCTCCCCGACCGTGGCCCCCGCGTTCCGCCGCCACGGTGTCGGCCGCACCCTGATGGAGTGCGCCGCGGCCTTCGCCGAGGAGGCCGGCGTCCCGCACGTGTGCGTCGGCGTGGCGTCCGGGTCGCGCGACGCGAACCGGTTCATGGCCCGCCTCGCGCTGGGTCAGGTCGGCACGTTCCGGGTCGCGCCGACCGCGGCGGTCCGGGCACGGATCACCGCGCAGCGACCGACCCGGTCCTCCTCCGGCGCCGGCGGCCGGCAGCTGACCCGGGTGCTGGCCGCGCGCCGCTCGGCCCGGCGCGCCGACGTCCCCGGGCCGGCCGAGGTGCCGAGCGAGCCGCCGCCTACGGCGTGAGGGCGTCGCGGGGGATCAGCGCGCAGGTGATGCGCGCGGTGCACACCCGCTTGCCGCGCTCGTCGGTGACCACGACCTCGAACGACGTGCTCGAGCGGCCCAGGTGCACCGGCGTCGCGACGCCGGTGACCAGCCCCGAGGTGGCCGAGCGGTGGTGGGTGGCGTTGATGTCGACGCCGACGGCGACCTTGTCGAGGCCGTGCGCGTGCAGCGCCGAGCCCATCGAGCCCAGCGACTCCGCCAGCACCACCGACGCCCCGCCGTGCAGGAGGCCGTAGGGCTGGGTGTTGCCCTCGACCGGCATCGTGGCGACCACCCGCTCGGCCGACATCTCGACCAGGGTGACCCCCAGCTTGTCGTTCAGCGCGCCCATCGGCATGGTGGCGAGGAACTCCTCGACCGACGTCTTCTCATCGCTCATGGACCCCATCCTGCCGCGCGCCGCCGCGTGCCGCGGTGTCGGCGGCGACGGCTAGGGTCGGGCGCGTGACCGAGGCACCCACTGCACCCACCGGCGACCGCCCGCGACTGCTCCTGCTCGACGGCCACTCGCTGGCCTACCGCGCCTTCTTCGCGCTGCCGGTCGAGAACTTCTCGACCAAGACCGGGCAGTTCACCAACGCGGTCTTCGGGTTCACCTCGATGCTCATCAACGTGCTGCGCGACGAGCGGCCCACCCACCTCGCGGTCGCCTTCGACGTGTCGCGGCAGACCTTCCGCATGGAGGAGTACGCCGAGTACAAGGCGAAGCGCCAGAAGTCGCCCACCGAGTTCAGCAGCCAGCTGCCGCTCATCGAGGAGGTGCTCGACGCGCTGCGCATCCCGTTCCTGAAGAAGCCGGGCTTCGAGGCCGACGACATCATCGCCACCCTCGTCACCCAGGCGCTGGCCGACGACATGGACGTGCTCGTCCTCACCGGCGACCGCGACGCACTCCAGCTGGTCACCGAGCACTCCACGATCCTCTACCCGACCCGCGGTGTCTCCGAGCTGGCCCGGATGACCCCCGAGGCCGTCGAGTCCAAGTACGGCGTCACGCCCGACCGCTACCCCGAGCTCGCCGCCCTGGTCGGGGAGGACTCCGACAACCTGCCCGGCATCCCGGGGGTGGGGCCCAAGACCGCCGCCAAGTGGCTGGCCCTCTACGACGGCCTCGACAACGTGATCACCCGCGCCGACGAGGTCAAGGGCAAGGCCGGGGAGAACCTGCGCGCCCACCTCGCCGACGTGATGCGCAACCGGCGGCTCAACGCGCTGGTGCGCGACCTCGAGCTCGACCTGCTGCCCTCGCAGATGGCCCGCCAGGCGTGGGACCGCCAGGAGGTGCACACCCTCTTCGACGGCCTCGAGTTCCGGGTCCTGCGCAACCGGCTCTTCGAGGAGATCGAGTCCACCGAGGTGCTCGAGGAGGGTGGCTTCGAGCTCGAGGGGCAGGCCCTCGAGCCGGGCGCCGTCGCGGCGTGGCTGGCCGAGCTCGGCGGCGAGCGCACCGGGCTGCACGTCCGTGGGGCGTGGGGCGCCGGCACCGGCCGGGTCGACGGGATCGGGTTCGCCACCGCGACCGGCCGCTCGGCCTACGTCGACGCCACCGCCCTGACCCCCGACGACGACGCCGCCCTGGCCCGGTGGCTCACCGACGCCGACCGGCCCAAGGTCCTGCACGACGCGAAGGGCCCCGAGCTGGCCCTCGCGGCACACGGCTGGGCGCTGCGCGGCGTGGTCAGCGACACCGCCCTGGCGGCCTACCTCGCGCGCCCCGACCAGCGCTCCTACGACCTGGCCGACCTCACCGTGCGCTACCTCAAGCGCGAGCTCAGGCAGGAGCTCGACGAGACCGACCAGGGCCTGCTCTTCGACACCGGCACCGACGTGGCCGGGCCGGCCATGCTGCACGCCCGCGCCGTCCTCGACCTCGCCGAGGCCCTCGACGTCGAGCTTGAGGAGCGCGGCGGCACCCGGCTGCTCGCGGAGGTCGAGCTGCCGCTGGTGCACCTGCTCGCGCACATGGAGCAGACCGGCATCGCCGTCGACGGCGACCACCTCGAGACGCTGCAGGGCGAGTTCGACACCGAGGTGCGCGCCGCCGCGCAGGCCGCCTACGACGTCATCGGCCGCGAGATCAACCTCGGCTCGCCCAAGCAGCTGCAGGTGCTGCTCTTCGACGAGCTCGAGATGCCGAAGACCAAGCGGACCAAGACCGGCTACACCACCGACGCCGACGCGCTGCAGCAGCTCTACGTCAAGACCGAGCACCCGTTCCTGGCCCACCTGCTGCGCCACCGCGACGTGATCCGGCTGCGCCAGACCATCGAGGGGCTGCTCAAGACCGTCCAGCCCGACGGCCGGATCCACACCACGTTCAACCAGACGATCGCGGCCACCGGCCGGCTCTCCAGCACCGACCCGAACCTGCAGAACATCCCGATCCGCACCGAGGAGGGACGCCGCATCCGCGAGGGCTTCGTGGTCGCCGAGGGCCAGGAGTGCCTGATGACGGCCGACTACAGCCAGATCGAGATGCGGATCATGGCCCACCTGTCCGACGACCAGCTCCTCATCGAGGCGTTCCGGTCCGGTCGCGACTTCCACTCGATCACCGCGGCCCGCGTCTTCGACGTCCCGGCCGACGAGGTGAGCGTCGAGCAGCGCGCGAAGATCAAGGCGATGAACTACGGGCTGGCCTACGGGCTGTCGGCGTTCGGGCTCGGTCAGCAGCTCGGCATCGAGCCGGGCGAGGCCCGGGGCCTGATGGATGAGTACTTCGAGACCTTCGGCGGCATCCGCGACTACCTCCAGGGCGTCGTGGGCCAGGCCCGCAAGGACGACTACACCGAGACCATCATGGGGCGCCGGCGCTACCTGCCCGACCTCAACAGCGACAACCGGCAGCGGCGCGAGATGGCCGAGCGGATGGCGCTCAACGCCCCGATCCAGGGCTCGGCGGCCGACCTCATCAAGGTCGCGATGCTCCGCACCCAGGCCGCGATCGAGGCCAGCGACCTGCGCTCGCGGATGCTGCTGCAGGTCCACGACGAGCTCGTCTTCGAGGTCGCCCCTGGCGAGACCGAGGCGCTCGAGGCGCTGGTCCGCGCGCAGATGGCCGGCGCCGCCGACCTCACCGTGCCGCTCGACGTCTCCGTCGGCACCGGCCACTCCTGGCACGACGCGGCGCACTGACGAGGGGCGCGCGAGCCTGCGCGCGCGTGGCGAGACCGCGCAGGCGACCTCGCGGTGCGGTGTCCGCGAGGGGCTACCGGCCCCAGTAGACGGCGCCGGCCGCGGTGACCAGCCAGGTCGCCGCCAGGACCTGCAGGACGCGGTCGGTCAGGGCGATGTCCTCGGGCTCGCCCGCCGTGCGGGCGTCGATCGCCAGGGCGTAGCGCAGGACGGCGAGGACGAACGGGGCGATCGAGATCACCGTGAGGGTCGACCCGCCGGGCTCGTCGTCGATCTCGAAGGCCCACAGGCTGTAGACGATGATGAGCAGGCCCGCCGACATCGTCCACACGAAGCGCAGGTAGGACGTCGTGTAGCGCACCAGCGACTGGCGGGTCCGGCCCGAGCCCGCGAGGTCCAGGTGCGCCTCGGCGTAGCGCTTGCCCGCTGCCATGAACAGCGAGCCGAAGCTCGCGCACAGCAGGAACCACTGCGAGAGCGGGATCCCGGAGGCGACGCCGCCCGCGACCGCCCGCAGCAGGAAGCCGCTGGCGACGACGGCGATGTCGAGCACGGGCTCGTGCTTGAGGAACAGCGAGTAGGCCAGGCTGATGACCAGGTAGCTCGCGACGACCGCCGCCAGCGGCAGGCCCGAGACGAGGGCGGCCCCGACGGCCAGGACCTGGAGCACGGCGCCGCACGCGATCGCCGTCCGCACCCCCAGGTCGCCCGAGGCCACCGGGCGCAGCCGCTTCACCGGGTGCCGCCGGTCGGCCTCGACGTCGAGGGCGTCGTTGACGAGGTAGACCCCCGAGGCTCCGAGGCAGTAGGCCACCACCGCGACCAGCGAGTTGACGAGCACGTCCCGCTCGTCGAGCCGGCCCGCCATCAGGGGCGCGCCGAGGACCAGGAGGTTCTTGCTCCACTGTCGCGGCCGGACGCCGGCGACCAGCGCGCCCACGCGACCGCGGGTGCCCGGAGCCGGAGGTGCGTCGGTCACCGGACCGGTGCGGGTCGCACGGCCGGGACCCCCGCGGACCGGTGGGCGGCACGGTCCACGGGCAGACAGCCAGGACCGAGGATCACGGGCGCACACTACCGGGTACCGTGTGCCCTCGTTCACACGAAGGAGAGCGACATCGAGGGCCGAACCAGGTCGCGGGAGGTTCGTCGGCGTCTCGCCGATGCCTGGCCCCTGTACCTGACCCACGCCTGGCTGATGGCGATGTCGTTCCTCCAGCAACCGGGGTCGACCACCTTCGACACCAAGTTCGACCTCACCGCCGACCCCGGGGCGTTCCTCGCCCGCAGCACCACGTTGTGGAACCCGGGATCCTCGTTCGGGGAGCTGCAGAACCAGGCCTACGGCTACCTGTTCCCGCAGGGGACCTTCTTCCTCCTGGGCGAGGTCGCGGGTCTGCCCGACTGGGTCACGCAGCGCCTGTGGAGCGGACTCGTGCTGGTCGTCGCCTTCGAGGGCTGCCGGCGGCTGGTCGGCGCGCTGATGCCGGGCTGCTCGGCCTGGGCCGCCTGGCTCGGTGGCGCCGCCTACGCCTGCGCCCCGCGGATCCTGGGCCTCGACGGCGTCCTCACCGGGGAGGTCCTGCCCACTGCCGTCCTGCCGTGGGTGGTGCTGCCCGTCGTGCTGGCGCACCGGGGTCGTCTCTCGCCGAAGACGGCCGCCGCCGCCTCGGGTGTCGCGATGCTGTTCCTCGGTGGCGTGAACGCGGTCGGGAACCTCGCCACGCTCCCCGTGGTCTTCCTCGTCGTCGTCGCCGGGGTCCGGCTCCCCGGCGGCCGGGACCTCCTGCGGTGGTGGCTGGGCGCCGTCGTGCTCGCGAGCGCCTGGTGGGCCCTCCCGCTGCTCGTCCTCGGTCGGTTCAGCCCACCGTTCCTGGACTACATCGAGACGTCAAGCGCCGTGGTCCGACCCCTGGGCTGGACCAACGTCACCCGCGGTGCCGACCACTGGGTCGGCTACTTCGACGTGGCCGGCGAGCCCTGGTGGCCCGGCGCCTACGACATCGCGCTGTCACCCCTGCTCATCGGGGCCACCGCCGTCGTGGCGGCACTGGGCCTGTGGGGCCTCACCAGGTCCACGATGCCGTTCCGGCGGGCGTTCCTGGCCAGCTTCCTGCTGGGAGCGCTGTGCCTGACGCTGCCGCGGGACGGCTCCCTGGCCTCACCGCTCCAGGGGCCCGTGCAGGTGCTGCTGGACGGCTCCCTGGCCATGCTGCGCAACGTCCACAAGGTCGACCCGCTCCTCCGTCTCCCGCTCGCCCTGGGGCTGGCCCACCTCGCGGCCCGGTGGACCGACGTCCGCGTGCCGCGCCTGGCGACCTTCGCCCCGCTCGCGAACGCCCTCGTCCTGGTCCTGCTGCTCGTGTCGGCCCAGCCGCTGTGGACCGGTCAGATGAGGAAGGACGGCTGGGAGGCGGTGCCGGACCCGTGGTTCGAGACGGCCGCCTTCCTCGACGGGGTCGACGGGACCGGGAGCGCCCTGATCCTCCCCGGGTCCGGCTTCGGGCTGCAGACCTGGGGAGAGACGATCGACGAGCCGATGCAGGGGGTGGCCCGGACGCCGTGGGTGACCCGCAGCCAGGTGCCGCTGACGCCGGGGCCGACCATCCGGCTGCTCGACGCCGTGCAGGAGCGGGTGGCCGACGGGCGCGGTTCGCCGGCGCTCGCGGAGCTGCTGGCCCGCTCCGGCATCGAGTACGTCGTGGTCCGCCGCGACCTCGACCCGGCCGCCGGGGGCATCACGGACCTCGGGCGGCTCGACCTCGCCCTGAGCCGGTCGCCGGGCCTGCGCAAGGTCGCCGGGTTCGGCAGCACCGGAGACCTCGGTGGGCAGTCGCTGATCGACGTGCTCGAGGTCGAGCCCGAGGCGAGCCGGGTCGTGACGGTGCCGACGGCGCAGGTGCCGACCCTGTCCGGCAGCTCCGAGGACGTCCTGACCGCGATGGAGGCCGGCGTCCTCGACCCGGAGACGCCGGTGGTGGTGGAGGGGGAGCGCGGCTGGGCCGCGGACCACCCGGACATCGTCGGCGACGGGCTGCGCAAGCGCGAGCGCGGCTTCGGTGCGCTGGAGGCGACCGGTCCCGTGATGACCCTCGACGAGCCGCACCGGTATCGGCGGGCCGCCTACGACTTCGCCGGTCCCGAGTCGACGCCGCTCGTCCACGCCGAGTACGGCGGCGCCTTCTCGACCATCACCGCGTCCTCGTCCTCGGCCTACAGCGACAGCTTCGGCGAGTCCCGCCCGGACAACGCCCCGTACCAGGCCTTCGACGGGGTCGACGCGACCTACTGGCAGTCCGCGCCGCTGCTGGAGCCCGAGGGACAGTGGGTCGAGGCGCGGTTCGAGCAGCCGGTGGCCGCCTCGAGCGTCACCCTCAGCACCCGCCCGCTCGACACCGGCGGCGTCGACCTCCTGCGGGTGCGCGTGACCGCGGGGGACAACGACGTCACCATCCCGGTCGACCCGGAGACGGGGATCGCCGCGGCCCGGCTGAGCGGCACCTTCGACCGGCTGCGGGTGACGGTGGAGGAGACCCGCGGCGACGCCTCGCAGGGCGGCCAGGGCGTCGTGGCCATCAACGAGGTGGCGCTCCCGGGTCTCGTGGCCGACCGCTCCCTGGTGCTGCCCGACACCGGGGCGGACGGCGACACGACCTTCGTGCTCAAGGCCCGGGCCCACCGACGCACCTGCCTGGACGCCGGCCTGGGCAGCAACTGCTGGCCGGTCACCGGCAGCCGGACCAGCGACGAGGAGTCCGGGCTGTTCCGGACCCTGAGCCTCGACGGAGCGGCCTCGTGGCGCGTGTCGGGCACCGTGGTGGCCCGCACGACCGAGGGCGCCCAGCGGCTGCTCACGCCGTTCGGTGGCGTGCAGGCCTCCGCCTCGTCGGTCTACCTCGGCGAGCCGGGGGTCGCTCCCCAGCTCGCCGCCGACGCCGACCCCGCGACGTTCTGGGCCGCGGGCCAGGGCGACGACGAGCCCACCCTCCGCCTCTCCTGGGGCCGGCCCGTCCTGCTCGACGAGCTGCGCGTGGTCGCCGCCCCCGACAGCATGGCGCCGCCGACGACCGCCACCCTCGTGGCCGGCGGCGAGACCCGGGAGGTCGACCTCAGCCGTGGGATCGCGGAGTTCGAGCCGCTGCGAGCCCGGTCGGTGGAGGTGCGCTTCGACGCCCAGCCGGACTCGACGCGCCCCCTCGGCGTCGCCGAGGTCACCGCGCCGGCACTGCAGTCGCTGGTCGAGCCCCTGGACCGCACGAGCCCGACCGGAGCCATCTGCGGCCTGGGGCCCGAGGTCGTCGTGGACGGTGTCGTGCACCCGACCCGGGTCACCGGGGTGATCGGCGACGTGGTGGACGGCACGGCCCTGCGCCTGGAGTCCTGTGGCGCACCGATCCCCGTCGACGCCGGCACCCACCGGCTCGGCGTCGTCTCGACGGCGCAGTTCGCCCCGGCCTCGGTGGTGCTGCGACCCAGCGCGCAGCCGGACACCGCAGCGACGTCCCAGGCGGACCGGCCGGTCGTCGGCTCGTGGGGGAGCACGAGCCGCACGGTGCGACTCGACCCCGGACCCGAGCGGCTGCTCGTCGTCAACGAGAACTTCAACCCCGGCTGGGCGGCCTCGCTGGACGGGACCGCCCTCGAGCCGGTCCGGGTCGACGGGTGGAAGCAGGGCTTCGTCGTGCCCGCGGGCGACGGCGGCGACGTCGACCTGGACTTCGGGCCCGGCACCACCTACCGCCTCGCGCTGCTGGCCGGGCTGCTCGGCGCGCTGGCGCTCGTGCTGGCGCTGGTGCGGGGGCTGCGGGCCGACCGGCGCCGGTCCGTGAGGACCCGCAGCGAGGTCGCCGAGCGGACCGCGGTGCTGACGGTGGCAGACCAGCACCGCCCACGCACCGCCTGGGTGGTGGCCGGCGCCGTGGCGCTGGCGGTGCTCGGTGGGCCGGCGCTCCTCCTCGGCCTCCTCGTCGGCGTCGTCGCTCGGCGGTTCCTGGGGGACCCGGGCCTCGTCGGTGCGCTGCTCGTCGGTGCCGCGGGGGTCGCCGCGGGGTTCGTCGCGACGACGACCCCCGGGCTGCCGCCGCTGCTCTGCGACGTCGTCGCCGGCGCCGGGGTCGGCTGTGTCGGGTTCGCGCTGCTGGTCGGCCCGGGCCGTCGCCGGCCGGAGCCGCGCGCGAGCGAGGAGGTGGACCGTGTCCTGGTTCCGTGAGCGGCTGCCCGCGCCGTGGCGCGACGCCGCCGGACTCATCGCCCTGGCGATGGTCGTCGTGCAGACGACCTGGCGGGGCGTGCTCCTCGCCGACGGCTTCCTGACCCAGGACGACTTCCAGATGACGCGGATCGGCCGGGCGCCGATGTCGGCCGAGATGCTGTTCCAGGAGTACTCCGGCCACGTGTGGCCGGGCAACTTCGTGCTGGCGTGGGCCAACGCCCGGCTCGGGCCCCTCGACTGGCCGGTCTTCGCCGTCGAGATCATGCTGATGCAGCTGGTGGCGGCGGTGCTCGCCTGGCTCGTGCTGTGCCGCCTGGTCCCGGGGTCGTCCCTGCGGCTGCCGGTGCTCGCGGTGGCCCTGTTCTGCCCCCTGACCTGGTGGCCGACGGCGTGGTGGGCGGCCGCCATCGGCTTCCTGCCGACCAGCATCGCCGTGCTCGGCGGCACGTGGGCCCTCCTGGTGCACCTGCAGGACCGGCGGCGGTGGGCCCCGGTCGTCATCGTGGTCGCGCTCGTGGTCGGCCTGCAGTTCCAGGAGCGGGCCGCCCTGCTCCCGCTGGTCCTCGGGTTCGTCGCGGCGGCCCACGCACCCTCACGGGGGCGGCGCGCCGTGGCCGAGGCCTGGCGCGCACGCCGTGGGCTGTGGCTGGTCCTGATCGCGGTGGTGCTCGCCTACCTCGTCGCCCACCGGGCGCTCGCGCCGATCGAGACGAGCGACGTCGGGTCGTCGGGCGGTGCCGTCGAGCTCATCTGGAACTTCGTGGTGCGGACCGCGATACCCGGCCTGGTCGGCGGGCCGTGGACGCCGGACGTGCTCAGCGACGTGATCCTGCTGCCACAGGTGTACGCCGTCGTGGTGGCGTGGCTGGTGCTGCTCGCCCTCGTGGTCTGGTCCCTGCGTCGCGGTGGCCGCTCGGTCGGCTGGGGCTGGTTGCTCCTCCTCACCTACGTGGTCGCCGACGTCGCCGTCCTGTTCGCGGGGCGCACGGCGCTGGGCGCCGCCCTGGCGCTGTCGCCGCGCTACGCCGCCGACATCGTCCCGGTCCTCGTCGTCGCCCTCGGGCTCGTGCTGCGTGAGGTCGAGCGGGCGCCCGAGGTGGACCGCCCGCCGGCTCGGCCGTCGCGCCGGCGTCGGGGGGCGGTCGTGCTGGTGACCGCCGCGTACGCGGTCTCGGCCGTGGTGACGATGGACGTCATCGCGCCGCACACCCTCAACACCGCCGACCGGGGCTTCGTCCAGACCCTCCGCCAGGAGATTCGGAGCCAGCCGGACGCGGTGATCGTGGACACGCCCCCGCCGGACGACGTGATGACCTTCTGGTTCGGCAGCGACGCGCGGGTCTCGACCGTCGTCGGTCTGGCTCCCGAGCAACCGCTGTTCAACCTGCCCAGCCACGACCTGCGGATCGCCGACACCGACGGCCGGCTCCAGCCCGTCGAGCTCCTGGGCGGTGAGTCGATGCGCCCCGCGGCGGCCGACGACGCCTGCGGGTACGCCGTCGGCGAGCGGCCGGTGCGGATCCCGCTCGAGGACGAGGTCGACGGCGAGACGATGGTCGCCCGGATCTCCTACTTCACCTCGGTGCGGGGCACCCTCGGGATCAGCGGCGGCGACACGAGCGTGGCCGGGCCGCTCCGGGCGGCCGGCGTGCTCCAGGTCGTCCTCCGCGGGGAGGTGGACGCGGTGACCCTGAACCTCGAGGAGGAGGTCTCCTCGACCGGCGCGGTGGACGGGGCCGAGCGACCCGCGGGCACCGTGTGCGTCACGGGCCTGGCCGTCGGGTTCCCGGTGGCGCGCAGCGGCTCCTGACCCGGGCCGCCGCGGTAGGGTGCCGCGTCCTGTACCCCTCGACCCCTGGAGTGCCACCGTGCGCCCGTTCAAGCGCGACCGGCCCGCCGGTCCGGACTCGGTGCGCGACGCCCAGGAGGTCGTCGGTCTCTACGGCGACCCCGACACGACGTGGGGGATCTGCGTCGAGGTGCGCCTGCTCGCCCCCCTAGAAGCCGACGACGTCGCGCGGCGGGTGGCCGACCTGTGCGCCCGCGAGCCCCACCTCGGCGCACCGCCGCCGGTGTCCGGACACGACACCGCCGCGTGGGCCGCCGCGCGGGCCGAGGTCGCGGCGGCCCCCTACGGACCGGGGGCACCCCTGGTGCGGCTGGCGCTGACCGCGGACGGCACCGGCCTCGTCGTCGGTGCCCACCACGGGGCCGTCGACGGGCTCGGCCTCCTCGCCGTCGCCGGTGCGGCCCTGGGTCGGGACCTGCGCACCCGGGCCCGCGGGATCGGCGACCGGGCAGCGCCGCACGGCTTCCTGGCGTCGAGCCTGCGCCGGCTCGGCGAGGCCGTCGTGGACCCGCCGAGCCGCTTCCCGGGAGTCGGTGACGCGACCTCGGCGGCCGAGGACCTCACCGCGGTCACCCGACCGCGCGTCGCTCGGGGCACCTCCGACCTGGCTCGCGCGGTGCTGGCGGCCCACGACGACGCGCCGACCCGCGACCGTCGCCGCTCCGTCGTCGTCATCGGGGCCTCGCGACGCACGACCGACCTGCCCACGGCCGACCGGCAGACGGCCTACCTGCGGCTGCGGGTGGGTCCCGGGCACGACCGCACGGCGCTGGGCCCGCTCATCGCCAGCCTCCGGCCGGAGCCCGACTTCCCCGAGACGTCGGCCAAGGGTGCCGGCCCGGTCGTCGCCCGGCTGCTCCGCAAGCGGCTGGGCTCGACGGCCATCCTGAGCAACCTCGGCCTCGTCGAGGCGGACGGCGTCGCGTCGCTGGCGATGTACCCCGCCACGAGCGGTCCGCGGGCGGTCGCCGTCGGTCTGGCCTCCACCGACACCACCACGACCCTCTCGCTGCGGACGCGGCGCCGCGAGCTCGACGCGCAGGAACACGCGGGGCTGCTCGCCGCGATCGCCGACAGGTTCTTCGCCTGAGCCCTGCGCCTGAGCCGGACGCCTGAGCCGGACGCCGGGGTCCTGCGCCGGAGTGCGGTGCCGGGCGACGGCCGCGCGGCGGTCGGGGTCAGTACGGGTCGTACGGCGAGTCGTGGCCGACGAGACGGGCCACCGGACGCAGGCGCAGGCGCAGCAGCACCTTGATGCCGACGTTGCGCAGCCACCACGGCACCTCGCGCACGATGCGCACCCGGTCGGCCAGGCGCGGCCGAGCCGTCCGGAACAGCGCCATGGACCCCTCACGCCGCACGTAGGTGAGGTCACGGGCGAAGAGCACCCGCACCAGGATGCCGAGGGTGACGCCGATCGAGGAGTAGGCGTCGTGCACCAGGACCGAGGCACCGCGCGGGAGGAACGAGCGCCAGCGCAGGTCGTCGCTGAAGGTCCAGAAGTCGTGCTTGCCGTCGATGTAGAGGTAGTCGAAGCCCTCGTCCCAGCCGGGGCGGGCCCGGGTGGAGTAGTCCTCCACGTGCCGGACGACGTCGACGACGTCGGCCTCCTCGAGGTGCCGGAGGAACTTGGTCCTGGTCGGTGTGCCGCCGAACAGGCGGCCCTCGACGAAGGGGTCGATGGCGATCACGGTGCCGCCCCCGGCACGGGCGACCTGGCCGAGCACGACCGTCGAGCGGCCCTGGTGGCTGCCGATCTCGAGCATCGTCGCCCCGGGGGGAAGCCTCAGCGCCTCGTCGTGGAGCAGCCTGGCCTGCTCGCGGGTCAGCCAGCCGGGGATCTTGTCGGCCACCGCCCAGGCGTGCTCGAACTGCTCGTCAGGCGCAGGGACGGGGACGACACGGGAACGACGCCTGGGGATCACAGGCGGCAGGCTACCGGTCGGCGCGGCGGCCCGGTTCAGTCGAGCCGCGACGGGTCGCCGGCCCGGTCGGGGCGGCTGACCTCGCGCAGCGCCAGGGCCGTCAGGACGACGACCAGGACGGCGTCGACGGCGCCGACGGCCGCCGCCAGCCCGGTCAGGCTGCCGGCGAGCATGCCGGCGACCACGATGACGGCGACGCCGGCCCAGATCAGGTACGTCGAGCGGTGGCTCTGGCGTCCGAGCGCGGAGTAGACGAGCAGCTGCAGGGTGGCGAGCAGGATGCCGAGCAGCGCGAAGAGCCACAACCGGGTCTCGACCTCGGCGTACTCGGCGCCGCCGACGAACACCAGGGCCACCGGGCTGAGGAGGTAGCCGCCGAGGGTGCACACGACGCCGGTGCCGGCCAGCACGAGCAGCCCGCGCACGAGCGCGGCGCGGCGCGAGGCGTGCGCCGACATCGACGGGAAGAGCACGACGATGACGAACTGGGGGAGGAACAGCACCGCCTTGGTGACGATCAGGCCGCCGGCGTAGAGCCCGGCGGTGTGCTCGTCGAGGGTGCGGCGGGCGATGAGGATGTCGACGTTCTGGAGCACGAAGAACGCGAGCAGCACCACCGAGCTGGTGGCGATCTCGGCCAGCACCCGGCGGGCGGGCGCGGCGTCGGCGTCGGGCTCGGTGCCCGCGCGGGGCCGGCGCAGCGCGACCGTGCCGACGGCGACCGGGGCGAGCAGGCCGACCAGGACGGCGAGCATCGCCGCGGTCGCCGTGGGGCTGACCGCGACGAACACGCAGCCCAGGACGAGCCGGGGGAGCCCCATGGCCAGGTAGAGCAGCCCGAGCGAGCGCCAGCGCCGCTCGCCCTGGAGGACGCCGGCCTGCCCGCCCATCACCGTGAGCGGGCCGGCCGCGAGGGCCACCAGGACGGCGGGCCAGAGGCTGTCGAGACGCAGCAGGTGCGCCACCAGCGGGGTGGCGGCCAGGGCGGCCAGGCTGATCACCAGCGCGACCCTGTAGGAGAGGCGCAGGATCGACCGCTCGACGGCCTGGGCGTGGTCGTCGTCGGCGGCGATGCGGCGGGCCGCGGTGGCCTGCAGCCCCAGCTGCGGCACCGACAGCACGAGCAGGAACGCCATCAGACCGGCCACCGCGCCGTACTCGGCCGGCCCGAGGAGACGGGCCGAGACGACCTGGAAGCCGTACGTCGCGACGTTCATCACCAGCATCGCGACCGCGATGCCGGCGCTGCCGCGCAGGCCGGTGCCACCGTCGGTGGTCGCGGGACTGGGCACCGGTGGACCCTAGGCCATCGTGTCGTGCGCCACGCGCGCGCCACGGCACCGGACCCGTGGTTGGATCGCGCTCGTGGCCAGACACGTGCGGCGGGGGGCGCTGGTGCGCGACGTCCTGCCCCACGCCTGGTCGGTGGTGCTGGCGCTGCTCATGCTCGGTCCGGCGCTCGGCCGGGGGTTCGTGCTCACCTACGACATGGTGTGGGTCCCCGACCTCGTGCTGCGCGCGGACTTCCTCGGCCTCGCGAGCGGGCTGCCGCGCGCGGTGCCGAGCGACGCGGTGGTCGCCGTCCTCGACGAGGCCGTGCCCGGCGAGCTCCTGCAGAAGCTCGTGCTGCTCGCGGCCCTGGTCGGCGCCGGCACCGGGGCCGCGCACCTGCTCGCGGGGCTGCCGCTGTCGGGCCGGCTCGTCGCCGTCAGCGTCTACCAGTGGAACCCGCTGGTGGTCGAGCGCCTCCTGATCGGGCACTGGCCGGTGCTGCTGGGCTACGCCGCCCTGCCGTGGATCGTCGTGGCGGCCCGGACCTGGCGGCGCACGGGGCGGCTCCCGGTGGTTCTGTGCGTCCTGCTCCCGGTGGCCTCGCTCAGCGCCAGCGCCGGGGTCGCGGCGGGCGTCGTCCTGGTGCTGGTCGCGGCGACCCGGCGGCCCGGGCACCTGGTGCGGGTGGTGGCGCTGGCCGCGGCCGCCAACGCCCCGTGGTTCGTCGCCGGGCTCCTGCACGCCGCGAACGCGACGACGGCGGGCAGCGGGGCGGAGGCCTTCGCGCTGGCCGACGAGGGCAGCGTCCCCGCCCCGGTCGCCGCGCTCACGCTGGGCGGCATCTGGAACTCCGAGGTCGTGCCCGACGCCCGCGCCGGCCTGCTCGGCTGGGTCGCCACCGTGGCGCTGCTGGTGCTGGCCGCGGCCGGTGCGCGGCGCTGGTGGCGCACCTCCGAGCGCCGGGACGCCGTGGCCCTCGTGGTGATGTGGGGCCTGGGCTTCGTGCTCGCCGTGTCGACGTGGGCGGCGCCGGACGCCGCGGGCTGGTTGTTCAGCACCGTGCCCGGGGCCGGCCTGTTCCGTGACGGCGCGCGCGTGCTGGTGCTCTGCGCACCCCTCCTGGTGGTGCTCGTCGCGCACGGCACCGAGCCCGCCCTGCGGGTGCTGGCGCCCGAGCCGGGCTCACGCGTGGTGTTCGCACCGGTGCTCGTGGTGCTGCCCGTCGTCCTCCTGCCCGGTGCCCTGCTGGGCGCCGGGGGGCGGCTCGGCGCCGTCTCCTTCCCGGAGTCCTACGAGGCGGCCCGGGCGGTGACCGGCCCCGGGGCTGCGGACGGGGCCGGCGACCTCGTGAGCCTGCCGCTGTCGAGCTACCGCCAGCCGTCGTGGAACGAGGACCGCAAGGTGCTCGACCCGGTGTGGCGCTACCTGCCCCGCAACTACGTGGCCAGCGACGAGCTGGTGGTCGGCGGGACGACGCTGCCGGGGGAGGACCCGCGCGTCGCCGACGTGCGTCGCGCCCTGGCGCAGGAGACGCCGGAGGAGCGGGCCACCGCACTGGCCGGGGAGGGGATCGGCGTGGTGGTCACCGACACGACCGCCGTCGGCGACGCCCCGGAGGTCGCGGGTCGCGTGCTCCTCGACGGCGACCTGCGGGTCGTGGCCCTCGACGAGCCCGCCGACCCGGTGCGACGCACCACGTGGGACGTCGGGATGGGGGCGGCCTGGGCCGCCTTCCTGGGCTGCCTGGCCACCGGACTCGTGCTGGTGGCCGCCCGCCGACGCGGTCCCCGCACACCGACCGTGGAAAATCCCGGTCGGGACGGCGCGCGGTGCTACGGTGAGCCTCCGACTAGGAGGGCATCACGTGGGAACCAGCAGCATTGTGACTCTGATCGCGACGATGGTCGTGGGCGGCGCCGTGGGCGCGGCCGGGATCGTGGGACTCGTCAGCAGCCAGACGGCCGCGCCTGACAAGTCGCCGGTCAGCGTGGAGAAGCCCGTCGTCGAGTACGGCGAGTAGCACCCGCTCCACCACCACTGGTCGTCCGACGCTCAGGCCCCCTCGTCGGGGTCCTGAGCGTCGATTACGCGTCCCTCCAGGGCGGCGAGGACCACGACGCCGAACGACTCCTGTGCGTGCTCCCACGTGTAGGAGTGGCTCATCGCCAGCGCCGCCGTGCCGAGCCGGGCCCGCAGGTCGTGGTCGCGCACGAGCCGGTCGATGGCCGCGGTGAGCCCGTCCTGGTCGTCGACGAGGAGGCCGGTCACGTCGGCCCGCACCGACTCGCGGGTGCCGCCGGCCGAGGAGTAGGCGACCGTCGGCGTCGCGTGCATCGCGGCCTCGCCGATGACCAGGCCCCAGCCCTCCTTGATCGAGGGCAGGGCGAGCAGCCAGGAGCGGGCGTACACCTCGTGCTTGGTGTGCTCCTCGACGTGGCCGTGGAAGGTCACCAGGTCGCGCCGCGCTCGGCGACGTACTCGTGGAGGTTCGCCTCCCAACCACCCGTTGCCGACCACCTCGAGGTGGATGCCGGGGTGCTCTGCGCGCAGCGCGACCACGGCGTCGACGGCGTGCTCGACCTGCTTGTGGGGCACGAGCCGCCCGACGACGGCGATCGTCGGCTCGGGCGCCTTGGTCTCGTCCACGCGGACGACGCGGTCGGTGCCGTTGTGCACGACCGCGACCCGGCGCGGGTCGACGCCGAGCTCGGCGAGCTCCGCGCGGGTGGCCCGCGAGACCGCGACGTACTGGCAGCGTCGGTAGAGCCAGGGCGCGAAGCGCCGCTCGATCCACCACCCGACCCGGGCCATCAGGGGGCCGAACAGTACGCCCCACTGCTCGCGGTGCACGTGGTGCACGAGCACCACCACCGGCGCCCGCGTCACCAGGCGCGAGAAGAACGGGAGCCCGTTCTGCACGTCGACGACGAGGTCGACGCGGCCCAGGCGGCGGGTCGCCAGGGCGAGCATGCCGCGCAGGTAGACGGTGATCTTCGAGCCCCGGCGCACGTAGTGGACGCCGTCGACGGTCTCGTCGGGCGGCGCGGCGGCGTGGGCCGCGCACAGGATGGTCACGCGGCACCCCAGCGCGGCCAGGCCGCCGGCGACCTTCTCCAGGTAGCGCTCGGCGCCACCGCCCTCGGGGTTGCGGGTGTCGCGCCAGCTGAGGAACACCACGTGCTTGCCGGCGAGGTCGTCGAGCGGGTGCATCCGCGAACCGTAGGGCATCACCACCTAGTCTTCGCGGCGTGAGCTGGATCCCCGGGCGCGCCACGTCGCCGACGAGACGTCGCTCCACCCTGCGCCGCTCGGTGGCGCTGCTGCGCGCGTTCCGCCACGAGCAGCCCGACCCGCCGCGGTTCTACACCGCGCTGGCCCGCGACTCGGTGGAGCAGCTCAGCGGCTACGCCGACCTCGACGGCGCCCTGCTGCTCGACGTCGGCGGGGGACCGGGCTACTTCCGCGACGCCTTCACCGCGGCCGGGGCCCGCTACGTCGCCCTCGACGCCGACGTCGGCGAGCTCTCCGGGCTCGGCGAGATGCCACCCGGCACGGTGCTCGGCAGCGGGATGGCGCTGCCGTTCCGCGACGCGAGCCTCGACGTGTGCTACTCCTCCAACGTCCTGGAGCACGTCAGCGACCCGTGGCTGATGGCCGAGGAGATGCTGCGGGTGACGCGGCCGGGCGGCACGGTGTTCCTCAGCTACACCGTCTGGTTCGGCCCGTGGGGCGGGCACGAGACGGCGCCCTGGCACTACCTCGGTGGGCGCCGGGCGCGCGCCCGCTACCGGCGCAAGCACGGCCGGGAGCCGAAGAACAGGTACGGCGAGTCGCTGTTCAAGGTCACCGTGGCCGAGGCCCTCGAGTGGTCGCGCCGCCAGGACCTCGCCGACGTCGTCGAGGTGCTCCCGCGCTACAACCCGGCCTGGTCGTGGTGGCTGCTGCGGGTGCCGGTGGTGCGCGAGCTGGCCACCTGGAACCTGGCTCTCGTGCTCCGTCGGAGGTAGACCGGCGCGGCATCCCCGGTTCCATGTACTTGCCGGTAGGGATGCGTTACGGTTCGGCGACATTCGTGTGACGCGTGAGGAGACATTAGGTGCGCACCATCCTTGGTCGAGTGCTGATCGCACTCGGCGGGTTCCTGCTCGTGGCCGGTCTGGTGGCCCTCGTCTGGGCCCCCGGCGTGGTGAAGAAGACCCCGGTCGACGTGGACTCGGTGACCCACCTCTCCGGCGAGGGCGGCCGGGTCGACACCGCCACCGGCCAGATCACGGTCGGACCGGTCGTCGCCTCCAGCATCACCAAGGTCGACACCGACGCCTCCGACGACGACGTCGCGGTCTTCGTCAGCACCTCCTGCCTGATGAAGGACGAGGGCGACGTGCCCGACTGCCTCGACGGCGACGACGACCGCCTCCTCTCCGCCAGCACCAGCCTGTTCGCCACCGACCGCGACACCGCGCTGTCGGTCGACAACGGCAGCTACCTGCCCGAGGGCAGCCCGCAGCCGCGCGGCCTGCAGAACAAGTGGCCCTTCGACGCCGAGAAGAAGGACTACGAGTACTGGGACGGCACCGCCGGTGTCTCGGTCACGGCCGCCTACGACCGCGAGCAGGACATCCTGGGGCTCAAGACCTACGTCTACCGCGTGGTCGTCGAGGACGCCCCGATCGAGGTCGCCGAGGGCGTCGAGGGCACCTACAGCAGCACCAAGGAGATCTACGTCGACCCGGTGACCGGCGCGATCATCCACCAGACCGACGACCAGGAGCGCTACATCGGCTCGGGCGCCGAGGCCACCCAGGCCCTCGAGCTGCAGCTGGCCTTCACCGAGGACCAGCAGCAGACCAACGTCGACGACGCCGAGAGCAACGCGACGTCGCTGGCCCTGGTGACCAAGTGGATCCCGATCATCGGCCTGGTCGGCGGGCTCCTGGCCCTGGTCGCCGGCATCCTGCTCGTCCTGCGCGAGGGGCGCCGCACCGACCACGCCGTCGCCGACGACGTCTACGCCGACAAGACGACCACGGACGCCTGAGCCCGGCTCCTGTCCGGGAGGGAGCTCCACGGTGACACTCAGCCCTGACCAGGCGTCGCGGTTCCAGCGCGTCTTCACCGACGTCGTCGACAACATGGGGCTGGCGCTGCTCGGCAAGGACCGGGTGGTCCGCCTCGCGGTGACCTGCCTGCTCGCCGAGGGCCACCTGCTCCTCGAGGACCTCCCGGGCACCGGGAAGACCATGCTGGCCCGCGCCCTGGCCAACTCCGTCGAGGGCAGCCACGCGCGGATCCAGTTCACCCCCGACCTGCTCCCGACCGACGTCACCGGGGTGACGGTCTACGACCAGCACAAGGGCACCTTCTCCTTTCACGAGGGGCCGATCTTCCACGACATCGTGCTCGCCGACGAGATCAACCGGGCCTCCCCGAAGACGCAGTCGGCCCTGCTCGAGGTGATGGAGGAGGGTCACGTCACCGTCGACGGCACCACCCACGACGTGCCCCGGCCGTTCATGGTGATCGCCACGCAGAACCCGATCGAGCAGGCCGGCACCTACCAGCTGCCCGAGGCCCAGCTCGACCGCTTCCTCATGAAGACCTCCGTGGGCCACCCCGGCGCCGAGGCGACCGAGCAGCTGCTCATGGACGCCGGGGTCCGCGACCGCGCGAGCCTGGTGAAGCCGGTCCTCAGCCGCGCCGACGTCGCCGACCTGGCCGCCGCGGCGGCCGAGGTGCACGTCGACCGGTCGCTGATCCGCTACGTCCGCGAGCTCGCCGAGGCCTCCCGCGAGGCCGACCAGGTCAAGCTCGGGCTCTCCGCGCGCGGCTGCCTGGCCCTCATCCGGGTGACCAAGGTCTGGGCCGCCGCCGCCGGCCGGACCGCCGTCGTCCCCCAGGACATCCACGACCTGGCGCACCCCGTGCTCTGCCACCGGGTCCTCCTCGACGCGCACGCCCAGTACGGCGGCGTCCACGTCGACGCCGTCATCGACCGGCTCCTGCGCGACGTGCCGCCGCCTCGCGACCGTGCGTGAACCGCTCCGACTCCTGGGGTCGCTGACCTCGTCGGTCTCCCCGGCCGGCTGGACGGTGGGCGGGCTCGGCGTGCTCGCCGCGGTCGCGGGCCGGGTCGGCGGGTACGTCGAGCTCCAGGTCCTCGCCGTGCTGTGCGGGCTGGTGCTGCTGGTCAGCCTCGTCCTGCTGGTGGTCGCGCCCGGGCGGGTCGAGGCGAAGCTCGAGCTGCGGCCCGCCTCGACCGTCGCCGGGACGCCGGGCCGGGCCCTGCTGCGGGTGACCAACCGGGGCCGGTGGTCGGTGCGCCACCCGGTGGTCACGGTGCCGGTCCGGGCCGGTGCGGTCGTCGTCGAGCGCGGCTTCGTGCGGCTGCCGCGGCTGCGGCCCGGGGTGCAGCACCAGGAGGAGGTCGTGCTGCCGGCGATGGAGCGCGGCATCGTCCAGGTCGGCCCGGTCGGCGCCCGGCGCACCGACCCGCTCGGCCTGTTCCGGCGCGACCGCGACTGGACCGGCGTCGCGGACCTCGCCGTGCGTCCCCGGATGACCCCGATCGAGACGATGGCGCCCGGTCACGTCCCCGACCACGACGGGACGCCGAGCGAGGAGGTCTCGATGAGCGACCTCGCCTTCCACGCCCTGCGCGAGTACGTCCCCGGCGACGACCTGCGGCACGTGCACTGGCGCTCCTCGGCCCGGGCGGGGGTGCTCCACGTGCGGCAGTACCACGACACCCGGCGCAGCCACGTCGTGATCGTGGTCGACCGGCACGAGGAGTCCTACCCCCGCGCCCAGGACTTCGAGCTCGCGCTGTCGATCGCGACGTCGGTCGCCGTCCGGCTGACCGAGGAGGGCTACACCCTCACCTTCGTGTGCGGCCCCGACGTCGGTGCCGACGCGATCGGCGTCGTGCTGGACGCCTCGTGCCGCGCGGTGCTCGGCCCCGACGACCTCGAGGAGAGTGCCCGGACGGCGTCCCGCATGGCGCCCGGCTCCAGCCAGCTCGTCGTGGTGTCGGGGGTGCTCGGTGCCCCGCAGCGCGTGCAGGGCTGCCGCGCGGCGTTCGCCGACGACGTCCGGTTCCTCGGGCTGGCGACCGGGCGGGTGCCGGGCGAGTCCCGCGACGACCCGCCGCGCGACCTCGGCGCGGGCCCCGCGCGGATGCTGCGGGTCCGGCGGATGGCCGAGCTGCCCGGCGTCCTGGCGGCCAGCGTGCTGGGGGAGGGCCGGTGAGCGGGGCACGGCCGGTGAGCGGGGCACGGCCGGCGAGCACCCCCACCCGCACCGACGGCGTCCTGGCCGACGCGGTGCTGGCCCTGCTCGCGAGCGGCGTCGTGCTGCTGGCCTGGCAGCCGACCTACGCAGGCTCGGGGTGGTGGATCGCCGGCCTGTCGGCCTCGTTCCTCGCCGTGATGGTCGCCGTCGCGGTGCGCGACGCCGGGGGCGGCGGCGAGGTCGTGACGCTCGGGCTCTTCGCGGGCTACCTGGTCGTGGCGGGCCCGCTGGCCCGCGGCAGCCTGGCCGTGGAGGGCTGGGACACCGTGACCGACGGCATCCGCGGCTCGTGGGAGGTGTGGCACCAGCTGCTCACGACGCACCCGCCGGTGACGGCCGCAGGTCCGACCCTGCTGCCGCCGATCCTCACCGGGCTGGTGAGCGGGGGCTTCGCGGCGACCCTCGCGCTCGGGTCGCGGCGCCCGGCGGTGCCGCTGGTCCCGGTGGCGCTGGCGCTGGGCGCGGTGCTCCTGGTCGGGCAGCACCAGGCGGCGTCGGTGCTCGGCGTCGGCGTCGGGGCCGGCGCGGTGGCCGTCGTGTGGCTGCAGGTGCGCGCGGCCCGGCTCGAGGCCGAGGAGATCGGCCGGGACCCGGCTCGGCGGCGGCGCACCGTCGTCGCCCTGGTCGTGGTCGCCCTGTGCGGGGCGGCCTCGTTGCGCCTGGTCGGCGGCGACCCGGTCGAGGACCGCTACGTGCTGCGCGACGGGGTGCGCCCCTTCGCGGTCTCGGGCATCGTCACGCCGCTCGACTCGTTGCGCGACCTCGTCCTGTCGGACCGCAAGCTGCTCCAGGTCGACGGCCTGCCCGCCGGCCACCGGCTGCGGTTCGTGGCCCTCGACCGGTACGACGGGCAGAGCTGGACGGCCGACAACGACACCGACCCCGTGCGTGACGACGACCGGTTCCTCCACGTCTCCGAGACCGTCGAGAACCCGGCGGCGGGCGAGGTGCGCGAGGTCACCGTCCGCGCCACCCGGTACTGGGACCGCCCCTGGGTGCCGACGGTCGGGGCGGTGCAGTCCCTCGGGTTCCAGGGCTCCGACGCCGACCTCGGCTCGGACCTGCTCTACAACCCGGCGACCCAGTCGGCGCTGCTGCCGGGGGGCCTCGACGCCGACGTGCGCTACGCCTTCACCGCCATCGACACCGACCGGCTCGCCGACCGCCGGGTGGAGGGGTCGGCCGCCTACGACGAGGAGCTCCGCGACCGTCTCCAGGTCCTCGACGAGGTCGTGTCCTACTGGTCGATCGGCGCCTACACGCCGATGGACGCGCTCTCCAAGGTCGCCGAGGGCATCCGCAAGGTCGGTCGCTACAGCCACGGCGTGGAGCCGTGGGAGCAGCGGTTCGAGAGCGGGCACGACCTCCGCCGGCTGACCGACGAGTTCCTGCTGACGGTGCCCACCGTCGGCGACGAGGAGCAGTACGCGGCCGCGATGGCCCTGCTCGCCACCCGGATGCGGATCCCGGCCCGCGTCGTCGTCGGCGCGGTCGTCCCGCGCGACGGCGCGGTCCGCGGCTCCGACGTGACGGCGTGGGTCGAGATCCGCGCCGAGGACGGGACCTGGCGCACCATCCCGGCCGAGGTCTTCATGAGCCGCAAGCCCCCTGACCGGCTCACCGCCGGCGGGCCGGTCGACCGCGACTACCAGCCGCCGAGCGACGTCGAGCCGCAGCTCCCCGACGCCCGGCCGGAGCAGCCCGCCGACCGCGAGGACGGCCCCGACGCCGACCGCGACCGCGGCGCCGCGTGGTGGCTGCTGCTGCCGTCGGTGCTCCTGCTCCTGGTGGTGGCGGTGCCGGCGGCCAAGTGGGTCCGCCGTCGACGACGCCTCCGGTCGCGGCGGGTCAGCGCCCGCTACGCCGGTGCCTGGGACGAGCTCGTCGACCACGCCCGCGACCTCGGCGTCGACGTCCCGGTGTCGGCGGCGCGACCGGGCCAGGCCGCCGTCCTGGAGGGGACGCTGCCGCTCGCGCTCGAGGCCGACCGGCGCATCTACGGAGCCGGCGACCTCGACCCGGGTGACGCCGACGCCTTCTGGGAGCTGGTGCGCGCCGAGCTCCGGGAGATGGACGCCGCGGTCCCGCGGTGGCGCCGGGTGCTCGCGCTGCTCGACCCCCGTACCCTGCGCTGAGCCGATCAGGGGCTCCCTCCACGCCTGCCTGCGGGACAAAGAGGTCGGCCCCTGCGCGACGTGAGGGTCAGCGCAGATCGGCGCCCAGGATCGCGGTGCCCGGCGTGATCGCCCCGCGGACGCCGGACCAGCCGCCCCACACCCGGTCGTGACCGGCGGGCCACTCCGGCTCGAGCAGCGTGGTGAGGACGAAGCCCGCGCCGGCGAGCAGGGAGACCCAGTCGCCCAGGGTGCGGTGGTGCTCGACGTAGGTGACCTCCCCGGTGGCGTCGTCGACCTCGACGTACGGGGTGCGGTCCCAGTACGACTGGCTCGCGGTCAGCCCGGCCGCGGACGGGTCGTCGGGGAACATCCACCGCGTCGGGTGGGTGATGGAGAAGGCGAACCGGCCGCCCGGCCGGAGCACCCGGGCGGTCTCGGCGACGGCGGCGTCGATCTCGCGCACGAACTGCAGGGCGCCGAAGGAGGAGAAGACGACGTCGAACGACGCGTCGGCGAACGGCAGGTGGGTGGCGGTGCCGAGCACCGACGGGACGCGGACGCCCGTCTCGTCGTCGATGCGCCGCGAGTGCTGGAGCTGGCGGTGCGACAGGTCGAGCCCGACGGCCCGGCCGCCGCGGGCCCGCACCCACCGCGAGCACTGGCCGGCGCCGGAGCCGACCTCGAGGACGTCGCGACCGGCCAGTCCGGCGGGGTCGCCGAGCACCCCGGCCTCGGCCTCGGTGAGCCCCTCGGGTCCCCACACGAAGCCGACGTCGCCCAGGAAGGCGCCGTGGGTGGCCTGGTACTCGTCGGCGTAGCGGTCCCAGTCGGGGCCGTTGGCGCGTCGTGACTGCTCCTCGGTGACCGGACGGCGGACCGAGCGCACCGAGTCGGGCAGGTCGGGGTGGTGCCGCGAGTCGGGGGCGTGGGGATCGGCGCCGGGCATGGCAGAACCGTAGCGAGCCGGGCGGCCCGCTCCCGAACACGGCGCCGGTACCGTGACCCGGTGCTCGACGACGACTTCGCCTCCCTGAGACCGCTCGAGGGCGACCGCTCGGGGGAGACGTTCGTGGCCGAGGTCGGCGGCGAGCGACAGGTGGTCCGCGTCTACGCGCGCGACCCCGCCCGGGCCGAGGTGGACGCCGCGCTGCTGCGACTGGTGCGCGGACTGGTGCCGGTCCCCGACGTCCTCGAGGTGCGGCCGCCGCGCGGGGACCTGCCGGCGCTGCTGGTCACGTCGTTCGTGCCGGGGGTCAGGGGCGACCTGCACCTGGCCTCCCTCCCCGACGACCTGAGTGGCGGCTTCGCCTGGGCCCTGGCCGAGGTCGCCGCGACGCTCGCCGGGATGCCGACGCTGACCCGCGGCGCCCTGACCGGCGCCGGTCTGCGGATCGAGCCGCTCGACGGCGGCGCCGACGGGCTCCCGGCGCACGTCGAGGCGCGCCGGCCCGACCTGGCGCACTGGTCGTCGGAGGAGCTCGCCGGCCTCGACGAGGTCGCCGGGACCGCGCAGGCCCTCCTCGACACCGTCGACCGGAGCTGCCTGGTGCACGGCGGGCTCGAGCCCAGGAACGTGGTCGTCGACCCCGTGACCAGGTGGATCACCGCGGTGGTCGGCTGGGAGCACGCGCACGCCGGGCACCCGTTCGCCGACCTCGGCAGCGTGCTGCGCCTCGACCGTGGCCCCGCCTACGTGGAGGTCGCGCTGTCCGCGTTCGAGGACCGCCACGGGGTGCCACCCGACGAGGCGCTCGCGCTGGCCCGGGCCGCCGACCTGTGGGCACTCACCGACCTCGCCGGGCGCCGTCGGCAGGACCCGGCGGCGCAGCGTGCCCACGACCTGCTCCGGGGCATCGCCGCCTCGCGCGACCTGGGTTGGACTCTGCCGGAAGCGCCCGCGTAGACTTGGCCCTTGCGCCAGGTCTCTGTCGTCGTCCCATACGGAGCGGACCTCGAGAATCTCGGATTCCCGGCGTGCCCACACGACTTCTGTCCACCCTAGGATCCCATCCACTTATGACCATTGCCTTTCTCCCGGATTACGACGCGCCCCAGGTGGCGATCAACGACATCGGGTCCGAAGAGGACTTCCTTGCCGCCATCGACCTGACGATCAAGTACTTCAACGATGGCGACATCGTTGAGGGCACCATCGTCAAGGTCGACCGTGACGAGGTGCTCCTCGACATCGGTTACAAGACCGAGGGCGTCATCCCGTCCCGCGAGCTCTCGATCAAGCACGACGTCGACCCGTCCGAGGTCGTCTCCGTCGGCGACAAGGTCGAGGCCCTCGTCCTCCAGAAGGAGGACAAGGAAGGCCGGCTGATCCTGTCCAAGAAGCGCGCCCAGTACGAGCGCGCCTGGGGCACCATCGAGCAGGTCAAGGAGGAGGACGGCGTCGTCGAGGGCACCGTCATCGAGGTCGTCAAGGGCGGCCTCATCCTCGACATCGGCCTGCGCGGCTTCCTGCCGGCCTCCCTCGTGGAGATGCGTCGCGTCCGCGACCTGCAGCCCTACGTCGGCCAGGTCCTCGAGGCCAAGATCATCGAGCTCGACAAGAACCGCAACAACGTGGTCCTGTCGCGCCGTGCCTGGCTCGAGCAGACCCAGTCCGAGGTCCGCCACGGCTTCCTCACCCAGCTGCAGAAGGGCCAGATCCGCAAGGGTGTCGTGTCCTCGATCGTCAACTTCGGTGCGTTCGTCGACCTCGGCGGCGTCGACGGTCTGGTCCACGTCTCCGAGCTGTCCTGGAAGCACATCGACCACCCCTCCGAGGTGGTCACCGTCGGTGACGAGGTCACCGTCGAGGTGCTCGACGTCGACATGGACCGCGAGCGCGTCTCGCTGTCGCTGAAGGCGACCCAGGAGGACCCGTGGCAGCACTTCGCCCGGACCCACCAGATCGGTCAGATCGTGCCGGGCAAGGTCACCAAGCTGGTGCCGTTCGGTTCGTTCGTCCGCGTCGAGGAGGGCATCGAGGGCCTGGTGCACATCTCCGAGCTGGCCGAGCGCCACGTGGAGATCCCCGAGCAGGTCGTCCAGGTCAACGACGACGTCATGGTCAAGATCATCGACATCGACCTCGAGCGTCGCCGGATCTCGCTGTCGCTGAAGCAGGCCAACGAGACCGCGACCGCGACCGACGTCGACGAGTTCGACCCCACGCTCTACGGCATGGCGGCGACCTACGACGAGCAGGGCAACTACGTCTACCCGGAGGGCTTCGACTCCGAGACCGGCGAGTGGCTCGAGGGCTTCGACGACCAGCGCGCCGTCTGGGAGGAGCAGTACGCCAAGGCGCACGCTCGCTGGGAGGCCCACGTCAAGCAGCAGGCCGACGCCAAGACGGCCGACGCCGAGGCCGGCGAGGCCACCTCGTACTCCTCCGGTGGCGACGACGTCGACACCGAGGGCGACGGCGGCTCGCTCGCCTCGGACGAGGCGCTGCAGGCGCTCCGCGAGAAGCTCACGGGCGGCCAGGCCTGACCTCACGGTCGGGTCCCCACCCCTAGCACGCACGAAGGCCCGGTCCCCTCGCGGGGGCCGGGCCTTCGGCGTTCCCGGACCGGACCTGGTCGGCCCGTTCCGGCTCGGGCGGGCATGGATCAGGCCGCGCGGTCGAGCGGGGCCTGGTCGGAGGGCGGCAGGAAGCGCGCGTCGACGGCGCGGGAGCGGGGCGGGCGCACGGGCGCGCCGTCGTGGATCAGCACACGCAGGGTCTCGACCATCCCGAGGACGGAGAGAGCCGCAATCAGCCACAGGAACCACATGACGCCATGATGCGCCCGATCCGCGGGCCGCGCCAGGCTCGCAACTGGCAGAGATCGCCGGGTGGGTCGATTTCCTGCCAGGTCGGCGCTAGGGTCGTCGGGTGCAGAAGGTCGCGGTCATCGTGCAGGACGGGGCGGAGCCCTTCGGGCTCGGCTCCCTCGTCGAGGTGTGGGGCGAGCCGTACCACGCCGACGACGACAACCCGGTCTTCGACTTCCAGGTGTGCACCCCGCGACCGGGACGGGTCACCGGGCGCGCCGGCTACGACCTGCTGGTCGACGTCGGGCTGGAGGCCGCGGCCGACGCCGACCTGGTCTGCCTCTCACCCAAGTACGACTTCCTCGACCACGACCCCGCGGTCCTCGAGGTCGCCCGCGCCGCCCACGACCGCGGCGCCATCGTCTACGCCCACTGCAGCGGGGTCTTCGAGCTCGCCGCGGCCGGGCTGCTCGAGGGCCGCGAGTGCACGACGCACTGGCGCTACACCGACCGGCTCGCGCGGATGTACCCGGACGCGATCGTGCGGCCCGACGTCCTGTACGTGCAGTCGGGCAACGTGCTCACCGGCGCCGGCAGCGCCGCCGGGATCGACGCCTCCCTGCACCTGCTGCGCCAGACCTTCGGGGCGCGCGTGGCCGCCACCACCGCCCGGCGCATCGTCGTCCCGCCGCACCGCGACGGCGGCCAGGCGCAGTTCATCTCCCGGCAGGTCGTCGACTGCCAGGCCGAGACCCTCGGCGCGGTGCTCACCTGGGCCCTGGAGAACCTCGCCGAGCCGCTCGACGTCGACACGCTGGCGCGCAAGGCCCACATGTCGCCGCGCACCTTCGCGCGACGCTTCCGCGACGAGACCGGGACGACGCCGCACGCCTGGGTGACCGCCCAGCGGCTCCAGCTCGCCGAGGAGATGCTCGAGCGCACCGACAACTCCGTCGACCACATCGCCGCCGAGGTGGGCTTCGGCAACGCCGCCACCCTGCGCCACCACTTCACCCGGGTCCGCGGCGTCAGCCCGCAGGTCTACCGCCGCCAGTTCGCGTGTTGACCTGACTGCCCGAGCTTGCGAGGGCCAGTCAGGTCGGTGGTCGTCGAGCGAGCGGCGCGGCTGAGGAACGAAGCCGCGACCCGCGTGTCGAGACGTCGTAAGTGATCTCGGGCAGCCAGGCGCCCGAGCTTGCGAGGGCCAGTCAGGTCGGTGGTCGTCGAGCAAGCGGCGCGGCTGAGGAACGAAGCCGCGACCCGCGTGTCGAGACGTCGCAAGTGATCTCGGGCAGCCAGGCGCCCGAGCTTGCGAGGGCCAGTCAGGTCGGTGGTCGTCGAGCAAGCGGCGCGGCTGAGGAACGAAGCCGTGACCCGCGTGTCGAGACGTCGTAGGTGGCCTCGGGGACGCGAGCGAGGGGCGGGAGCACGAGGCCGGGAGGTTTCGTCGGCGCTCGCTGGCGCTCGCTTGCTCAACCTCCGGTGGTGGTCGGCTCCGGTTTCGTCGGCGCTCGCTGGGGCTCGCTTGCTCAACCTCCGGTGGTGGTTCGGCGGAGGTCCTGGAGGCGGACCTTGCCGGTGAGGGTGCGCGGGAGGGTGTCGAGGAAGGTCCAGGTCTTGGGTCGCTTGGGTGGGGCGAGGCGCTCGCGGGCGTAGGCGGCGAGCTCGGCCTCGGACGCCGTGCCGACGACGGCCGCGCAGACCCGCGCGCCCCAGTCGGGGTCGTCGACGCCGTACACCGCGACGTCGTCGACGCCGGGGTGCTCGCCGAGGACGAGCTCGACCTCCAGCGGGTAGACGTTGACGCCGCCGGTGATGACGAGGTCCTCGCGGCGCCCGTCGAGGTAGAGGTAGCCGTCGTCGTCGAGCCGCCCGAGGTCACCCACGCTGAAGCGCGCCACCCCACCGTCGGTGCGCCAGGCCGCGGCGGTCCGGGCGTCGTCGCCGAAGTAGGAGAACCGCGCGTACGCCGGCACCGCGCACCAGATGGTGCCGTCCTCGTCGAGGCTGAGGGTGCGGCCAGGGCGGGCGCGACCGACGGTGCCGGGTCGCTCCAGCCACTCCTCGCTGCGGCAGGCGGTGAACTGGCCCTCGGTGGAGCCGTAGAACTCCCACGTCGAGCCGGCCGGGAACAGGGCGACGAGGCGGCGCTTCACCTCGGTCGGGCACGGCGCGCCGGCGTGCGCGACCAGCCGGAACGACGTCAGGTCGGGCACCCCGACGACGTCCCAGTGCGCGAACAGCCGCTGCAGGTGGGTCGGCACGCAGAACATCGTGGTCGGCCGGTCGCGCTCGATGGCGGCGGTCACCGCGGCCGGGTCGAAGGGACCGGGGACGCTCAGCCGGCCGCCGGCAAGGATGGTGCCCATCGCGAACCGCAGCGGCGCCGAGTGGTAGAGCGGGCTGAGCACCAGGTTGACGTCGTCGGCGGCGAAGCCCCACAGGTCGCGCTCCTCGGCGACCAGGGCGGCGGCGTCCGCGTCGTCGAGCAGGCCGGACCACACGCCCTTGGGGACGCCGGTGGTGCCGCTGGTGCAGTGCATCGGCCGGGCCCGCGGGAGCCCGTGCCCCCGACCGGGGACGCCGCCGGCCGTGACCGCCGCGAGCTCGTCGACGGTGGTCACGACCACCTCGGGGGCGAGCGGCGTCAGGATGCGGCACCGCTCGGTCTCGGTGAGCCGCGGGTCGAGGGGGATCGGGACGACGCCGCGGGCCAGCAGCGTCAGCACGGCGTCGACGTAGGCGCGCGAGCCCGGCACGAGCAGCGCGACCCGGGATCCCTCGTCCAGCTCCACGTCCCGACCCTAGACGGCCACGGCCGTCAGATCGGGGTGCGCACCACGGCGCGCTGCCCCTCGAGCCGGGCCCCGAAGGACGACTTGAGCTCGCCCTTGCCCTTGCCCAGCACCAGCGTCGTGCTGGCCGCGGCGTAGGACAGCTCGACGATCCGGCGGGTGCAGTCGTAGTAGAGCCCGCGCCGGTCGGCGGCCCCCTCGTAGTCGGCGCCCCACGACAGCCACCGCGACACGCCGCGGTGCGTGGACATCAGCCCCACGGCCGACAGCACGCCGCGGTCGCGGTAGGCGACGGCCTGGAGGTCGTGGTCGGCCATCGCGACGTCGAGCCACGCGGCGGGGGCCGGGCGGTTCATCAGCGGGTGGCGGCGCGGGTTGTGCTTGCTGAAGTTGGCGTCGAGCAGCGGCGCGACCTCCTCGCCCTTGGCCACCTCGGCGAGCGGGCCCTGGGTGACGTCGAGGTCGACGTCCTCGGCGAGCCGACGTCGGAGCCGGCGCAGGTCCTGGCGCCGGGAGCGGCCCAGCGACTGCAGCCAGGCCTCGGCGTCGGCCCGGTCGAGGTCGACGACGCCGAGCGGCAGCGTCGTCTGCTGCACGAGCCGGCGTCCGGGGAGCCCCGACGCCACGTCGTCGTCACCGACCTGGCGCCACAGCAACGCCGGCATCCGCGGGCCGAGCCGACGCCGGAGGGCGCCGACCAGCAGCGGGAGGGCGCCGCGGTGGCCGGGCTCGCTCCAGTACGACGGCTCCGAGCCGGAGTGCGGGTGGTGCACGTGGCCGATGCCGCCGGCGAGGAGGACCCGCTCGAGGAGGATCCCGGCGACCAGGGCGTCACCGGCGGGTCCGGACCGGGTCGCGACGGCGAGCCAGACCCGGTTGCGGGTCTCCTCCTCCATCGCCGACAGCGCCTCGACCCGCCACAGCGGCCCGCGGGACGTCGCCAGGTGGGCCGCCAGGACGGCGTCGCCGCGCAACCCGGCCAGGTCGACGACGCGGACGTCGTACGGGACGTCGTCCGGGCCGGCGTCGGAGTCGCTCACGAGGGCACCGCGGTGGGGGCCCGGTCGTCCGCGGCGTCGTCGGTGCCGGCGCCGGGCCTGGACCGGCGGCCCGGGATCGGCGCGAAGATCACGACGGCGGCGAGGACGAAGTGCGCGGCGATGAAGGCGAACGCCTCGTTCTGGCTGGCGACGTGGCCGCCGAGGCGGACGGTGATGTGCTCGGCCCACTCCCACCGGTCGGGGATGTCGTTGCCGCGCCAGACCTGGAACATCAGGTCCTCGATGCCCGACAGCATGACCAGCAGCGCGGCGTACGACGCGCGGCGCACGGTCGCACCGGTGGCGCCGCCGAGCCGCAGCGCGAAGACCAGCCCCAGGATCACGAACGGCACCAGCATCCGCATGATGCTGTAGAAGCGGTCGAAGTCCTCGTCGACGAACGCCCCGAACATGAGCGGGGCGAAGCCGCCCATCACGGCGAGGAAGACCGCGGAGACCATCAACGGCGCCATCCAGCGCGCGCCGGCCCAGGCCCGAGGGACCCGGGCGACGGCCTCCGTGGCCAGCACGAACGGCACCAGCGCGAACAGCAGCGACACCAGCGTCTCGACGTCGTTGGCCACCCAGTGGTGCACCGCCCAGGCCGTGACGGCTGCCGCCGCACCGAACCCGAGGGTTGCGATTCCCTGCTTCATCCCGCCATCAGCTCCTTGGTCATGTCTTCGCCGGCGCCGTCGCCGGCGTCAGTGGTGATGTCGAACGTGAGCCCCCCGACCGCGTCGAGGGCCCGCTGGCGGGCCTCGCACACGGTGGGTGCGGTGGTGAGCACGTAGCCGAGCTGGTCGGCCAGGCAGGCGCCGCCCTCGACGCGGTCGCCCTGCTGGGCCCCGATCCGGACCCGCTCGACGCCGGGCAGCATCGCGGCCGGCCCGGCGCCACGGACGCCGGCGACGGTGCCGACGGCGTCGGGCAGGATGATCCGCCCGACCGCCGCGCTCGGACGGCGGCGCCGGCCGAGGTCGAAGGGCAGGCCCACGGCCGCGCGCACCGCGTTCTCGACCGTGTGGACGCCGTGGGTGAGCCGGACCAGCTCGCCGAGCGGGTCGCCGCCCACCCGGGCGCCGATCTCGACGATCCGGACGGTGTCGTCGGCGCCGAGCACGAGGTCGAGCATCATCGGTCCGCGCCGGTAGTCGAGCGCCCGGCAGAGGGCGTCGACGAGGTCGTGGACCTGGTCGACGACGTGGCCGGGCAGCTCCCCGGACATCGCGTGCTCGGTGGTGATGGCCCGGGGTGCCCGCGTGATGGTCCGGGCGCTCAGGCCGAGGAAGGCGGCCCGCGAGTCCTCGACGATGCACTCGGCGCTGAGGTGCTGGCCGAGCATCTCCTCCTCGACGATGACCCGCCCGGAGTAGGAGAACGCCGCGGCCTCGGCGATCGCGGCCGTCAGGTCGTCGCCCTCGCGGCAGCGGGACACGCCGCGGCTGCTCTGCGCGTCGGCGGGCTTGACCACGACGGGCAGGCCGAGTCGCTCGGTCTCGCGGAGCAGCGGGGGGCCGGGGACGCCGGTGGCCCACCGGCACGTCGGCAGGCCGAGGTCGTCGCAGACCTGGCGCAGGTAGGTCTTGTCGTGCGAGGCCCGCACCGTCGCCGCCGACAGGCCGCAGGGGAGACCCAGCCGCCGCGAGAGCCGGCGCTGGGCGTCGAGGGCGACGTCCGAGGCGGGGGCGACGACGCCCCGCAGGTCGTCGCGGCCCAGGAGCGCCTCGTGGACGGCGTCCACGTCGCGGGTGCTGATGATCAGCCGCTCGTCGGCCAGGCCGAGGGCCGGGGCGTCGGGCCGCACGTCGACGGCGATGGTGCGCAGCCCCATCCGCTGGGCGGCCCGGTAGGTCTCGAAGACCCCGATCGCGGCTCCGAGGACGACGACGCTGCCGCGGCTGCGGCGCCGCTTCACGACGCCACCTCGACCGGAGCGACGGGCCCGACCGGCCCGACCGCGCCGACCGCGCCGAGCGGACCGACCGGACGCCCGGTCGCCACGGAGCCGAAGGTGTCGGCCGGCAGCACCGGCACCGACGCCTCGCGCACGTAGAACATCCGTGGTCGTGGCTGCCCGGCCGCCAGCACCCCCAGGCAGCGGACCTCGACGGCGATCACGAACAGCGCGATCCCGACCAGCACCACGATGCCGCCCTCCATCACCGGGGCCGGCAGCGCACGGGTCATGTGCAGCACGCCGAGCGCGACCGACACCACCGCGGCCCAGATCGCGGTGAGGATCGCGAACTGCGCGGGGCGGCGGGAGAAGGCGAACCACAGGTCGAGCGCGTGCCCGGCGAGGTGGAGGAACCGGACCCGGGCCGGCCCGTCGGTGCGCGCGCGGTGGGCGATCGGGACCGTGGTGTGGCGGTCGGTGAGCTTCGGCAGGGTGGCCAGGAAGTACGGGCTGCCCAGGCGCAGGTCGACCACGGCGCGCGCGAGCTCGGTGCGGACCAGCCGGAAGCAGGTCGCGTGTCGCGGCAGCTCGATGCCCAGGACGCCGCGGGCGACGAGCTGGTTGACCGTCGAGCCGATCCGCCGCACCAGCGGGTCGTGGCGCTGCACCCGGACGCCGAAGACGGCGTCCATCCCGTCGGAGGCCTCGATCAGCCGCCGGATCTCGCTCGGCGGGAACTGGCCGTCGGCGTCGACGTGCACCAGCCAGGGCTTGCTGGCGTAGAGGTACCCGGCGGAGAACGCCGCCTCCACCCCGAAGTTCCGGGTGAACGAGAGGTACTGCACCCGGGGGTCGGCCGCCGCGCGCCGCCGCAGCACGTCGAGCGTGCCGTCGCGGCTGCCGTCGTCGACGCAGACCACCTCGACGTCGAGGCGGGGCTCGCGGTCGAGCTCGTCGAGGAGCTCGTCGAGCACGTCGTCGAGGCCGCCCGCCTCGTTGTAGCAGGGCATCACCACGCTGAGACCCGTCGCGCAGGGGTCGTCTTCCCTCATGTCCATCTCCCCGAGATCGGCTGTGGAACACGGCGCCCGGATGCGCGCCGAAGCAGGAGTCGCAACGCCGTGGCGTTGCAGAGCTGGGCGGCCACCAGGGCGCCCATGGCGGCGAGCGCACCACCGCGCGCGGTGCACGCCAGCAGCACCACCGACGCCGCGAGCAGGCCGCAGGCGGAGGCGCCGACGTTGCCGGGCAGCCACCGGCTGCGGGAGTTCTCGACCAGGTTGGCCGCGACCGTGCGCTGGGTGAAGACGACCACCTCGCCGAGGGTCAGCAGCGCCAGCGTCGCCCACCAGGGCGCCCCGAGCAGGTGGGCGCCGACGGCGAGCGCCGCGGTGCCGGCGCCGGCGGTGGTCGCCCGCGCGAGGATGCGCCGGGCGGCGTCCTCCCCGGCGGCGGCGCCGGAGCCGCGCAGGCGCAGGGAGACGTCGGGCTGGTGCAGGCGGACGACGACGGTGGTGGTCGCGCCGAACACGCTGGCGACGGTGACGGCGACGTAGTAGCGGACCGCCTCCTGCTCGGGGGCGAGGGCGGCCACGGCCCAGAAGCCGGCGCTGACGCTGACGATCGAGAGCACCTCCGGCAGCCCGAGCAGGAGCAGCGAGCGACGCAGCGGTCCGACGGCGGCCCGGCGGCCGACCCCGCGGAAGGTCTCCCGCGGCACGGCGGCGAGCCCGGCGGCGGCGACGGCGAGCAGGAGGACCAGGCAGGTGACGACCCAGGCGACCGGGCGCAGGTCGAGCGCGACGGTCACCCCCGTCGCCGTCAGGAGCGCCAGGGCCCCGGACGCGAACAGCAGCGCGTCGGCACCGGGGCGGTGCGCCAGCCGGTGCAGCGCGGCGACGACCTGGTAGGCGGCGCCGGTCAGCCCCCAGCACAGCCCCCACAGCAGCAGGGTCGGCCCGGCGCCGGTGAGGGTCGAGAGGGTCGCCGCGCCCAGGGCGCACCCGAGCGGGACGAGGACCGTCGCCACCGTGCGGCGCGAGACCTGGCCGGCCAGCCGCGGCAGCCGCGGCACCTGCTTGAGCAGCGTCTTCTCGGCGGTGGCGAACAGGATCGCCAGCCAGCCGAAGCCGCCGATGACGGCGACCGTGCGCCCGAGCTCGTCGGCGGTCCAGGTGGTGGCGAGCAGGAGCGGGGCGACCATCCAGAGCGCGCGGAAGCCGGCCCGCCCGGCGAGCACGACACCGGTCGAGACCCACGACGGCGCGTAGGGCACCGACGTCGTCGGTGCGGCAGCGATGCTCATGCGAGCCTCAGCCCAGGAACGGGCGGGGGACACCCACGAACGAGAGCGGCGTGACGTCGAAGCCGACGCTCACCTTGTCGTCGACGAAGCCGCGCCCCGAGGACAGGGTCTCGGCCCCGGAGTCGATGGCGTGGCGGGCGTAGCGCAGGAAGTGGTCGAAGTACAGGTGCGGGACGCCGCCGTCGCGGGGGTGGACCATCGCCCAGTAGGAGCCCCACGGGTGCCGCGGGTGCTCGAGCAGGGTGCCGACGGCCACCAGCCGCTCGCCTTGGTGGTAGGTGATCGTGCGGACGTCGTCGCGGGCCATCAGCGCGGCGAAGTAGGCGGCCGGCATGTGCGGGCGGGGGTCGACCCGGAGTGGGGCGTTCCGCTCGATCATGGCGACGAGGAGGTCGGCGACGGCCTGCGGGTCGACGTCGGTGCGGGCGTTGCCGAACTCGACCCGCACCTGCGACTCGATCATCGGCCCGAGCCTGCGCAGCGACTTGCGACGCTTCTTGCTGAGCCCGGCGAACCACTCCTCGAAGGTCGCGGGCAGCGGCATCACGGTGCCCTGGCCCTGGGCCTGGGAGACGACGGCGCCGCGGCGGCGCAGGTCGGGCAGGTCGTCGTCGGTGACGTTGCGGTAGGCGATCCCGGCCAGCCGGGTCCGGCCCAGGGCGCGCACCACCCCGCGCTCGAAGGCCCGCACCACGTCGGCCCGCTGGGGGCGGGTCAGCCCGCTGCGGAAGGCCCAGGAGGCCTCGTGGCCCTGGCCGGGCATCCGCATGTCGACGAGCACCGGTTCGAGGCGGGACGGCGCCGCGTGCGGACGCACGCCGCGGTAGCTGCCGACGAAGGCGCCGACGATCGTGTCGCCGTGGCGGACGGCGGCGGTGAAGGTCGGGCACCACGGGGTCGGGGACAGCGCACTCAGCTGCAGCAGGTCGTGGTCCCAGAGGGCGACCAGGCCCTCGTCGCGCACGAGCTCGGCCCACCCCGGCTGGTCCTCGCCCGAGCCGGCGAGGGTGACGCGGGTCGTGAGGGCGTGCGTGGATCCAGGCACCAGCAGCATTGTGTGAGCTCCCCGAGAGTGGCGCGCAGGGTCGGAGCACAGACCGAACGCGATCGAACCGCCACGAGTGTGACCTGGAACACCCTACGTACGGACGGTCAAACGTCAATCCTTTCGTGGTGGGCGACTTCCGCCGCAACTCCTCCGGGGCCGGTGCGGGCCGGCCGGCGTCAGGTGAGCCCGAGGTCGGCCCCGAGCTGGTCGACGACGGTCGCGAAGTGGGTGTCGTAGTCGAGGACGCCGCGGTGCAGGTGGCCGAAGAGCTCCAGCGACACGTGCCCGAAGAGGGTGGCCCAGGCGGTCAGGCCGCGGACCGCGAAGGCCGGGGAGAGCGGGGGGTCGACGAACGCCATCACGGGGCCGAGCGCGGCCTTCTCGGCGGCCGGGACCCGCGCCGGTCCCGCGGCCGGCGTCCGGCCGGCCGCCTGGGCGTCGCGCAGCACCGTCAGCAGCGCGAGGGTCACGCGGGTGGCCGGCACGACGGTGTCGACGGGGGCGGCGTAGCCGGGGACCGGGCTGCCGTGGGTGAGGGCGTACCGGTGCGGGTGGCCCACGGCCCAGTCGCGGACCCCGTGCGCGACGGCCCGCCAACGGCCCCGGAGGTCGCCGCGACGCACGGCCCGCTCGGCGGACTCGACGGCGGCGCCGAGGTCGTCGTAGGCCTCGATGATGAGCGCGGTCAGGAGGGCGTCACGGCTCGGGAAGTAGCGGTAGACCGCGGACGACGCCATCTCGAGGTCGCGGGCGACCGCTCGCACCGAGAGGGCGGCCGGGCCGACGTCGGCGAGCTGGGTCGCGGCGCTGTCGAGGATGGCCCGGGTGAGCTCGGCGCGGGCGGTGGCGCGGGCGGTGCGGGGAGCGGCTGGCACGGACCTGATCCTGCCGCGGAACGAGAGCAGTGGCAACAAAAGTGAGCAGTGCTCTTGTATTCGTGCGGCGAGCGTGGCAGGTTCGAGGAACTGAGAGCGGTGCTCTCACTTTGACCGGCGATGAACCGACGAGGAGATGGTGACGATGGGCAGGCACGTGGTGGTGGGAGCGGGGCCGGTGGGTCTGGCGACCGTGCGGGAGCTGGTGGCGCAGGGGCACGGGGACGTCCTCCTGGTGAGCCGTTCGGGTCGCGGGGACGACGTCCCGGGCGTGCGCCGGGTGGCGCTCGACGTGGCCGACGCGGAGGCGCTGACGACCCTCGCGGAGGGGGCGGGCGCGCTCCACAACTGCGTCAACCCGCCGTCCTACGACGTGTGGTCGACCTGGTGGCCGCCGGTGGCGAGGGCCTTCCTCGTCGCGGCCGAGCGGACCGGTGCGGTGCTGGTGACCGCCTCCTGCCTCTACCCCTACGGCCCGACCGACGCGCCGATGACCGAGGGGCAGGCCGACCGGGCCGCCGGGGTCAAGGGCGCCCTGCGCGCCACGATGTGGGCCGACGCGAGAGCGGCCCACGAGGCCGGGCGGCTGCGTGCGGTCGAGGTGCGCGGCTCCGACTACGCGGGGCCCGGCGTGACGACGGCGCACCTCCCGACCGTGGCGCCGCGGGCGCTCGCCGGACGGTCGGTCCGGGTCTTCGGCCGCGCCGACGTCGCGCACTCCTTCACCGACGTCCGCGACATGGCCCGCACCCTGGTCGCCGTCGCGGGCCGCCCGGACACCCACGGCCGCGTCTGGCACGCCCCGACCAACCCGCCGCGCACCCAGGCCGAGGCCGTCGCCGACGTCTGCCGCGCCGTGGGGCGCGAGCCGGTGCGGGTCCGGCCCTGGCCGCGCGCGCTGCTCGGCGTCGGCGGGCTGGTCGTCCCGCTCCTGCGGGAGATGCGCGAGACCGTCCACCAGTTCGAGCGCCCCTACGTCCTCGACTCCTCGCTCACCCAGCGCGAGCTCGGGCTGGCACCGACCCCGTGGGACGACGTCTGCCGGGCGACCGCCGAGACCGCGCTGGGCGGCGTCGTACCGGGCACCGAGGTGTCCCGACCCGCCTGAGGCGGGTGGCGTGGCGGCGGTGGGAGGCCGGCGCGTTGCCGGGAACCGCGGCGCCGGTGCGGACATGAGGAAGCATGAGCCCACCGGAGGACACCATGACCCAGTCGGAGGCCGCACTCGCCGAGCGCCTGCGCCTCGGCGACCCCGAGGCCGTCGCCGAGCTGTTCGACCGGCACGCCGACCGCATCCACCGGCACTGCTTCCGGCTCACCGCCGACCGGGCCGACGCCGAGGACGCCACCGCGACGACGTTCCTCGAGGTCTGGCGGCACCGGCACCGGGTGCAGGTCCACGACGGCTCGCTCGCCCCGTGGCTGCACGGCGTGGCCACCAACGTGTGCCGCAACCTGACCCGCGGACGCCGTCGCCACCTGCGCGCCGTGGCCCGGCTGACCGCGCCGGGCGACCAGCCCGACCACGCCGACCGGGTCGGCGAGCGGCTCGACACCGAGCGGCGGATGCGGGTCGTGCTCGACGCCGTCGCGACGCTGCCGCCGCACGAGCGCGACGTGCTCGCCCTCGTCGTCTGGTCCGGCCTGTCCTACGAGGCAGCCGCGGCCGCCCTCGAGGTGCCGGTCGGCACCGTCCGCTCCCGACTCTCCCGGGCGCGCCGGCGCCTGACCGCCCTCGCCCCGACCGACGCTGGAGGAACCCCCTGATGGACGACGACCTCACCACCCCGCCCGACCAGCCCCTCGACGACGCCGCCCGGGCCCGCCTGCGCGGCCGCGTCCTCGCCGGGCTCGCCGAGCCCGCGGCGTCCGGCTCGGGACGGCGGTGGGCGGCGCCGGCGGCCGCGGCCGCCGCGGTCGTCGTCCTCGCGGGTGCGACCGGCTGGGCCACCCTGGCCCCGGGCGCCGAGGACGTCGCGCCCGCCGACCGCGGCACCTCCTCGCCCGAGGTGCTGCCGACCCCGACGCCCGCCGACGACGTCGCGGTCCCCGACCCGTCCGACGGGTCCGACCGGCCGGACGACCCGACGGGGCAGGGCGGGGTCACCCCGCACGAGGGCCCGGCGGTCGAGCCGACGCCGTCCGGCGCAGGACCCGCGGGTGGCCCGGCGGTGGCCTGCCGGCGCGACCTGGACGACGTCCTGCCCGGCGCCGTTCCCGCGCTCACGCTCGGGGGCACGCTCGGCGCGACGTCGTTCCTCGTCGGGGGTGACCGGTTCGTCCTGTGCGACACCGCCGGCGGCACCGTCACCCTGCACGGCGCCCAGCCGCTCGACGGCCGTCACGCGCCGGACGACACCACGCCGTGGCGCGTCAGCACCAACGCGGTCGACCCCCAGGACGGCACCGGGGGCCTCGACCTCGTCCTCGTCGCCGGCGGGATCGTCCCGCCACGCGCGGAGGGGTGGGGGATCAGCTACACCTTCCCCGACGGGCACGTCGAGGAGGCGACCACGGGCACGGACGCCGAGGGACGCACCTGGTGGCGGATGGAGCACGTCGCCACCGACGGCGTCCTGGTCGCGCGGGGCACCGACCAGACGACGCTCGAGCCGATCCTCGTCGACGTGCGGGTCGCCGGCACCAGCACCGAGCACGAGCTGCGCTGGGGCGAGGACACCTGCGCCCAGGTCAACCACGGCTGTTGAGGAGTGAGCCGCGGGTCGTCGGGTAGACACCGGTCATGACCCTCCTGATCGCTGTCGTCGTGGCCGCCGTCGTGGCCGTCGCCGTGGTGCTGACCGTGGTGGCGGTCGCGACGGGCTCGGGCCGTCGCCCCGGACGCCGGCCCACGAGCGGCGCCGCCGACGGCGGCGGCGACGTCGGTCCCTTCCCCCACGAGACCCGTGGTGACTCGGGCGGCGGCTGGTTCGGGGGCGGGTCCGACGGCGGCGGCTCGGACGGCGGGGGAGGCGGCGGCGACGGTGGCGGTGGCGACGGTGGCGGTGGCGGTGGCGGCGGTGGCGGCGACTAGCCTCCGAGGGTGCGGGTAGGACTCACCGGCGGCGTCGGTTCGGGCAAGAGCACCGTCTCGGCGATCCTGGCCGAGCTCGGGGCGGTGATCATCGACGCCGACGTGCTGGCCCGCGAGGTGGTCGAGCGCGGCACCCCCGGCCTCGAGCAGGTCGTCGCGGCCTTCGGGCCCGAGTTGCTCACCGCCGACGGCGACCTCGACCGGCCACGGATGGGCGCACTCGTCTTCGGCGACCCCGACAAGCGGAGGCTGCTCGAGTCGATCGTGCACCCGCTGGTCTTCGAGCGCTACGCCGCCCTGGAGGCCGCCGCCGGTCCCGACGACCTCGTGGTGCACGACATCCCGCTGCTCGCCGAGTCGGGCCGGGCGGGCGAGGACGGCGGCTTCGACGCCGTGGTGGTGGTCGACGTCCCCGACGAGCTCCGGATCGAGCGGATGCTGCGCGACCGCGGCTGGACCCGCGCGGACGCCGAGTCGCGGATCGCCGCGCAGGCCACCCGCGAGGAGCGCCTGGCCGTCGCGACCCACGTCATCGACAACAGCGGCACCCTCGACGAGCTCCGCGCGCGGGTCGAGGCGGTCCACGCCGAGCTCACCGCCCGTTGAGCGGGCCGTCGAGCGGCTCGCTGCGGGGGCGGGTGCTCGTCCTGGTCGGCATCGTCGTCCTGGCCCTCAACCTGCGGCCGGCGGCGGTCAGCGTCGGACCGGTGCTCGACGACGTCCGCGGCGGCCTCGGGATGTCGGGCACCGAGGCCGGCATCCTGACCGCCCTGCCCGTGGTCGCCTTCGCGCTCTTCGGCGCCCTGGCCCCGCGGATGGCCGAGCGGCTCGGCACGCACCGGCTGACCGCGCTGGCCCTCGGCTGCGTCGGCGTCGGACTCCTCGCCCGCAGCCTGGTCGACGACGTCGTCGTCTTCCTCCTGCTCTCGCTGCTGGCCCTGGCCGGGATGGCCACCGCGAACGTCGTCCTCCCGTCGCTGGTCAAGCAGCACTTCCCGGAGCGGGTCGGCACCCTGACCGCGGTCTACTCGACCGCGCTCGCCGTCGGCATCACCGGCTCCTCGATCCTCACCGTCCCGATCAGCGAGTCCGCCGGCGGGCCCGACGGCTGGCGCACCGGGCTGGCGGCCTGGTCGGTGCTGGCCGGCATCGCGCTGCTGCCCTGGCTGGCGCTGCTGAGCCGCGACCGCCACCGCCCACCTCTCGTGGCGGGCGAGCGCATCCCGCTGCTCGCCGTGGGTCGCACCCGGCTCGGCCGGCTGATGGCGGCGCTGTTCGCGCTGCAGTCGCTCCAGGCCTACGCGGTCTTCGGCTGGTTCGCCGACGTCTACCGCGAGGCCGGCTTCTCGAGCGGGTCGGCGGGCCTGCTGCTCGGCGTCATCACCGGCACCAGCATCCCGCTGTCGTTCCTGATCCCCTCGCTCGCCGGCCGGATGACCAACGTCGCACCGCTCGTGCTCGCCCTCGGTGCCTGCTACCCGGTGGGCTACCTCGGGTTGATCCTCGCCCCGAGCGACGGTGCGGTCGTGTGGGCGCTGTTCGTCGGCACCGGCACCTCCACGTTCCCGCTCGTGCTCACCCTGATCGGCCTGCGCGCCCGGACGGAGGCGGGCACGGCGTCGCTGTCGGCCTACACCCAGTCGGTCGGCTACCTGTTCTCCGCCGTCGGCCCGTTCGGCGTCGGCGTGCTGCACGACGTCAGCGGAAGCTGGACGCTGCCGCTGGTCGTGCTGACCGTGCTGGTCGTCCCGCTGGTCCTCTGCGGCCTGGCGGTCTCCCGCCCGGCCCACCTGGAGGACGAGCTCGCCGCGCGCGCGCCGTGACCGGGAATGACGCCGGCCCGCCGCAGGGATCTACGGCGGGCCGGCGGACGACGGTGGTGCGGGTGCTACGGGTGGTACGGGGTGCTGCGGGTCAGGCGGCGAGGTCGGGGTCGCCCAGGCGGCGCAGCTTCTGCAGCGCCTCCCGCTCGAGCTGGCGGACCCGCTCGGCGGAGATGCCGTGCTTGGCGCCGATGTCGGCCAGCTTGTGCTGGCGGCCGTCGGTGAGGCCGTAGCGGGAGCGGATGATGTCGGCCGCCCGCTCGTCCAGCGAGCCGACCAGCGTGTTGAGCCGGTCGCGGGACTCGACGTCGAGCACCGTCAGGTCGGGGGACGGGGAGGTCTCCTGGGCCATCAGGTCACCCAGCGAGGTGTCGCCGTCCTCGTCGACGGGCGTGTCGAGGCTGACGTGCTCACGGCCCCACGCCATCAGGTCGAGGACCCGCTCGACGGTGAGGCCGAGCTCGACGGCGATCTCGGCCGGCTCCGGGTCACGACCGAGCTGGCGCTCGAGCGTGCGGCGCGCGCCGCCGACCTGGTTCAGCTCCTCCACGACGTGCACGGGGAGCCGGACGACGCGGGCCTGCTGGGCGATGCCGCGGGTGATCGCCTGCCGCACCCACCAGGTGGCGTAGGTGGAGAACTTGTAGCCCTTGGTGTAGTCGAACTTCTCGACCGCACGGATCAGGCCGGTGTTGCCCTCCTGGATCAGGTCGAGCATCGGCATCTGTGCCCGCCCGTACTTGCGGGCGATCGAGACGACCAGCCGCAGGTTGGCGGTGATGAACGTGTCGACGGCCTTGCGGCCCTCCTCGGCGAGCCACTCGAGCTCCTCCTGGGAGGCCCGCATGGGGGCGCCGCCCTTGCGACGCCCGACCCGTCCCTCGGCCAGGAGGGCCTCGGCCATCAGGCCGGCCTCGATGGTCTTGGACAGCTCGACCTCCATGGCGGCGTCCAGCAGCGGGTTGCGGGCGATCTCGTCGAGGTAGAGGCCGACGCTGTCGCGGCCTTCGATCTCGCGCGAGACTCCGCCGGTCTTGGTTGCGGTCCGAGCTGCCATGGGGGACCCTCCTTCGATTCTGCGGCCGACCTTGCGACCACGTCTTGACCAACGTTCGCGGGGGGAGGTGGATTCCCACCTCACCCCGAAGGCTCGATAGGCCTTCGTCATCAAGGACGTACCGGATCGGTGCAGAGTTGCCATCCGCGGCAAGTCTCAGGGACTTCTCAGGGCGCCGGGTGAAACGTTCAGATAGAGGGCGTTCCCGGGGCGGTCTCGAGGCCCTCGGCGAGGCCCATCGTGTCCAGGATCCACGCCAGGGTGAAGGCACGGTCCTTCCAGGCCTGGTAGCGCCCGCTGACGCCCCCGTGGCCGGCGGCCATCTCCACGCGGAGCAGCACGTCGGGCTCGACCGCCCGCTCGCGCAGCCGGGCCACCCACTTCGCGGGCTCCACGTAGAGCACCCGGGTGTCCTGGAACGACGTCTCGGCGAGGATCCGCGGGTAGCGCTGGGCGCTGACGTTGTCGTAGGGCGCGTACGCCGCGATCGTCGCGTAGGCGTCCGGGTCGTCCTCCGGGTTGCCCCACTCGTCGTACTCGGTGACCGTCAGCGGCAGGGTCGCGTCCAGCATCGTCGTCAGGTTGTCGACGAAGGGCACCCCGGCCACCAGGCCGGCGAACGCCTCCGGGGCCTGGTTGGCGACCGCGCCGATGAGCAGGCCGCCGGCGCTCGCGCCCTCCCCGACGAGCCGGTCGGCCGTCGTCCAGCCCTCGGCGACGAGGTGCCGGGCGCAGGCGGCGAAGTCGGCGAAGGTGTTCTGCTTCTGGTCGAGCTTGCCGGTGTCGTACCAGCGGCGGCCCATCTCGCCGCCGCCGCGCACGTGCGCGATCGCGAACGCCGCGCCGCGGTCGAGCAGCGAGAGGCGGGCGATGGAGAAGGCCGGGTCGATCGAGGTCTCGTAGGCGCCGTAGGCGTACAGGTGCAGCGGCACCGGACGGCCCGCGGCCCGGACGTCGCGGCGCACGACCAGCGAGATCGGCACCGGCTCGCCGTCCTCGGCGGTGGCCCAGAGCCGGTGCTCCTCGTAGTCGGCCGGGTCGTAGCCGCCGAGCACGGGCGCGCGCTTGAGCAGCGTCAGCTCGCGGGTGCGCACGTCGTAGTCGTAGACCGACGAGGGCACCGCCATCGTCACGTAGCCGAGGCGGACGGTGGGCTGCTCGAAGCGCGGGTTGCCGCCGGAGCCGACGGTGTAGACCTCGTGGTCGAACTCGACGAGGTAGTCGTCGGACACGCCGAGGCCGTCCGCGGACCCGCCGAGCTCGAGGATCCGCAGCTGGGTGAGCCCGTTGCTGCGCTGGTGGACGACGAGGTGCCCGGCGAAGGCGTCGACGTCCTCGAGCCGGACGGCGGGGTCGTGGGCGACGAGCGGCACCCAGCCCTCGCGGGGTGTCGGCTCGGGCGGTGCCACGGCGAGCTCGAAGTCGGGCCCGGCCGCGTTGTGGAGCACCAGGAACCGGTCCTCGCCCGCGAGCACGGCGTGCTCGACGGAGTACTCCACGCCCTCGACCCGCGGCGAGAAGCAGCGGAAGCCGAGCTCGGGAGCGTCGGCGTCGAGCACGTGGTACTCCGACGTCGTCTTCGAGCCGCTGGCGATCACGAGGAAGCGGTCGCTGCGGGTGCGGCCGCAGCCGACCCAGAAGCGGCCGTCGGTCTCGTGGAAGACCAGCTCGTCGGCGTCCTGGGCGGTGCCGAGGCGGTGCCGCCAGATCTTGTCGGCGCGCCAGGCGTCGTCGACGGTCGTGTAGTAGAGGTGCTCGCCGGCGCGGTCCCAGGTGGCGCCGCCGAGCGCGCCCTCGATGACGTCGTCGAGCAGGTCGCCGGTGCCGACGTCCTTGACGCGGATCGTGTAGCGCTCGTCGCCGACGACGTCGGTGGCGTAGGCCAGCAGCCGGCTGTCGGGGCTCATCGCCGACCCGCCGAGCGAGAAGAACTCGTGGCCCTCGGCCAGGGCGTCGAGGTCGAGCAGCACCTCCTCGCCGGGCAGGGCCGGCTGGTCGGGCGCGGCGTCCTCGGCGGGCTGCGGCGGGGTCCAGTCGTCGGGGCCGGTGACCGGCACGCGGCACGACGCGCCGTACTCGCGGCCCTCGAAGGACCGGCCGTAGTACCAGTGCGCGCGGCCGCGGGTCGGCACCGACAGGTCGGTCTCGCGGGTGCGGGCCTTGATCTCGCCGAAGAGCCGGTCGCGCAGGTCGGCCAGGTGGGCGGTGCGGTCGGCGGTGAAGGCGTTCTCGGCCTCCAGGTGCGCGACGACCTCGGCCGAGTCCTTGGCGCGCAGCCAGTCGTAGTCGTCGACCCGGGTGTGGCCGTGGTGCTCGGTGGTGACCGGGCGGCGCGGGGCCACCGGTGGGGCCGCGGCGGAGGCGGGTGGCACGGGCGGGGCGTCGGGCATGTCGGGAACGGTAGCCAAGTGGCAGAGTCGCGGCGTGAGCGACCTGACCCTGCACCACGACGCCGCCCGCAGCACCGAGGCCCTGGTGCGCCGGCTCCAGCACCGCCGGTTCCTCCACGAGCACGCCGACCTCGACGCGGCGCACGGCGCCGCGACCGCCTTCGTCGAGCGCACCGCCGGGCGTGGCCGCCTGCTCGAGGTGCGCGACGGCGACGCGCACGCCGGCGAGCTGTGGGTGCTCTCGCGCGGCGACGAGCTCGCCGTCGTCGACCTCGCCCTGGTGCGGGCCCAGGACGCCGTCGCCACCCGCCTCCTGCTCGAGGAGCTCGCGCGCGCCGAGTCGGTCGCACGGCTGACCGTGACGGTCTCGCCCGGCGACCCGGTCGCGACCGCGCTCGTCGCGGGCGGCGGGTTCGAGCTCGCGGCGACCCAGATGCTGCTCGACCTCGACCACCGGCTCCCGGCCGAGCCGGACGTCGTCCTCGAGCCGATGGACGAGGCCACCTTCGCCCGGTGGGAGGCCGACGAGCTCGAGAACTACGCCCGGGAGCGGGCCCGGGCGGGGGAGTCGCCCGAGCGGGCGCGCGAGGTCTCGCGCCAGCAGCACGCCGAGCTGCTCCCCGACGGCGTCGACAGCGAGCACCACCACTTCTTCGTCGGCCGGGCGGCGGGCGAGGACGGCCGGCCGACGGTCGGCACGCTGTGGTTGAGCACCGAGCGGCCGATGGCCTTCGTCTACGACGTCGCCGTCCACGAGGAGCGCCGCCGCCGCGGTCACGGCGCCGGGTTGATGCGCGCCGGCGCGCTCTGGGCCCGCGAGCGGGGCGCGCACGCCCTGGGCCTGAACGTCTTCGGCCACAACCACGCCGCCCGGGCGCTCTACGACCGGCTCGGCTACCACGTGACCGAGGAGTTCCTGGGCAAGCGGCTGTGACCGTCGACCTCAACGCGGACCTCGGCGAGGAGGTCACCGACGACGCCGCCCTGCTCGCCGTCGTCACCAGCGCGAACGTCGCCTGCGGCTACCACGCCGGCACCGGTGCGATCATGCGCGCGGTCTGCGCGCAGGCCGCCGAGCGCGGCGTCGCGGTCGGCGCCCAGGTGTCCTACGCCGACCGGGCCGGGTTCGGGCGGGTGGCGCTCGACGTCCCCGGCGCGGTGCTGCGCGAGCAGGTGGCCGACCAGGTCGGCGTCCTGACCGCGATCGCCCGGGCCGCCGGCACCGACGTCCGCTACCTCAAGGCGCACGGCGCGCTCTACCACCGCACGATGGACGACGAGGAGCAGGCGGCCGCGGTCCTGGCCGGCTCCGGCGACCTGCCGGTGCTGGGGATGCCGGGCGTGCTGCTCGACCGGGCGGCGGCGTCCGGGCGGCGGGTCGTGCTCGAGGGCTTCCCCGACCGGGGGTACGGCTCCGACGGGCGGCTGCTGCCGCGCGACCGCCCCGGCGCCCTGGTCACCGACGCCGCCACCATCGCGGCGCGGGCCGTCGAGCTCGCCGACCCGCCGGCACCCGGGCGGCCGGTGGCCTCGGTCTGCGTCCACGGCGACAGCCCGGACGCCGTGGCCCACGCCGTGGCCTGCCGCACCGCGCTCGAGGCGGCCGGGCACACGCTGGCGCCGTTCGCCTGAGCCTGGACACCGACGTCCCGGGTCGACATCGTGGAGGTCATGCGTCGCACCCTCGGAACCCTCGCCGCCCTGCTCCTCGCCGTCGGGCTCGTCCCCGGCTCGACCTCGTCCTCGGTGGGGGCCGAGCCGGGCTCCGACCCCGCCCGCACCCGGTGGAAGCCGGTGCCCGTCGACACCGACCAGCAGCTGCGCGGCCTCGACGCCGTCAGCGGCCGGGTCGCGTGGGTCGGCGGGAGCGAGGGCGGGGTGTGGCGCACCACGGACGCCGGCGCGACCTGGCAGGACGTCAGCCCGCCCGGCGCCGACGGGCTGCTGTTCCGCGACATCGAGGCCGCCGACGCCCGGACGGCGCTGGCGATGACCATCGGCGAGGGACGCGACAGCCGGATCTACCGCACCGACGACGCCGGCCGCACCTGGACGAGGACCTTCGTCAACCGCGACCCGAGGGCGTTCTACGACTGCCTGGCGATGTGGCCCGGCGACCGTCGCGGGCTGGCCATGAGCGACCCGGTCAACGGCCGGTTCCGCATCCTGTCGACCACCGACGGCGGCCGCTCGTGGCGGGTGCTGCCGCGGGCCGGGATGCCGCGGGCCGAGGGCGAGTTCGGCTTCGCCGCCAGCGGCACCTGCCTGGTGACGGCCGGGCGGCACCGCGCCTACCTCGCCTCCGGCGGCGCCCGCGCCCGGGTGTTCGCGACGCGCGACGACGGCCGCACGTGGCGGGCGACCGACTCGACCCTGCCGGCGTCCGAGGCCGGGGGCGTCTTCTCGCTGGCCTTCCGCGGCCGCGGCGTCGGGGTCGCCGTCGGCGGCGACTTCGAGCTCGAGGACGACGGCGTCGACCGGGCGGCCCTCACCCGCGACGGCGGTCGCACCTGGACCAACGCCGGCGACCTCTCGGGCTACCGCAGCGGCGTCGACTTCTGGCGCTCGTGGGTCGTCGCGGTCGGGCCGGGCGGCGTGGACGTCTCCCGCGACCGCGGCCGCACGTGGAAGCCGTTCCGGGCCGGCCCGGCGGGCGGGTACGACAGCGTCCAGTGCGTGCCGGCCGCCTGCTGGGCCTCGGGACCGGCCGGCCAGGTCGCGCGCCTCGTCGTCCGGACCGGGCAGCCGGCCTAGACCACCGGGCGTCGTCGTCCACAGGGTGTGGCCGATCCTGTGGACGACGGGACGGGTGTGGTGGAGAGACCGTCGTTTCCTGTGGATGACCCCGGGGGGCACCGGTGGGTGGGAGATCGGTTGGCCCGAGCCCCTTGCGGCAGGCGGTCGCCCCCCGTAGAACTCTCCCTACCGAAGCCGAGGGAACCCGCGAGGGGGATCGGAGCGACGGGGATCGGCAGGCACGAAGACCCACCCCGCGAGGCAGCTCGCGGCGTCGGACCGGTGACGGGGACGGCGGGGTCGGAGGGTCCGCAGGTCGCCCGGCACGTCACCTCGCCAGGCACCCCGAGGGCCTCGTGGAGCTCATACCTACACGAGGCCCTCACCCATCTCCCTCCATCCCGGCGCCCCCTCGCGGAGCGCGCCCGCCGGCGGTCCCGGCCCGCCGGTGCCGCGGGGGTCGCCGCGTCGGGAACACTTCCCCCATGCCGCCCTCCCTGCTCCCGGTCGGACCGACCGCGCTGCTGGCCGAGGTCGCCGACGCCGGGCAGGCCCTGTCGCTGGCCCTCTTCGCCCGCGCCGCGGCCGTGCCCGCGCTCGAGGTGGTCCCGGCCGCGGCCACGGTGCTCTTCGACGGCCTCGCCGGGCCCGACGACGTGGCCGCGGTGCACCGCCTGGTCGCGGACTGGTCGCCGGCCGTGCCCGTGGCGGAGGGCGACCTGGTCGAGCTGCCGACGACCTACGACGGCGCCGACCTCGACGACGTGGCCGAGCGGTGGGGCACCGACCGCGACGGCGTGGTCGCGCGACACGCGGGGACGACGTTCGTCGCGGCGTTCTGCGGCTTCGCGCCCGGCTTCGCCTACCTCGACGGGCTGCCGGCCGACCTGGCCGTGCCCCGGCTCGACACGCCCCGGACCCGGGTGCCGGCGGGCTCGGTGGGGCTGGCCGGCGCCTGGTGCGGCGTCTACCCGACCGGCTCGCCCGGGGGCTGGCGGCTCCTCGGCCGCACCGACGCCGTGCTGTGGGACCCCGCGCGGGCCGGCGACCGGGAGGGCCGGGGGCGCGGACCGGCGCTGCTCGCACCGGGCACCCGGGTGAGGTTCGTGCCGGCGTGAGCACGTGGGAGGTCCTCGACGTCGGCGGGCTGGTCACCGTGCAGGACGCCGGCCGCCCGGGCCTGGCCCACCTCGGCGTCCCGCGGGCGGGCTGGCTCGACGCTCCTGCGGCCCGGCACGCGCACCGGCTGGTCGGCAACGACGACCGGCCGGTGGCGCAGGCGCTGCTCGAGGTCACCCTGGGCGGTCTCCGGCTCCGGTCGACGGCGTCGCGCTGGGTCGCGGTGACCGGGGCCGCGTGCCCGGTCAGCGTCGACGGGGCGGCCCGCGGCCACGGACGGCCCGAGTGGCTCCCGGCGGGCGCCGAGCTGCGGCTGGGCCCGGCCACGGCCGGGGTCCGCTCCTACCTCGCCGTCGCCGGTGGCCTGGACGTCGAGCCGGTGCTCGGCTCCCGCTCGACCGACACCCTCGCCTGGGTCGGCCCGCCGGTCGTCGCGGCGGGCACGGTGCTCGCGCTGGGCGAGCCGGTGGGGTCGCCGGTGCCGGTCGACGTCCCGGCCGTGGTGCGGCCCGGCCCGCTGCGGGTCCGCCCCGGGCCGCGGGCGGACTGGTTCGCCGCCGACGCCCTCGACCGGCTCTGCGCGACGTCGTACGTCGCCGGCCCGGCCTCCGACCGGGTGGGTCTCCGGCTCGAGGCGGGCACCGCGCTGGAGCGGGTCCGTCCCGGCGAGCTGGCCAGCGAGGGCATGGTGCTCGGTGCCGTCCAGGTCCCGCCGGACGGCCGTCCGGTGGTGCTGCTCGCCGACCACCCGACGACCGGGGGCTACCCGGTCCTCGCGGTCGTCGAGCGCGACGACCTGGCCCGCTGCGCGCAGGTGCGACCGGGCGGTGCGGTGCGCTTCGTAAGGGTGCCCTAAGTTGGTCCGGTGCCAGAGACCGGGTGGGGCGTCGTGCGCCGTGCGCTGCGCCGCAACCGGCGGCTGCTGAGCCCGTACGTCGCGCTGCTCGTCTCCTGGCAGGTCTGCGAGGCGCTGGTGCCGGTGGTGATCGGCCTGACCATCGACCACGGCGTCGCGACCGGCGACGGGTCGGCCTTCCTGGCCTGGGCGGCCGGGCTGTGCGTGCTGTTCGCGGTGCTCAGCTACAGCTACCGGTTCGGGGCGCGGTTCGGGGTGCGCGCCATCGAGGGCGAGGTCCACGAGCTCCGCTCGGAGGTCGCCGCGCACGCGCTCGACGCCCGCGGCCTGCGCACCGACCGACTCGCCGGTGAGACGCTGTCGTTGGCGACGTCCGACGCCGAGGAGGTGGGCTACGCGCTGCGGATGGCCGGCTACGCGGCCGGCTCGATCGTCGCGGTCGGCATCGCCGCGGTCGTCCTGCTGCGCACCGACCTGCTGCTCGGCCTGGTGATCCTCGGCGGCCTGCCGCTGTGCCTGGCCGTGACCCAGGTGGCCACGCCGCGGATCGGGCGCCGCAGCCGGGTCCAGCAGGAGCGCGCGGCCACCTCGGCCGGGCTCGCCGTCGACCTGGTGCGTGGGCTGCGGGTGCTCCAGGGCATCGGCGGGCAGTCGGCCGGGGCGGCCCGCTACCGCGTGGCCAGCGGCGAGACCCGCGACGCCGCGGTGCGCGTCGCCGGGGCCCGCGCCGCGCTGGCGGGCCTGGCGCAGGTGCTCAGCGGCCTGTTCCTCGCCGTGGTCACCCTCCTCGCCGGCCGGCTGGCGCTCGAGGGCGAGATCTCGGTGGGTGAGCTGATCGCCATCGTCGGGCTCACCCAGTTCCTCGCCGAGCCGATCGCGATCCTGGCCGACATGAGCGCCCAGCTCGCCTCCGCCGTCGCCTCGGGCCGGCGCATCGTCGACTTCCTCGCCTCGCCGCACCTCCCGGCCGGTGCCGCCGACCCGGCCGGCGCGACGTCCCACGGCGCGACCCGGGGGACCACGCTGAGCCTGGCCGGCGTCGCCCACGGCTCGCTGCGCGGGCTCGACCTGCACTCGCCGCCGGGTGAGCTCCTCGGCGTCGCCGTGGCCGACCCGGCCGACGCGCAGGCGCTGGTGCGGCTGCTGGGCGGCGACGCGCACCCCGACGACGTCGTCGGCGACGTCTGCCTGGGCGGCACGCCGCTGGGCGACCTCGAGGTCGGCGTGCGACGGGGCACGCTGGTCGTGGTGCCGCACCGCGTCGACCTGTTCGAGGGCACCCTGCGCAGCAACGTCGACCCCTGGGGCCGCCTCGACGACGACGCCCTGGACCGGGTGCTGCTCGCCTCGGCCGCCGACGAGGTCCTCGCGCTGCGGCCCGGCGGGCTCGACGAGCCCGTCTCGGCCTCGGCGACCACCTACTCCGGCGGGCAGCGCCAGCGCGTCGCGGTCGCCCGCGCCCTCGCCGCCGACGCCCCGGTGCTGGTGCTGCACGACCCCACCACCGCCGTCGACCCCGTCACCGAGCAGCGCGTCGCGGCCGGCATCCACGACCTGCGCGGCCCCGCGGCCGGTGACCTCACCACCTGGCTGGTCACGTGCAGCCCCACCCTGCTCGCGCGCACCGACCGGGTCGTCCTGGTCCGTGGCGGTCGCGTGGTGCTGGAGGGCACCCACCACGACCTGCTGGCCCACGAGAGCTACCGGGAGACGGTGCTCCGATGAGGTCGCGATGATCCTGCCGATCGCCCCGGCGCGGGAGTCCTGGCGGGTCTCGCGCGGCTACCTGGGCCGCCACCGCGGCGTCCTGACGCTGGCCGCGCTGGCCTTCGCCGTCGTCGGCCTGGCCCAGCTGGGCGGACCCTGGTTGATGGGTCGCACCGTCGACGCCGTCCTCGACGACTCCGGTGGCTCGGGGCCCTCGACCATCGCCCGGTACGCCGTCGGCATCGCGGTCGCCGGGCTGTTGGTCGGCCTGGCCACCTGGGCGGCCGAGTCGCTGCTGGCGCGCGCCGTCCAGCCCGCCCTCGCGGCGCTGCGCGAGGACGTCGTCGACCGGGCCCTGCACCTCGACCACGGCGTCGTCGAGGACGCCGGCGTCGGCGACGTCGTCAGCCGGGTCGGTGACGACGTCCGTGCGATCAGCCGCTCCCTGGAGCTGGTGGTGCCCACCGTCGTCGGGTCGGCGATCGCGGTGCTGTTCACCGTGGCCGGGCTGGTCGCCCTCGACTGGCGGCTCGGCCTCGCCGGCCTCGTGGCCGGGCCGGCGTACTGGCTCTCGCTGCGCTGGTACCTGCCGCGCTCGGGCCCCTACTACCAGCGCGAGCGGGTCGCCCAGGGGGAGCGGGCCGAGGCCCTGGTCACCGGGTTCCAGGGCGCCGCGACCCTGCGCGCCTACGGGCTGCAGGACCGGCAGGTCGGCCGGATCCGGGATGCGTCGTGGGCGGCGGTCCAGATCACCCTCGACGTCTTCGGCCTCCTGATGCGCTTCGGCGCGCGCAACAACCGGGCCGAGCTGGTGGGCCTGCTCGCGGTGCTCGGCACCGGCTTCCTGCTGGTGCGCTCGGAGGCGGCCACCGTCGGTGAGGTCACCGCGGCGGCGCTGTTCTTCCACCGCCTCTTCAACCCCATCGGCGCGCTGATCTTCCTCTTCGACGAGGTGCAGTCGGCCGGGGCGTCGCTGACCCGGCTGGTCGGCGTCGTGCTGGTGCCGCGTGCGGCGGAGCCGGCCGAGACCGCCCTCGAGCCGGGGCCGCTCACCGTGCGCGGGCTCAGCCACTCCTACGTCGCCGACCACCCGGTGGTGCGCGACGTCGACCTCACCGTGGCGCCCGGGGAGCGGGTCGCGCTCGTCGGTGCCAGCGGCGCCGGCAAGACGACCCTCGGGGCCGTGGCGGCCGGCGTCCTCGACCCGACGCGCGGCGAGGTCCGGGTGTCCGGGACGCCGCTCGCCGAGATCGGGCGGACCCGGCTGCGTCGGTGCGTGGCGCTGGTCAGCCAGGAGGTGCACGACTTCTCCGCCACCCTGCGCGACGCCGTCCTGCTCGCCGACCCCGGCGCCGACGACGAGCAGGTCCGCGCCGCCCTGGAGACGGTGCTGGCGTGGGGCTGGGTCGCGGCCCTGCCCGACGGGCTCGACACGGTGGTCGGCGAGCACGGCCACGCCCTGACCCCCACCCAGTCGCAGCAGGTCGCGCTGGCCCGCGTGGCCCTCCTCGACCCGTGGTTCGTCGTCCTCGACGAGGCCACCGCCGAGGCCGGGTCGGCCGGTGCCCGCGAGCTGGAGACGGCCGCGCTCGCCGTCACCGAGGGCCGCGGGGCCCTCGTGATCGCGCACCGGCTCAGCCAGGCCGTGGTCGCCGACCGGGTGCTGGTGATGGACGACGGCCGCATCGTCGAGCAGGGCACCCACGAGGAGCTGGTCGCCGCCGGCGGCCGGTACGCCGACCTGTGGTCGGCGTGGTCGGGCTGAGCCCGCCTGCGCTCACACCCGCTTGATCAGCTCGACCGAGGCCTCGACCGGCTCGAAGCCCATCAGCTCGTTGATGGAGACCATGTGGTCGTTGGTCTCGGCGTTCTGGGTGACGATCCGGCGCATCTCGGGGTGCGCCTCCTGCACGGTGCGCAGGTTGGCCGCCTTGACGGCGAGGCCGAGGCGTCGGCCGCGGTGCTCGCGGTGCACGAAGGTGCCCCACTGGGAGGCGTCCGTGCGCCCGCCGGCCGGCGGGACCGAGATGGTCGACTGCGCCGCGACGGTGCCGTCGGGGGCGATCGCGACGGTCTCGTAGATCCGGCGTCCGGCCGCGACGAGCGAGCGCTGGTTCTCGCGGTACCGCTCGGGGGTGATCAGCTCCTCCTCCCACTCGGCCTCGCCTGTGGGCGCGTCGACCGCCAGCTGGCCCAGCAGCACGCACAGCGACGGGACGAGGTCGTCGGGCACCTCGTCGAGGTAGGTCTCGAGGCGGTAGCCGTCGTGGCGGGGGGCGGCCTGCCCGGCCCAGGCCTCCAGGTCGCGGGTGGGGACCGGCAGCCGGAGGTGGCGCACGACCTCGACGTTGGAGAGCGTGAAGCCCGCCGCCTCGGCGAAGCGTCGCGCGCGGTGGCTGGCGACCTCGTCGAAGGGCAGCTTCACCTCGGCGAGCAGCTCCGTGCGGCCCTCGGCGACCGCGAGCGCGCACACGGCGTCGAGCATCTCCCGTCCCAGCCCGCGCCCCTGGTCGGCGGGCTCGACGGCCACGCCGAGCCAGCACTTGTCGGTGTTGTCGAGCAGCGGCATGAAGAGCACGGCCACGGCGACCACCCGGCCGTCCTCGGTGCCGTCGAGGAGGACCGCCCTCTCACCCGGGTCGGGGAGCTGCCACACGGCCGCCATCTCCGGCCACGACCAGTGCGGCATGTCCTCGCGACCGACCAGCACCGCCCGCCGCTCGAGGTCGAAGCACGCGCGCAGGGCGAGGTCGCTGGTCACGTCGACGGGTGAGATCTGCACGGGTCGACGCTACGGCGCGACGGGCTCCTCGGTCACCGGGTTATCGGGCAGCCACAGCCGCAGCGCCGCGTCGTCGACGGCGAAGGACCGCACCGGACCGGGGGGAGTCTCGGCGGTCTCGAACCGGACCGTGACGACGCCGCGCCCCGACCCCCACACCCAGCCCCGGCCCATCTCGTCGTGGACGACGTCGAGGCCGGGTGCGTAGACGACCCGGCGGGTGCTCGGTGCCTCGGGCAGGTCGAGCGGCTCGGGCTCGTCCTCGGTCTCGCCGAACAGGTCGTCCTGGATCCAGTCGGCCAGGCCGGAGACCCCGACGCCGAGCAGCCGCACGCCGCCGGAGGTGTCGAGGTCGGTGAGCAGCCGGCGCGCCAGCCGGGCGACCACGGCGGTGCTGTCGGTCGGCTCGGGCAGCGTGGTGGAGCGGCCGAGCGTGGTGAAGTCGTGCAGGCGCACCTTGATGGTCACCGTGCGCCCGGCGAGCCCGTGCTTGCGCAGCCGCGTCGCGACCTCGCCGGCCTGCCGGGTGAGCAGGCCCTCCATCAGCCTGCGGTCGGTGAGGTCGGTCTCGTAGGTGCCCTCCGAGCTGACCGACTTGGCCTCGCGCTCGGCCACGACCGGCCGGTCGTCGCGGGCCCGGGCGAGGGAGTGCAGCCCGGCGCCGTGGGCCTTGCCGACCAGGCCGACCAGGTCGTCGAGGCCGGTCGCCTCGATGTCGGCGACGGTGAGGATCCCGGCCCGGCGCAGCCGCTCGGCCGTCGCCGGACCGACGCCGGGGATGACGGTCGCGCTCATCGGGCGCAGCAGGTCGCGCTCGGTGCCGGGCGGGACGACGGTCAGCCCGTCGGGCTTGTCGAGCTCGCTGGCGACCTTGGCGATGAACTTCGACGTGCCGATGCCCACCGACGCCGTCAGCCCGCCGGTGACCTCGGCGACCCGCTCGCGCAGCCGCTCGGCGTAGGTCGTCACGCTGGCGACGCCGAGGTCGGGCAGCTCGGCGGGGTCGGCCTGCGCGAGGTCGACGAACGCCTCGTCGAGCGAGAGCGGCTCCACGAGCGGGGAGACCGAGCGCAGCAGCGTCATCACCTGGTGGCTGGCCTCGCGGTAGGCGTGGAAGCGGCCGGACAGGAAGGCCGCGTGCCCGCACCGCGAGCGCGCCTCCCGGGTCGACATGGCCGAGCGGACGCCGAAGACCCGGGCCTCGTAGGACGCCGTCGCGACCACGCCCCGCCCGCCGGTGCCGCCGACGACGACCGGCTTGCCGCGCAGCGACGGCTTGTCGCGCTGCTCGACGGAGGCGAAGAAGGCGTCCAGGTCCAGGTGGAGGACCGAGGCCGTGTTCCGCACGCCGCCGAAACTACCTCCGCCGGACCGGCGCGGTGCGGGGCAGGTACTAGGACCACCGGACATCTGGGAACCGCGACCCCCGCGGGCCTTGACTGAGGTCGTCGAGAGGGACGGCCCGCGGCCGTCCGCCACCCACCGAAGGAGCTCCCATGACCAGTAAGATTCGCACGGCCACCGCGACGGCCGCCGTCACCGCCGCCCTCCTCACCCCGCTCGTGGCGGGGTCGCCGGCGCACGCCGGGGACGACGACGACCGGGTGGAGCGCACCGGCACGTGCTCCGACGGCGCGCGGTGGAAGATGAAGGCCCAGCAGGACGACGGCCGGATCGAGGTCGAGGCCGAGGTGGACAGCAACCAGGCCGGCCAGCGCTGGACCTGGACGCTGCGCCACGACGGCGGTCGGGCGGCGAGCGGCGCCTCCCGCACCACGGCCCGCAGCGGCTCGTTCGAGGTCGAGCGGAAGGTCGTCGACCAGCCCGGCCAGGACACGTTCGTCCTCCGCGCCCGCCACGCCGGCCAGCGGTGCGTGGCCCGGGTCACCTACTGAGGCGTCATGATCGTCGGGACATGACGCGACTCGCCGGCACGGTGCGGAGCCCGGTGGCCCAGTTCCTGGCCGCCGGGCTCCTCGTGCTGGTGGTGCTGCTGGTCGTGACGAACGCCCTCGCCGGCCGCGCGGCGCGCGAGGAGGCGCTCTCCGACGCCGGCGCCACCACCGAGGTGCTGGCCCGGTCGGTCGCCGAGCGCTCGCTCCCGCGCGGTCTCGTCACCGGTGAGCCCGGGGCCGTCGACCGCTTCGACCACCAGGTGCGGACCCGGCTGGTCACCGACCAGGTGCGGCGGGTGAAGATCTGGAACCGCGAGGGTCGGATCGTGTGGTCCGACGAGGCCCGGCTGTTCGGTGAGGACTTCGCCCTCGACGAGGAGGAGCTCGACGTGCTCGACCACGGTGGCACCGACGCCGAGGTCTCCGACCTCGCCGAGCCCGAGAACCGCTACGAGCGCGACGGCGGGAGCCTGGTCGAGGTCTACACGCGCATCGAGTCGCCCGAGGGCGAGCCGCTGCTGTTCGAGGCCTACTTCGACGCCGACGAGATCCAGGAGCGCCAGGCCGAGCTCGTCGCGCCCTTCCGCACGATCACGGTCGGCTCCCTGCTCCTGGTGCTCGTGCTGGCCACGTCGCTGCTGTGGGTGCTGACCCGGCGCCTGACCCGGGCCGCCGTCGAGCGCGAGCGGTTGCTGGTCGCGGCCGCCGACGCATCCGACGCCGAGCGCCGCCGGATCGCACGCGACCTGCACGACGGCGTCGTCCAGGACCTGGCCGGGACGTCGTTCGCCCTGTCGGCCCTGGCCCGGCGCCCGGGGGACCCGGCCGAGCGCGAGCAGCTGCTGGACGCGACGACGAGCCTGCGGTCGAGCATGCGGAGCCTGCGCTCCCTGCTCGTCGAGATCCACCCGCCCGGGCTGGGCGCCGACGACCTGGAGGCCGCGCTGCACGACCTGACCGCCGGCGCCGCGGACCTCGGCGTCGAGGTCGCGATCTCCGTCGCGGGCCTCGGTGGCGTCCCCGACGACACCGTGGCCCTCGTCTGGCGGGTCGCGCAGGAGGCCACCCGCAACGCGCTGCGCCACGCACGGGCCCGGCGCCTCGAGGTCACCGTCGTCCGCCCCGGCGCCGAGGTGGTGCTGACCGTCAGCGACGACGGCGTCGGCTTCGACCCCGCCGCGGCCGGTGACGGGTCGTTCGGCCTGCGGGGGCTGGCGAGCCTGGCCCGCGACCACGGCGGTCGCCTCGACGTCGTGTCCTCGGTCGGGTCGGGCACGACGGTGCGTCTCGAGGTGGGCGCGTGAGCGGGCCCACGCCAGGGCGCGCGGTCCGGGTCGTGCTGGTCGACGACCACGCGGTGGTCCGGGGCGGGCTCGCGCAGCTGCTCGGCGCCGTCGACGACATCGACGTCGTCGGTCAGGCCGCGACCGGCGCCGAGGCGCTCGTGGTGGTCGCGGACGTCGCGCCCGACGTCGTGGTGATGGACCTGCAGATGCCCGACGTCGACGGCGTCACCGCGACGCGCCGGATCCTCGCCGAGCACCCCGTCACCCAGGTGCTGGTGCTGACGTCGTACTCCGACGCCGAGCGCATCGTCGCCGCGCTCGACGCCGGCGCCGTCGGCTACCTGCTCAAGGACGCCGATCCCGACGACCTCATCGAGGGCGTGCGTGCCGTCAGCCGGGGGGAGTCCCCGATCCACCCGCGGGCCGCACGGTCCCTGCTCACCGCCCGCGCGCAGGGCCCGGGCCGGGCGGGACGCGTCGAGCTCACCCCCCGGGAGACCGAGGTGCTCGCGCTCGTGCGCGACGGCCTGGCCAACAAGCAGGTCGCCCGACGCCTCGGCATCACCGAGCGGACCGTCAAGGCCCACCTGACCTCGGCCTTCGCCCGGATCGGCGTCCAGGACCGGACCCAGGCGGCCCTCTGGGCCGAGCGCAACGACCTGGGATGACCACGTCCGCGGGCGACGGCCTGTGGAGGAGCCCGTCGTCCACAGGGCCGCGTCGGCCCGGCGCGCGCCGGCGGGCCCGGGAGGGACCGTGGCCCATGACCCCGAAGCCCTCGCAGCCCGCGACTCCCTCCACCGGCGCCACCCGCACCACCCTCACCGCCCGCACCCCCGAGGACCTGCTGGCGGCCGCCGCCGTCGTCCTCGGGTTCTGGCCGACCGAGTCGGTGGTGCTGCTGACGCTCGACGCCCGGCACCGCTTCCACGCACGCGTCGACCTGCCCCCACCCGACGACCCGGTCGCGCTGGCCGAGGTGGCCGACTCGCTGCTGCGTCCCGCCACCCGTCACGGGGCCGGCCGGGTCGTCCTGCTGGTCTACACCGACGACGCCCGGGCGGCCGCCGCGGCGTGGACGGCGCTGCGCGAGGCCTTCGCGCGCAGCCCGGTGGTGGTCGTGGAGGCGGTGCGGGTGGCGGCGGCGCGCTGGTACCCGCTGCTCGCCCGCGACCCGGCCCTCCGCACGGCGGGGGTCGCCTACAGCACCGACGCGCTGGCCACGCACCCGTTCCTGGCGCACGCCGTCCTCGACGGCCGGGTCACGCACGGGTCGCGCGGCGACCTGGCCGCCACGCTCGCGCCCGACCCGGCCGGCGTCGCGGCGGTCGCGGCCCTGCTCGCCCCGGCCCACGACGACCCGGCCCACGACGACCCGTCCGGCGACGACCCGGCCGAGGACGCGTGGGCCGAGGTGCTGGTCCGCACCCACCTCGACGCCGGCACCTGCTGCAGCGACCCCGAGGCCGCCCGGCTGCTCCGGGGGATGCGGTCGCGCCGGGTGCGCGACGCGGCGTGGTCCGGGATCGCCCCCGGGCGGGCGCGGGCGGCCGTCGTCCTGCTGAGCGACCTGGTGCGACGCAGCCCCCCGCACCTGCGCTCCGCCCCCGCCGCGCTGCTCGGCTGGGCCGCCTGGCAGGCCGGCGACGGAGCGCTCGCGTGGTGCGCCGTCGACCGGTGTCGCGAGGTCGACCCCGGCTGCACGCTGGCCGACCTGGTGGCCGAGGCGCTCGAGCGCGCGGTCCCGCCGACGGCCTGGTCGGCGACGGCGCGCGACCCCGGCCGCGCGGAGGGCCTGGACTCGGCCTGAGCAGGCGGCGCGGATGGCTCTATTGTCTGGCCATGGGCGAAGAGGTCGACCTCCAGGAGTTCACCCCCGCGGACCGCACCCGGCACCGCGAGAAGGTGCGTCGGTGCCTCGACGTCTTCGCACGGATGCTGCGCGAGGCGGCGTTCGACACCGACGACCCGATGACCGGGCTCGAGGTCGAGCTCAACCTCGTCGACGAGGTCGGCGACCCGGCGCTGCGCAACGCCGAGGCGCTGGCCGCGATCGCCGACCCCGACTTCCAGACCGAGCTCGGGCAGTTCAACATCGAGATCAACGTGCCGCCCGCCAAGCTGCGCGAGGGCGGCCTGGAGACCTTCGAGGAGAACCTCCGGCGCAGCCTGAACGACGCCGAGGAGAAGTCGGCCGCGGTCGGCGCGCACCTGGTGATGATCGGCGTGCTGCCGACGCTGGCCGAGGGCCACATGGGCATGCACAGCATCAGCGCCAACCCGCGCTACAAGCTGCTCAGCGAGCAGATCCTGCACGCGCGCGGCGAGGACCTGATCATCTCGGTCAAGGGCGGCAGCGGCGCCGGCGCGGAGTCGCTCGAGACGACGTCCGACTCGATCGTCCCCGAGGCCGCCTGCACCAGCACGCAGCTGCACGTGCAGACCTCGCCGGACCAGTTCGCGGCGTACTGGAACGCCTCCCAGGCGATCTCGGCCATCCAGCTCGCGGTCGGCGCCAACTCGCCGTACCTGCTCGGCCGGCAGCTGTGGCGCGAGACCCGGATCCCGCTCTTCGAGCAGGCCACCGACACCCGCGGCGAGGAGCTCAAGGCCCAGGGAGTCCGGCCCCGCGTCTGGTTCGGGGAGCGCTGGGTGACCTCGGTCTTCGACCTCTTCGAGGAGAACGTGCGCTGGTTCTCGGCGCTGCTGCCGATCACCGACGAGGAGGACCCGCTCGCCGTCCTCGAGTCCGGCGGCACGCCGTCGCTGTCCGAGCTGCGGCTCCACAACGGCACCATCTACCGCTGGAACCGGCCCGTCTACGACATCAACAACGGCGTGCCGCACCTGCGCGTCGAGAACCGGGTCCTCGCCGCCGGCCCCACGGTCGCCGACACGATGGCCAACGCCGCGCTGTACTTCGGCCTGGTCCGCGCGCTCGCGGAGAGCGAGCGGCCGCTGTGGTCGCAGATGTCGTTCAGCGCCGCCGAGGAGAACTTCCACGTCGCCGCCCAGCACGGCATCGACGCCCAGGTCTACTGGCCCGGCGTCGGCCAGGTGCCGGCGACCGAGCTGGTGCTGCGCCGGCTGCTGCCGCTGGCCCACGAGGGGCTCGCGTCGTGGGGCGTCGAGACCGAGACCGCCGACCGGCTCCTCGGGATCATCGAGCAGCGCTGCCTGCTGCGCACCAACGGCGCGGAGTGGTTCGTCGACGCGATGCGCGCGCGGGCGACGTCGGGCGGCGACCGGTTCGACGACCTCCGGGCGACGCTGCTGGAGTACCGCGAGCGGATGCACACCAACGAGCCGGTGCACACCTGGTCGTGAGGCTCACGCGCCCGGGTGGCCGGCCCGCCGGGCGTCGGCGGCCCGCAGGCGCGACCAGCTGCGACCGACGCCGGTCGACGGGTCGCGCCAGCTGCGGCGGGTGACGACGACCATCGGCAGCGGCCGGTCGAGCTCGGCGGCCGCACCCCTGGCCGCGGCCAGCCAGGCGAGGTCGACGTCGAGGGCCTGGACCGGTCCGCAGCGGGCCAGCCACACCACCGGGGCGGTGCCGGGGCGCTCGACCGCGCGCAGCATGGCCTCGAGGACGTCGGTGCGCAGCGCGTGGTCGAGCCGGCCCACCCGCCGGTCGAGCTCGACCGCGGTCGACACCGCACCCGGGACGCCGACGTGCACGCTGGGCGGGTAGGCCCGCCGGGGCTCGTGGAGCACCTGGTGGACGACGGCGCGCCGCAGCTGCTCGCGCAGGTCGCGGGGGACCGGCTCGAGGATCGCGCTGGCGGTCGGCGGCAGCATCGGGCCAGCGTTCCACGGCGACGACACGTCCACCGGCGCCCTCCACAGGTGCCGCGAGGGCCGCGGGCGGTATAGCCTGCCCGACATGTCGACCGTGGTCGTGGGATACGTGCCCAAGCCCGAGGGCGAAGCTGCCCTCGACAAGGCCATCGAGGAGGCGCGGCTGCGGGGCTCCGACCTCGTCGTCGTCCACTCCTACCGGGCGCAGGGCGACGAGGGGGAGCCGGACCTCGTCGGCGCGCGCGCCAAGCTCGACGCGTCCGGCGTCGCCTACGACCTGCGCCAGCTCGTCCGCGGGCTGGAGGCCTCCGAGGACCTCGTCAGCGTGGCGGCGTCCAGCGACGCCGACCTGATCGTCATCGGGCTGCGCCGCCGCACGCCGGTCGGCAAGCTGATCCTCGGGTCCAACGCCCAGCGGGTGCTGCTCGACGCGCACTGCCCCGTGCTCGCCGTCAAGGCCTGACCTGGACGTCCCGGGCTCCGACCCCTGGTTGGCAGCCGAGCTCGCGCGGCTGCTGCGCTTCGGCGTCGGTGCCCGCCACCGCGACGGCGGCTTCGGCTGGCTCGACGACGACGGCGTCCTCGACCCCGACCGGCCCCGGGCGCTGTGGATCACCGCCCGGATGACCCACGTCCACGCACTGGCGACCCTGCTCGACGTCCCGGGCGCGGCCGCGCTTGCCGACCACGGGCTCGCGGCCCTGGCCGGCGTCTTCCACGACGACGCGCACGGCGGCTGGTGGGCCGGCCTGGACGCCGCCGGGGCGCCGACGACGCGGGACAAGACCGCCTACGAGCACGCGTTCGTCGTGCTGGCGGCGTCCTCGGCCGAGGCGGCCGGGCGTCCCGGCGCCGGCGAGGTGCTGGACGAGGCGCTCGAGGTCCTCGACCGCTTCGTCGACCACGAGCACGCGATGGTGGCCGAGCAGTGGGACGAGGGCTTCGAGCGCCTCGACGACTACCGGGGCCTGAACGCGACCATGCACGGGGTGGAGGCGCTGCTCGCCGCCGCCGACGTCCGTGGCGACGCCGTCCTGCGCGACCTGGCGACGCGGATCACCACCGCCGTCGTCCGCGACCTCGCTCCGGCCCACGCGTGGCTGCTCCCCGAGCACTTCACGCCGGCGTGGGAGCCGGTGCTCGACCACCACCGCGACCAGCCCGCCCACCCGTTCCGCCCCTACGGCGCCACCCTGGGCCACTCCTTCGAGTGGGCCCGGCTCGCGCTCCAGGTGCACGCCGGCGCCGGCCCCGACGCCGAGGCCTGGATGGTCGACCACGCGGTCGCGCTGGCCGACACCGCGACCCGGCTCGGGTGGGCGGTCGACGGGGCCGACGGTTTCGTCTACACCGTCGACTGGGACGGCACGCCGGTGGTGCGCGAGCGGATGCACTGGGTGGCCGCCGAGGCGGTCGCGGCCACGTCGGCGCTGCACCGGGCGACCGGGAACCCCCGGCACCGGGAGCGGTACGACGCCTGGTGGGCGCACGTCGAGGCCTGGTTCGTCGACCGCGACCGGGGCTCGTGGGTGCACGAGCGCTCACCGTCGGGTGGTGCGAGCACGCTCACCTGGACCGGCAAGCCCGACCTCTACCACGCCGTGCAGGCGACCTTGCTGCCCCGGCTGCCGCTCGCGCCCGCCCTCGCCGCCGCCCTGGCCGGGCGCGATGGGGGAGGATGAGCTCCATGGCGATCCACATCACCGGTGACGACACGGCCGACGACATCCTCACCTCGAGCCCGTTCGCGCTGCTCGTGGGGATGATGCTCGACCAGCAGTACCCGATGGAGCACGCGTTCCGCGGCCCGGCCAAGGTCGCGGACCGGTTCGGCTCGTTCGACCCGCACCGGATCGCGGCCGCCGACCCCGAGGAGTTCGCCGCGCTCTGCGCGGTCACGCCGGCCATCCACCGGTTCCCGGGCTCGATGGCGGCCCGGCTCCAGGAGCTCGCCCGGATCGTCGTCGACCGGTACGACGGCCACACGGAGCGGCTGTGGACCGAGGCGGCCGACGGCAAGGACCTCGGTCGACGGATCCAGGCGCTGCCCGGCTTCGGGGCGCAGAAGGCCAAGATCTTCGTGGCCCTGCTCGCCAAGCAGCTCGACGTCCGCCCGCAGGGCTGGGAGGCCGTCGCCGGCGACTACGCGCTCGAGGGCTACCGCTCCGTCGCCGACGTCGTCGACCCCGGCTCGCTGCAGAAGGTGCGCGACTTCAAGAAGGAGAAGAAGGCCGCCGCCAAGGCGCAGGCCTCCTGACCTGCGCCGCAGCACGCGAGGAAGGTCAGCGGCCCGCTGTTCGAGCCGCGGTCGACCTACCGTGCCAGCGTCGACCGGTGGCGCCGACGGGCCGTCGCCCGGACGCCGGTCGGGTCGTTCCTGCCCGTCCAGGCACCGGGGACGCCGACCGCCACGGACAGCAGCCCGTGCACGGAGCCCCAGACCGCGGCCTGCGACCGCGTGCGCGCACCGATCTTGCGGTAGCCGCTGCGGACGTGGGTCTTGACGGTGTTGAGGCCCAGGAAGAGCCGCTCGGCGATCTCGTCGTTGGACAGGCCCTGGGTGACCAGGACGATGACCTGCCACTCGCGGTCGGAGAGGTCGACCGGGGTGACGGCGGCCTCCACGGGATCGTGCTGCCAGGGCAGCGGGGGAGGGGCGGCCGGCTCGGCGGGAGGAGGCGGAGCGCAGATGACACGCGCGGTCGGGGGCTGAAGCACAACGTGCTCCTTCGAACGACAGTCGGCAGGCGGCTGTTGCACCACAGGCCGTCGATCTTGCCACAACCTGCCACCACCCGGGCCACTCGGGCGGGCGAGCCGTGTCGACGTCGCCGACGTGGGCACCGGGAGGGATCGCGACCACGAACGAGGAGGCTCTGATGGCTGTGGCTGCCCGCGACATCATGACCGGCGGCGTGCAGTGCGCCCGCGTCGACGAGACGGTCACCGAGGCCGCGCGCACGATGCGGGACCTGCAGGTCGGGTCGCTGCCGATCTGCGGCGCGGACGACCGGCTGCAGGGGATGATCACCGACCGCGACATCGTGCTCCGCTGCGTCGCCGAGGGCCTGGACACCACCCAGGCCGAGGTCCAGGACCACGCCGGCGCGGAGGTCGTCACCATCGGTGCCGACGACTCGGTCGAGGAGATGCTGAGGACGATGCGCGAGGCCCGGGTGCGGCGCCTGCCCGTGATCGACGGCCACGACCTCGTGGGCATGATCAGCCAGGCCGACGTCGCCCGGAACCTGCCCGACGAGCTGGTCGGCGCCCTCGTCGAGACGATCTCGGAGTTCCCGAGCAGCGGCTGAGTCCCGCGGGCGGCGCGGCGGGGCGGGCGCGACCGACCCCCGCGGGCGGGTCCGAGGACGAGGCCGATGGGGGGTCCGGGCGGGTCTGGGTCCGGACCTCACCCGGCGCGTGGCAGAATGTCGCAAGCGGCTCTTGACGACAGCGGTCCTTGTCGCGCCTTGAGTCCAGGTGGTGTCCACCGGCACCACCACCGCCCAGCAGCCAAGCGCATGTTCCACGAGAGGTGTTCGTGTCCTCGAACGCACGCAAGATTCCTTCGGAGGTGCTCGAGCACCCCGCCGTCCTCGCCCTCATCGAGCGCGCCACCCCGACCGGGGCGTTCAGTCCCGACGAGGTGCGTCTCGCCAGTGACCGGGCCGGCGTCGAGCCCCGCCACCTGAAGTCGCTCCTGGCGCACCTGAGCTCGCTCGGGCTGAGCGTGGCCCTGCCGGCCGAGGCCCGCGTCGCCGCGGCTGCCGGCACGACCCGCAAGACGGCCACGGCGGCCGCGAAGAAGGCGGCTCCCGCCGAGGCCGAGACCGCCGAGGCCCCTGCCCCGGCGAAGAAGGCCGCGCCCGCCGCCAAGAAGGCTCCGGCCAAGAAGGCCGCGCCCGCCGCGAGGACGACCGCGGCCGCGGCGAAGAAGGCGGCAGCGGCCGGGGCGGTCGGCACCATCGGCGCCGACGGCAAGAAGATCCTGCCCGACGTCCCCGACGAGCAGTTCGAGAAGGACGTCGAGGCCGACCCGACCATCAAGGCCGACGAGCAGGAGGCGACCGCCACCTCGTCGTTCGTGATCTCCGCCGCCGACGAGTCCGACGAGCCGGTCCAGCAGGTCATGGTCGCCGGCGCGACGGCCGACCCCGTCAAGGACTACCTCAAGCAGATCGGCAAGGTGCCGCTCCTCAACGCCGAGATGGAGGTCGAGCTCGCCAAGCGGATCGAGGCCGGCCTGTTCTCGGAGGAGAAGCTGGCCAAGGGCGGCAAGCTGACGCCGAAGGTCCACGAGGAGCTCGAGTGGATCTCCGAGGACGGCCGCCGCGCCAAGAACCACCTCCTCGAGGCCAACCTGCGGCTCGTCGTGTCGCTGGCCAAGCGCTACACCGGTCGCGGCATGCTCTTCCTCGACCTGATCCAGGAGGGCAACCTCGGCCTGATCCGTGCGGTCGAGAAGTTCGACTACACCAAGGGCTACAAGTTCTCGACCTACGCGACCTGGTGGATCCGTCAGGCCATCACCCGCGCGATGGCCGACCAGGCCCGCACGATCCGCATCCCCGTGCACATGGTCGAGGTCATCAACAAGCTCGCCCGCGTCCAGCGGCAGATGCTGCAGGACCTCGGCCGCGAGCCCACGCCGGAGGAGCTCGCCAAGGAGCTCGACATGACCCCGGAGAAGGTCATCGAGGTCCAGAAGTACGGCCGCGAGCCCATCTCGCTGCACACGCCCCTCGGTGAGGACGGCGACAGCGAGTTCGGTGACCTCATCGAGGACTCCGAGGCGATCGTCCCGGCCGACGCCGTGTCGTTCACGCTCCTGCAGGAGCAGCTGCACGCCGTCCTCGACACGCTCTCCGAGCGCGAGGCGGGCGTCGTCAGCATGCGGTTCGGCCTCACCGACGGCCAGCCGAAGACCCTCGACGAGATCGGCAAGGTCTACGGCGTGACCCGCGAGCGGATCCGGCAGATCGAGTCGAAGACCATGTCGAAGCTGCGCCACCCGAGCCGGTCGCAGGTGCTGCGCGACTACCTCGACTGACGGCTCGCCACCGGACGCCGCTCACCGCGAGGTGGGCGGCGTTCGTGCGTCCGGGGGATGCGCGGCCCGGAGACTCGAGCCGGACGCAGAGCGCCAGGTCGGTCCGACGGCTGGGGGGCAGTCCGTCGGCGCGACCTGGCGCTCGTCCAGGATGGCACGGCCGCGCGCCACGCGCACGGGATCCGCGAAGAATTTGCCTGGCCCGGTCGTCCGGGGACGACGACGGCCCCGGACCAGGAGGTCCGGGGCCGTCGGTCGTGCGCGACTACTCGGTGGGCGGGGTGGCCGCCGTCGGGGCGAGCTTGTGGGTCTCGTCCTGGACGGTGGCGGCCACCTCCTTGAGCTTGTCTCCGTGCTCGCGGGCGTGGTGGGCGCAGAAGAGCATCTCACCGCCGCTCTGGAGCTCGACGCGAAGGTAGGCCTGGGCACCGCAGCGGTCGCAGCGGTCCTCAGCAGTCAGTGCAGCGCTGGGGGCGGTTGCAGTCGTCATTTCCTGGCCTCATCTCTACTCGGTCTGTCGCCAACTCCAACGGTACGACCGGACCCAAGATTCCCGGCATCCGGTGTGACGCACGATCCCATCACGCGTGTCCTTCCCCCGTCGGACCGGTCCCACGCCCCGGACGACGGCGTCAGAGGGGTGAAGATCGTTCGGAGGTGTTGAGTTGTCGCTGGTGCGGAGGTGCTGCTGTCACGAGTGTGACGGCGGAACGGGCCCTGCGGATGCGGAACGCGACGAGCGCTGTCGGATCGTGTCCACATCGTGACGCGGTCGCCAGACTATGCGGGGCCGGGGGCGTGCCTGCACCGACGGGCGGCGTGTCGCTAGTAGATTCGACACCGTCCCCGTCCCGGATGGGGGCGAGGTTCCCGCAGGCCCCAGCAGCTCGTCCCAGGAGTCCCACGATCGCCGACAACACCTACAACGCCGCCCACCTCCTCGTCCTGGAGGGGCTCGAGGCGGTGCGCAAGCGTCCGGGCATGTACATCGGGTCGACCGACACCCGGGGCCTCATGCACTGCCTGTGGGAGATCATCGACAACGGCGTCGACGAGGCGCTGGCCGGCGCCGCGCGCCGCGTCGAGGTGACGCTGCACCCCGACGGCTCGGCCGAGGTGCACGACGACGGCCGCGGCATCCCGACCGACAAGGAGCCGAAGACCGGGCTCCCCGGCGTCGAGGTGGTCGCGACCAAGCTGCACGCCGGCGGCAAGTTCGGCGGCGGTTCCTACGTCGCCACCGGCGGCCTGCACGGCGTCGGCCTCTCGGTCGTGAACGCGCTCTCGGCGCGGATGGACATCGACGTCGACCGCTCGCCCAGCAGCCAGGGCCTCAGCTTCCGGCACGGGGCGGCCGGCGTCTTCGTTGGCGAGGGGCCCGACGCGGCGTTCGAGGAGCGCAGCGGCCTGACCCGCAAGGGCCGGCGCGTCGCCAAGGGCGCCTCGGGCACCCGCATCCGGTTCTGGCCCGACCGCCGGATCTTCACCAAGGACGCCACCTTCGAGCTCGAGGGCCTCGTGGGCCGGGCCCGCCAGACGTCGTTCATCGTGCCGGGCCTCGAGCTGGTCATCCGCGACCTGCGCGGCGAGACCCCCACGGAGGAGAAGTTCCGCCACGACGGCGGCATCGCGGAGTTCACCGAGTTCCTCAGCACCGACGCGCCGGTCACCGAGGTGCTGCGCATCCAGGGGTCGGGCTCGTTCACCGAGACGGTCCCGATGCTCGACGACAAGGGCCACATGACCCCCCAGGACGTCGAGCGCGAGCTCGGCGTCGACATCGCGCTGCGGTGGGGCACCGGCTACGACACCGAGCTGCGCTCGTTCGTCAACGTGATCGCCACCCCGAAGGGCGGCACGCACGTCGCGGGCTTCGAGGCCGCCCTGACCACGCCGTTCAACGAGGCGATGCGCGCCGCGAAGGTGCTCAAGGTCAACGACCCGCCCGTCGAGAAGAGCGACATCCTCGAGGGGATGACCGCGGTGGTCACCGTCCGGCAGGCCGAGCCGCAGTTCGAGGGCCAGACCAAGGAGATCCTCGGCACGCCGGCGGTGCGCTCGGAGGTCCGCAAGATCGTCGCCCGCGAGCTGACCGCGTTCCTCGGCTCGACCCGTGCCGCCGACAAGCGGCAGTCGCGTCCGCTGATGGACAAGGTCCACGGGGCCGCGCGCACCCGGATCGCGGCGCGCCAGCACAAGGACACGCAGCGCCGCAAGAACGCCCTGGAGTCCTCGACGCTGCCGTCGAAGCTGGCCGACTGCCGCTCGGGCGACAACGACCGCACCGAGCTGTTCATCGTCGAGGGCGACTCCGCCCTCGGCACCGCCAAGCTGGCCCGCAACTCGGAGTTCCAGGCGCTGCTGCCCATCCGCGGCAAGATCCTCAACGTCCAGAAGGCCTCGATCGGCGACATGCTCAAGAACGCCGAGTGCGCCTCGATCATCCAGGTCGTCGGTGCCGGCTCCGGCCGCACCTTCGAGCTCGAGGCCCGGCGCTACGGCCGGATCATCTTCATGGCCGACGCCGACTCCGACGGCGCCCACATCCGCTGCCTGCTGGCGACGCTGTTCTTCAAGTACATGCCCGACCTGATCACCGCCGGCCGGGTCTACACCGCCGTGCCGCCGCTGCACCGCATCGAGGTCTCCAACCCGCGCAAGGGCCAGGAGAAGTACGTCTACACCTACTCCGACGACGAGCTGCAGCGCAAGCTCGCCGAGCTGAAGAAGAAGAACATCCGCTGGAAGGACCCGGTGCAGCGCTACAAGGGTCTGGGCGAGATGGACGCCGACCAGCTGGCCGAGACCACGATGGACCCCCGCCACCGCACCCTGCGCAAGCTCACCGTCGACGACGCCGACGTCGCCGCCAGCGTCTTCGAGCTGCTGATGGGCTCCGACGTCGCACCGCGCAAGGAGTTCATCGTCCAGGGCGCCTACGAGGTCGACGTCGAGGCGCTCGACGCGTGACGCCGGGCGACGCCGCGGCGCGCACCGACCGCGTGTGGCACCGGGCGCTCGGGTGGCGACCGGCCTCCGAGCTGCCGGGGGACGTCGCGGCGCACGTCGCGCTCGAGTTCCACGGCCTGGTCATGAACGGCGGCGTCCTCAACGCCGTCGAGGACCGCGAGGACGCCCACCTCGCGTCCGTGGTGGCGGCCTACCGCTGGCTCCGCCTGGCGGGGGTCGCCGACCTCGTCGACGAGGTGCGCCGAGCCGTGGCGGAGGGAAGGACCGAGGTGCCGGCGCAGGCCGAGGCACTCGAGGTGGACGCCGACCGCCGCCACGACGAGCACCTCCCGGACGACAGCGCCCTCGAGGCCGCGCTGCACCGGCGCGTCGTGAACTCGCCGGAGGCGTTCAGCTGAGGGCAGGGGGCCTCAGTAGTGCTGCTCGAGCAGCCCGGAGTCGACGTCGTAGAGGAAGCCGCCGACCTGGACGTGGTCGGGCACCAGGTGGTGGGTGCGCACCTTCTGGACGTCGTCGGCGAGCGAGTCGAGCTGGTCGCGCACGACGTGCATCGGCTCCCAGGCGCCGATGTCGCCGGCCGAGGCCGCCACCCGCTCGCGGACCTCCTCCTGGGTGCTGGTGGCCACCGCGCACCGCGTGTGGGGCACCACCAGGATCCGGTCGACCCGCAGCAGGTGGACGCCGAGGACCAGGGCCTCCAGCGTGGAGTGGTCGACGCGGCCGCCGGGGTTGCGCAGGATCTTGGCGTCGCCGGGCTTCAGCCCGAGCATGCCGAGGGGCTCGATGCGCGAGTCCATGCAGGTCACGATCCCCACCCCGGCGTGGGCGATGCCGTCGAAGCCCCCGAAGTCGAACTCCGCGGCGAAGACGCGGTTGGCGGCCAGCAGGTCGTCGAAGTCGTGCACGGTTTGAAACGTATCGGATCAGCTCGGCGCGCGCAGCGCCCGGGCCGCATCGATCTCACGGGTGGGTGCCCCGCGGAACAGCACCAGGGCCAGGACGGCGGCGACCAGGGCGAAGACCGCGGCGCCCTGGAACACCTCCTGCTCCTGGAAGACGGCGGCGGCGCGGATGTCCTCGGCCAGGGAGGGGTCGTCCCGGATGGCCTCGGAGAGGCGGCGCAGGCCCCACGTGGTGAGCACCGAGATGCCGATCAGCATCCCGACCGTCCGGGCGGCCACCACGAGCGCGCTGGCGACGCCGTGGGCGTCGTCGGGGGTGCTGGCCAGGATGGCGGCGTTGACCGGGGCCAGCGCCAGGCCGAAGCCGAGACCGCCCACGACCAGCGCGAGGTTGCTCGCCGGGTGGTCGAGGCTGCCGGCGTCCCAGCCGGACATCACCTGGAACGCCGCGGCCGCCATCACCATCCCCGCGGCGGTGATGACCCCGGCCGGTGCGCGCCGCACCAGCCAGCCACCGACGACCGCGCCCACCGGGAGGGCGACGAGGAAGCGGAGCAGGAAGAGCGCCGCGTCGAGCTGGGTGCGGCCGCGCTGGGTCCGGGCGAGGAGCGGGATGTCGACCAGGGCGGCGATCAGGGCCCAGCCGACGAACAGGCTGACCAGGAGCGCACCCCACGCCGGCACCGCCGACAGGGCACCGCGGGGCACCAGCGGGGCCTCGGTCCGGCGCAGGTGCACCACGAGCGCGACCACCGCGACCGCGGACCCGAGCAGGAACCACGGACCCTGCGCGGAGAAGACCGAGACCTCGGGGTCGGCGGTGGCGAAGGCGAGCACGATGCCGCCCAGCGCCACCGCGAGGTACGTCGCGCCGACCAGGTCGGCCTCGAGCATGCTGCGGCCCCACGAGCGGACGTCGACGAGCGGGCGTCGGGCGAGGACGCACCGCAGGCAGAAGAGGAGGAAGGCGCCGATGGCGACCAGCCCGATCGGGCACAGCCAGCGGCCGCCGCCGTCGACGACCGGCACGTAGTACTCGCCGTAGGTGAGGTCGGTGATCAGCGCCTGCGGCGGGTAGACCACCAGCCAGGCCCCCACCGCGGCGACCAGGAGGGCCAGGGCGCCGACCAGGTCGGGCAGGCCGCGCCGGGCGCGGGGCTCGCCCTCCGAGGCCGCCGGCTCGCGGTTCCAGAGGACCCGCACGACGACGTACAGCAGGACGCCGGCGGCGACGTTGATCGCGAAGATGCCGCGCCACGTGGTGAAGGAGAGCACCGCGGCGCCGAACAGCGGACCGAGCACGCTGCCGAGCTCCTGGACGGCCGAGACCAGCCCGAGGGGGAGACCGCGCCGCTCGACCGGGTACAGCGCGGCCACCAGGGCCATCGTGGCCGGGACGAGACCGCCGCCGCCGAGGCCCTGGAGGAACCGGCCGACCACCATGCTCGCGAGGTCGTAGGAGACCGCGGTGACCACCGAGCCGACCGTGAACGCCGCCAGCGAGGCGGTCAGCACCGGCACCGGTCCGCGCAGGTCGGCGATCCGCCCGATCAGCGGGAGCATCGCGACGTAGCCGAGCAGGAAGCCCGAGATGATCGGCGCTGCCCGCTGCAGCTGGTCGACGCTGATCGAGACCGAGGCCATCATGTCGGGCAGCGCGAGCACCACGACGTAGGTGTCGACGGCGGCGAAGGCCACCGCGACCGCGCAGAAGACGAGCAGGGCCCGCGACCGTCGGTCGACCTCGGCCGGTCGGCCGCTCGCGCCCGTCACGGCTTGGCGATCTCCTGCTCCACGTCGTAGTCCTCGACGGTGATCGTGTAGGTGAGCTCGTCGGTGCCCTCGAAGAAGTCGCCGGTGAGGTCGATGCCGCGCAGCTCGCCGGCGTCGTCGACGGTGAACGTCGCGTCGAAGCTCGTGCCGGGCGCGCACGGCAGGATGTTCTTGATCGCCGGGCCCGGCACCGTCGCGGTGTAGGGGGTGAAGATCTCGTCGTTGTTGTCGCCGCCGCGCTCGGCGTCGCCCTGCTGGAGGTCGGTGGCCTGCGCCAGGATGCTCGAGATGCCGGTGTCGGGGTCGAGGAGGCCGGCCGGGTCGGGCACGCACCTCGGCCGGTCGAGCTCGGTGAAGCCGCCGATGATGTTGGCGTAGAAGACGCCGTCGACGGAGACCACGCCGACGTCGCTGGCCGACAGGCCCGCGAACCGCCCGGCCGCCTTGCCCTCGAAGGCCGGCGGGTCCACGACGATCACGCCGGCGGCCGAGCCGAGGTAGTCGCCCTCCGGCGTGGCGTCGGTGGCCAGCTCGAGCCGGACGCCGGACGTCTCGTCGATCCGGGTCTTGGCGGCCGCGAGGACGTCGGCCGGGCTCGCGTCGGGGTCGCCCCCCGGCGCCTCGGTCTCGTCGCCCCCGCAGGCGGCCAGGGTCAGGGACAGGGCCGTCGTGGCGGCCACGGCGGCGGCCCGGCGCGCTAGACGTCGGTAGGTCTTCACGGCGCTCACCCTTGCACAGCGGGGTCGGTGGACGTCGGTGGACCGAGCCGGGCGGCCAGCGGTCCGGCCACGGCGGCGACCGGCTGGCTGCCGGGCGTGCCCGAGCCGTCGCGACGGCCGTCGGCGGGCGGCAGGTCGACCGGTGCGCCGCTGGCGGCCGCGGCGCGCGCGGGTGCGGTGCCGGCCCAGGCGAGCACCAGGGTGTCCTCGCCCTTGAGGAAGCGGTGGCAGCGGACCCCGCCGGTGGCGCGCCCCTTCGAGGGGTACTCCGAGAACGGCGTCACCTTGACCGAGCCCGGCTCGGTGCCCGGCAGCGCCGTGGACGCGCCCGACGCCGTCACCACGACCGGGCGGTGCGGGCCCTCGGGCGCGGCGGGGTCGACGACCCCGAACCACGACACCCGCTCGCCGGCGCCGAGCTTGATGCCGGCCATGCCGCCGCCGGAGCGACCCTGGGGTCGGACCGCGGCGGCCGGGAAGTGAAGCAGCTGGGCGACGTTGCTGATGAAGCACAGCGACTCCTCGCCGGAGACCAGCTCGACCGCGCCGACGACCTCGTCGCCGTCCTTGAGGCCGATGACCTCCCACTCGTCGCGGTTGAGCACCTCCGGGTTGACCCGCTTGACGACGCCGTCGCGGGTGCCGAGCGCGAGGCCGGGTCCGTCGGTGGCCAGCGTGCACAGCGCCAGGGCCCGTTCGCCGGCGGCGAGCGACAGCACCTCGCTGAGCGGGTAGCCGCCCTGGAGGTTGGGGTCGTGGGCGCTCGGCGGCAGCGCGGGCAGCTCGAGGACGCCGAGGCGCAGCAGCCGGCCGGCCGAGGTGAGGACGCCGACCTCGCCCCGCACGGTGGTCGCCACCGCGGACACGACGACGTCGTGGTTGGCCCGGCCCTCGCCGGAGCCGAGCTCGTCGACGCCGCTGGTGCGGGCCAGCAGCCCGGTGGAGGAGAGCAGCGCGTAGCAGGGGTCGTCGGCGACCTCGACCGAGGTGGCGGACGCGATGACGGCGGTGCCGGCCGACTCGAGCAGGACGGTGCGCCGCGGGGTCCCGAAGGTCGTGGCGATCTCGGCGAGCTCGTCGGAGACGACCGAGCGGAGCAGGGTCTCGTCGCCCAGGATCGCGTCGAGGGCCTCGATCTCGCGCTCGAGCTCGTTCTTCTGCCGGTCGAGCTCGAGCTTGGAGAACTTCGTGAGCCGCCGCAGGGCCATGTCGAGGATGTAGTCGGCCTGCAGCTCGCTGAGGTCGAAGACCTGCACCAGGCGGGTGCGGGCCTCCTCGGCGTTCTCGCTGGAGCGGATCAGCGCGATCACCTCGTCGATGTCGAGGATCGCGATGAGCAGTCCCTCGACCAGGTGCAGCCGGGCGGCGGCCTTGGTGCGCCGGAAGGTCGTGCGCCGGCGGACGACGTCGAAGCGGTGGGCCAGGAACACCTCGAGGAGCTCCTTGAGCCCGAGCGTGCGGGGCTGGCCGTCGACGAGGGCGACGTTGTTGATGCCGAACGTGTCCTCCATCGACGTCTGGCGGTAGAGCTGCTCGAGGATCGCCTCCGGCACGAAGCCGTTCTTGATCTCGATCACGAGCCGCAGGCCGTTGTCGCGGTCGGTGAGGTCCTTCATGTCGGCGATGCCCTGCAGCTTCTTGCCCTGCACGAGCGTCTTGATCCGCTCGACGACCTTCTCGGTGCCGACGCCGTAGGGCAGCTCGGTCACCACGATGCCCTTGCGCCGGCCGATGGTCTCGATCCGGGCGGTGGCCCGCATCCGGAAGGTGCCGCGGCCGGTCTCGTAGGCGTCGCGGACGCCGTCGAGCCCGACGATCTTGCCGCCGGTGGGCAGGTCGGGGCCGGGGATGAACCGCATCAGGTCGTCGACGGTCGCCCTCGGGTGCTTGATGAGGTGTCGCAGCGCCTGGACGACCTCGACGAGGTTGTGGGGCGCGCAGTTGGTGGCCATGCCGACCGCGATGCCGGTGGTGCCGTTGACCACGAGGTTGGGGATCGCGGCGGGGAGCACCGACGGCTCGGTCTCGCGGCCGTCGTAGTTGGGCCGGAAGTCGACGGTGTCCTCGTCGATGTCGGCGGTCATCGCGACGGCGGGGCGGTCCATGCGGCACTCGGTGTAGCGCATCGCCGCCGGCGGGTCGTCGGGGGAGCCGAAGTTGCCGTGCCCGTCGATCATCGGCAGCCGCAGCGACCACGACTGGGCCTGGCGGACCAGGGCGTCGTAGATCGCGCCGTCGCCGTGCGGGTGCAGCCGGCCCATGACCTCGCCGACCACGCGGGCGCTCTTCACGTGCCCGCGGTCGGGGCGCAGGCCCATGTCGTTCATCGTGTAGAGGATCCGGCGCTGGACCGGCTTGAGCCCGTCGCGGGCGTCGGGCAGCGCCCGGGAGTAGATGACCGAGTAGGCGTACTCCAGGAACGAGTTGCGCATCTCCTCCCCGACGTCGATGTCGAGGATGTGCTCCTCGAAGTCGTCGGGGAGGTCCTGCTTCGTGGTGCGACGTGCCATGGGCCCATTCTCGGGGGTCGCGGCCCACGGAACGCGACGGCCACGCCGGTGGGCGCACCGGTAGCCTGTCCACGTGACCGCGGACCCCTCCACCGCAGTGCCGGACGCGCCCCGCCACTGGCAGGCCGACGTGCTGCTGCGCGACGGCCGGACCGCCCACATCAGGCCGATCCGCCCCGACGACGCCGAGTTGCTGGTCGAGTTCTACTCCCGGGTGAGCGACCGGTCGAAGTACTACCGGTTCTTCTCCCCGATGCCGACCCTGTCCGACCGCGACGTCGCGCGCTTCACCCAGGTCGACCACGACAGCCGGGTCGCGCTGGTGCTGCTGCTCCAGGGCCGGATGATCGCCGTGGGCCGCTACGACGTCGTCAAGCCCGGCGAGGCCGAGGTCGCCTTCCTCGTCGAGGACCAGCACCACGGCCGCGGTATCGCCCAGCTGCTCCTCGAGCACCTGGCGCAGGCCGCCCGCGAGCGGGGGATCGAGCGGTTCACCGCCGAGGTGCTGCCCGACAACAGCCGGATGATCCACACCTTCCGCGACGCCGGCTACCGCGTCGTCAGCGGCTACGAGGACGGCGTCCTCACCCTCGAGTTCTCGATCGACCCCACCGACACCTCGATCGGGGTGATGCGCGGGCGCGAGCACCGCGCCGAGGCCGCCTCGATCGAGCGGTTCTTCAACCCGCGCTCCATCGCGATCATCGGCGCCAGCCGGCGCCAGGACACCATCGGGCAGGTCCTGGTGCGCAACCTGGTCACCGCCGACTTCACCGGCCGGGTCTACGCCGTCAACCCCAGCGCGGCGGCGGTGTCGGGGCTGCCGGCGTTCAAGACCGTCGGCGACATCCCCGACGACGTCGACGTCGCGATCGTGGCGGTGCCGGCCGAGTCGGTCACCGACGTCGTCCTCGACTGCGCGGCCAAGGGCGTGCACGGGATGATCGTGATCTCCTCGGGCTTCGCCGAGACCGGCGAGGAGGGGCGCCAGCGCCAGCGCCACCTCGTGGGGTTGTCGCGCTCCTACGGGCTGCGGCTGATCGGCCCGAACTGCCTCGGCGTCATCAACACCGACCCCGCGGTGTCGGTCAACGCCTCGCTCTCGCCGGTGATGCCGCCGCGCGGGCGCGCCGGGTTCTTCTGCCAGTCCGGCGCCCTCGGCTCCGCGATCCTGGAGAAGGTCCAGAACCGTGGCCTCGGCCTGACGACGTTCGTCTCCGCCGGCAACCGCGCCGACGTCTCCGGCAACGACCTGCTCCAGTACTGGGAGGAGGACGACGCCACCGAGGTCGTGCTGCTCTACCTGGAGTCGATCGGCAACCCCCGCAAGTTCTCCCGGATCGCCCGCCGGGTCTCGCTGCGCAAGCCGATCATCGCGGTCCGCTCGGGACGCACCACGCAGGGCGTGCCGATGGGCCACGCGGTGCGCCGGATCGCCGCGCCCGCCGAGGCCCTCGACGCGATGTTCCGCCAGGCCGGCATCATCCAGGTCGGCACGCTGGAGGAGATGTTCGACGTCGCCCAGCTGCTCGCCCACCAGCCGCTCCCGCGCGGGCGCCGGGTCGCGATCGTCGGCAACTCCGACGCGCTGGGCCTGCTGGCCGCCGACGCCGCCGCCGAGGTCGGGCTGCTGGTGACCCGCTCGGTCACGCTGAGCGCCGAGCCGAGCGCCGAGGACTTCGAGGACGCCCTCGACGACGTCATCGACGACCCCGAGGTCGACTCGGTGATCGCGGTCTACATCCCGCCCCTCAACGTGTCCGGCGAGGACGTCGCCAACGTGCTCGCCGCCGTGGGGGAGCAGTCCGACAAGCCGCTCGTGTCGTCGTTCCTCGGCGCCGAGGGCGTGCCCGAGCTGCTCCGCGTGCCCGACGTGGCCGGCTCCGCGGCCGGTCGTGGCTCGGTGCCGTCCTACCCCGCGGTCGAGTCGGCGGTGCGGGCGCTGGCCAGCGTCGTCGAGTACGCCGTGTGGCTGCGCACCCCCGACGGCCCGGCCGCCCTGCTCGACGACGTCGACACCCTCGCGGTGAAGCGGATCGTCAACGAGGCGCTCGCCGCCGAGCCCGAGGGCTGCGAGCTCACGCCGGAGCAGCTCGCCGGGGTGCTCGCCGCCTACGGGATCGAGCTGTGGCCGTCGTACCCGGTCGCGAACGCGCGGATGGCGCAGGCCGCCGGCAAGCGGCTCGGCTGGGACGTCGTCCTCAAGGCCACGGCGGAGGGGCTGCGCGAGCGGCCCGACCTGGCCCACGTGTGGCGCAACATCGACTCGCCCGCGGAGATGCGCCAGGCCTGGGAGGCGCTGACCGAGCTGGTCCGCGACCCGGCCAACGCCGGTTTCGTGGTGCAGAAGAAGGCGACGCCCGGCGTGCCGGTCTCGATCCGCAGCCTGGAGGACCCGCTCTTCGGCCCCGTGGTCTCCTTCGGCATCTCCGGCCCGATCATCGACCTGCTCTCCGACCGCTCCTACCGGATCCCCCCGCTCGGCTCCCGCGACGTCGCGGCCATGGTGCGCGAGATGAAGAGCTCGCCGCTGCTCTTCGGCTACCGCGGCGCCGAGCAGGTCGACGTCGCCGACGTCGAGCGGCTGATCAGCCGGGTCGCGCAGCTGCAGAACGACGTCCCGCAGCTGAGCTCGCTCGAGCTGTCCCTGGTGCTCGCCGGGCCCGAGGGCACCACGGTGCTCACCGCCGCCGCGCGGGTCGCCAACATCGCCGAGCCCCGCTCCGACCTGTTCGTGCGCCGGATGGCCGACCACCCGGGCGACACCATCCCGGAGTAGCCGGGCTGGTCGCACAATCCGGGCGCGCGAGGTGCCCGTCGGGTGCCACACTCCTCCCGTGCCCAGCTCGAGCCAGTGGATCGCGTTCCTGGTCGCCTCGATCCTCTTCATCCAGGTCCCCGGCCCCAGCCTGCTGTTCACGCTCGGGCGCGCCCTCACCGTCGGGCGGCGCGACGCCCTGCTCTCGGTGGTCGGCAACGCGCTCGGCGTCGTGGTGCAGGTGCTGCTCGTCGCGGTCGGCCTCGGCGCCGTGGTGGCGGCCAGCGCGACGGCCTACACGGTGCTCAAGCTGGTCGGCGCGGCCTACGTCGTCCACCTCGGCGTGCAGGCGATCCGGCACCGCGGTGACGCACGGGCGGCGCTGCTGAGCGACCACGCACCGGCTCCTGAGCAGGGCCGCCGGTCCGTGCGCACCGGGTTCGTCGTCGGCGTCACCAACCCGAAGACTATCGTCTTCTTCGTGGCGTTCCTGCCACAGTTCACCGCCGACGGCTCGGCCGCCGGCCCCCAGCTGGCCGTGCTCGGCCTGGTCTTCGGCGTGCTGTGCGTGCTGTCCGACGGCGCCTGGGCACTGGTCGCGGGCTCCGCGCGCACCTGGTTCTCGAGGCGGCCGGAGCGGCTCGACGGTCTCGGCGTCGCCGGCGGCACGATGATGATCGCCCTCGGCGCGGGGATGGCCGCGCAGCAGTAGGCCGGCAGTGACAGACTGCCGCCATGCGTCCCGCCCGTCCCGCCACCCCGGTGGACCCCCACGACCCCGTCGACCACTCGCGCGGCCTCCGCAAGGCCATCGACCGCACGGGCTACTACCCGGAGGTCGTCACCGACGCCGTCACCGGGGCGGTGGCCGGTGAGCAGGTCGTCTCGTTCTACGTGCACCACGAGCCGACGTTCGAGAACGACGAGGTCCGCCGGCACCAGAGCGTCGTGGTGCTGACCCCGACCCGGCTGATCCTGGCCCACACCGACGAGCACGCCGGCGACGACCTGCTCCCGGAGCCCTACACCTCGACCTCGACCGAGGCCGTCAGCCTCACCTCGGTGAAGTCGGTGGTCGTCACCCGGATGACCGCCAACCCGACCAAGGGCCCCAACCCGCCGGCCGAGGCCGTGATGACGATCGGGTGGGGCGGCGTCAGCCGGCTCGACCTCGAGCCCGCCGGATGCAGCGACCCCGACTGCGACGCCGACCACGGCTACACCGGCGTCCTGGCCTCCGACGACTTCTCGCTGCGCGTCTCCGCGGCCGCCGACGGCCGCGACGCCGTGGGCGGGCTGCTCTCCTTCGCGGCGTCGCTCTCGGCCCGCACCCAGCACTGAGCGCCGCGCCCCCGATGACCGCCGAGTTCGTCGAGCCCGCCTACGGACGACGCTCGCTCGCCGACGTCGTCCCCGCCGTCGCGCAGGCGCTCGGCGTCGCGACCACGCCACCGCCGAGCGGGCTGGCGCTGCCACCGGCGGCGGCCTACGTCGTGCTCCTCGTCGACGGCCTCGGCGCCCGGCTCCTCGAGCGCTACGCCCACGCCGCGCCGTACCTCTCGGGCCTGCTGGGCGACAGCGGGGGAGCCGGCACGGCCGGCGTCCCGTCGACCACGGCCACCAGCCTGACCTCGCTCGGCACCGGTCTGGCGCCGGGAGCGCACGGGCTGGTCGGCTTCACCGCCCGGGTGCCGGGCACCGGCCGGCTGCTCAACCACCTGGCCTGGGACGCCGACGTCGACCCGCTCGAGTGGCAGCCGCACCCCACGGCGTTCGGCACCCTCGCCGCGGCCGGGGTGTTCGTCACCGTCGTCAACAAGCGCGAGTTCCGCACCTCCGGGCTGAGCGTGGCCTCCATGCGCGGCGCCGAGTACGTCGGCGCCGACCGGACCGGTGAGCGGATCGCCGCCGCCGTCACGGCCTCGGCCCAGCGGCCCTCGCTCACCTACCTCTACGACAGCGACCTCGACTGGACCGGCCACAAGCTCGGGGTCGCCTCGAGCGCCTGGCTCCAGCAGCTCGCGATGATCGACGCCGAGGCCGAGCAGCTGCGCGAGGCGCTGCCCGCGGACCGGCGCCTCGTGGTGGTCGCCGACCACGGGATGGTCGACTCGCCCGAGGCGAGCCGCGTCGACGTCGACCGGCACGACGAGCTGCTCGACGGCGTCGCGCTCCTCGGCGGCGAGGCCCGCTTCCGGCACCTCTACTGCCGCACCGGCGCGGTCGACGACGTCCTCGCGACCTGGCGCGACGTCCTCGGCGAGCGGGCCGACGTGCTGAGCCGCGACGAGGCGATCCGGCGCGGCTGGTTCGGGCCGGTCGACGCCGCCGTCGTGCCCCGCCTGGGCGACGTCCTGGTGGCGGCGCGCGGCGACGCCGGCATCTTCTCCTCGGAGCGGTTCGCCTACGAGACCACCCTGGTCGGCCTGCACGGCTCCCTCACCGCCGACGAGATGCTGATCCCGATCCTCGTCGACTGAGTCGGGCCCGGCCGGGCCCGGCCGGCTACCTCAGCTGCATCCGCGGCTCACCGTTGACGAGCCCGGTGCCGGAGATCGTGCACGAGCCGCCGCGCGGCGCGCCCCCGTTCCAGACCTGGCGCACGCACGAGCGGGCCGCCAGCTGGCCCCAGTAGTTCGGGTGGATCGACTCCTGGATGTAGTAGGGGCTGCTGGCGCAGCAGGTGGAAACGGTGCGGATCTGGTTGACCCACTCGGTCTGGTCGACCGCGCCGGCCGTGCGCCAGCTCGCGATGCCGCGCTCCTCGTAGAGGCCGACGCCGCTCTCGCACAGGCGACGTCCGTTGAACGCCGCGGCCAGGTCGAGCACCGTGCCGCCGGCGACGCCGGACTGGGTCAGCGCGGCGCGCACGGTGTTGTTGATCGTCGGCAGGGCGACGTCGTTGGCCCACGTGGCGTCGGCGTTCCAGAAGCCGCAGCCCCCGACGGACTGGCGGGTGTAGCCGCCCTGGGCGTAGCGGAAGCCGTCGCCGCGGGGGATCGGGGAGGGGTAGGTCTGCGCGACCAGGGTCCAGGTGCCGTCGGCGTACCCGGCGTTGCGCATGGCGGTCCGCACGTTCTGGAAGGCGCCGGCGATCCGGTCGCGGACGGCGGCGACGTTGGCGGGGGTGAAGTTCGCGGTCACCGACCGGTCGTCGTTGCAGTAGTTCTTCCACCAGCTGGGGGAGGTGAGGAAGTTGGTGACGCAGCTGGTGACGACGTCGGCGAAGCCGAAGTCGTTGCCGCCGATGGAGACGACGACCATCTCCACGTTCCGGGTGGACGCCGCCTGCTGCAGCGCCCGGGCCTGCCCGACCCGGCCCGCGCCGTCGTCGTAGAAGTCGATGCCGGGCTTGAAGGTGCTGCCGGCGCTGGTGGCCGTCGTCGCGCCGGAGCACGCGAGGTTGAGCCCGTTGACGCCACCGCCGACGTAGGCCTCGGCGGACCTGCTGCGGTGGCACCGGGGGATCTGCTCGCCGGTGCCGGCGGCGTTGTCGAAGTAGGCGGTGGGGCCGAGCGCGTCGGCGCGGCTGCTCGAGGCGTTGCTGCTGCCGGCCCACCGGCCGGCCTCGCCGCTGATGTAGGAGTCGCCGAGGGTGACCACCCACGGCGCGCCGACGCCCGGCCCGTCGGCCGCGGCCGGCGGGGCGGTGCCGGCGACGACCGCCAGCAGCGGGGCGGCCAGGGTGAGCAGGACGGCCGGGAGCCAGGAGCGGCGCTGGGTGCGGGATCGGGTCACGTCCCGAACCTAGGGGTGACCGGGGTCACAGCGGAAGGGGTCGCGCTCAGCCGAACGGCAGCGGCTCCGGTGCCAGGCTGACCGCCTGGGCGCGGGCGGCGGTGAGCCGCCGGCGGTGGTGCTGGCGGCACAGCACCTCGTAGGCGACCTCGGCGGGTGGGCCGGCCGGGCCGCCCGGCGTGCCGGTGTCCTCGACGTCGCCGACGACGATCACCTCGCCCTCGACGACCATCGCGCCGTCCTCGGTGCGGGCGTTGTGGGTGGCCCGCTTGCCGCACCAGCACAGCGCCTCGACCTGCAGCACGTGCATCCGGTCGGCGAGCTCGACCAGCCGCTGGCTGCCGGGGAACAGGTCGGTGCGGAAGTCCGTCAGGATGCCGAAGGCGAAGACGTCGACCTGGAGCTCGTCGACGACCTTGGCGAGTTGGTCGACCTGGGCGCGGGTGTAGAACTGGGCCTCGTCGCAGATGAGGTAGTCGATCCGGGCGCCGTGGGTGAGCGAGTCGACGACGTAGTGCCAGAAGTCGAAGTCGCCGGCCACCTCGATCGCCTCGTGGGTCAGCCCCAGACGGCTGGAGAGCGTCGCCTCGCCGGCGCGGTCGTGGGTGGTGAAGATCCGCCCGCTGCGGTGCCGGGCCGCGTGGTTGTGGTTGGTCTGCAGCGCCAGGGTGCTCTTGCCGGAGTCCATGGTGCCGGTGAAGAACTGGAGCTCGGCCACGGCGAGATCATCCCACGCCGCCCCGGTCCGCTGTGCAGGAGAGGGTCGGCCGGCCGGGTCGCTCGGCCCGGTTTCAGTCCTCCGGGTCGTCGAGCCTGGCCAACCAGGTCGCGAACCGCTCGACGGCCGTCTCGAACTCCGGGTGGGCGTCGGTGAAGGCCTGCAGCTGCTCGGCGACCCAGGCGAGCGTGACCTCCTCGTCGCCGCGTCGCTTGTCCAGCTCCTCGATGCCCCGGTCGGTGAAGTACATGGTCCGAGCCTAGGTCCGCGGCCGCGGCGGAGGGCACGCGACCCACGGGGGCCGGACGCACCCGTGGCCGCCCTCGCCCGGGGGCGACGACGGCCACGGCCGGGTGACTCACCCGTCAGTGATCACCGACGGGTGAGCGGGTCAGGCGAAGGCGCGCTCGAGGAGCTCCTTCTGCTCGGCCAGGTGCCGCTTGACGGTGCCCACCGACGGCGAGGACGACTGCGGGCGCATGATGCCCTCGACCTGCGCGTCGAGGTCGGCCCAGACGTTGAGCGCGTAGTGCGGCCACGGCCCCATGTTCTCGGGCTCGTCCTGCACCCAGCGGACCGCCTTGAGGTGCGGGAACCGGGCGATCTCGGCCTTGATCTCGTCGACCGGGCGCGGGTAGAGCTGCTCGACCCGCGCGATCGCGAACCGCTCCGAGTTCTCGCGCTTGGCGCGCTCGACCATGAGGTCCCAGGTGATCCGGCCCGAGCACAGCAGCAGGGTGTCGACCTTGTCCTGGTCGGCGCCGGCGTCGCTGATGAACGGCCGGAAGGTGCCCTCGGTGAAGTCGGCCGGCTGCGAGGCCGCCTCCTTGCGCTTGAGCATCGACTTCGGCGTGAAGACGATCAGCGGACGGTGCGCCTCGCCCAGCGCCTGGCGGCGCAGCAGGTGGAAGTACGACGCCGGGGTCGACGGCTGGGCCACCACGAAGGCGTCGTCGGCGGCCATCTGCAGGAACCGCTCGATCCGCGCCGAGGAGTGGTCGGGACCCTGACCCTCGTAGCCGTGCGGCAGCAGCAGGACGACGCCCGACTGCTGGCGCCACTTGGTCTCGCCGGCGGAGATGAACTCGTCGATGACGGTCTGGGCGCCGTTGACGAAGTCGCCGAACTGGGCCTCCCACAGCGTCAGCGCCTCGGGCCGGGCCACCGAGTAGCCGTACTCGAAGCCGAGCGCGGCGTACTCCGAGAGGAGCGAGTCGTAGACGTAGAAGCGGCCCTGGTCCTCGGTGAGGGAGGACAGCGGCGTCCACTCGTCGGCGTTCTTGCGGTCGATGATGGTGGCGAAGCGCGAGACGAACGTGCCGCGGCGCGAGTCCTGGCCGGCCAGGCGGACCGGACGGCCGTCCATCAGCAGCGAGCCGAAGGCCAGGATCTCACCGGTGCCCCAGTCGATCGGGCCCTCGGTGATCGCGGTGGCGCGGCGCTGCAGCTGCGGCATCACCTTCGGGTGCACGGTGAAGCCGTCGGGCGGGGTGACGTAGGCGTCGGCGATCCGCTTGAGGCACTCCGCCGGGATCGCGGTGGTGGTCTCGGCGGCCGGCTTGTCCGGGTAGTCGGGGACCGTGGTCCACTCCGAGGGCTGGGAGGAGGCCTCCTTGACCTCGGTGAAGACCCGCTCGAGCTGCTGCTGGTAGTCGGCCAGCACCTGCTCGGCCTCCTCGATCGTGATGTCGCCACGACCGATGAGCGACTCGGTGTAGAGCTTGCGCACCGAGCGCTTCTGCTCGATCAGGTCGTACATCAGCGGCTGGGTGTAGGACGGGTCGTCGCCCTCGTTGTGGCCGCGGCGGCGGTAGCAGACGAGGTCGATGACGACGTCCTTGTTGAACGCCTGGCGGTACTCGAAGGCGAGCTGGGCGACCCGGATGCAGGCCTCGGGGTCGTCACCGTTGACGTGGAAGATCGGCGCCTGGACCATCCGGGCGACGTCGGTGCAGTAGAGCGAGGAGCGCGACGAGCCGGGGGAGGTGGTGAAGCCGACCTGGTTGTTGACGACGACGTGGATCGTGCCGCCGGTGCGGTAGCCGCGCAGCTGGCTGAGGTTGAGCGTCTCGGCGACCACGCCCTGACCGGCGAACGCGGCGTCGCCGTGCACGAGCAGCGGCAGCACCGGGTACTCGTTGCCCCGGTCGAGGACGTCCTGCTTGGCGCGGGCGATGCCCTCCAGGACCGGGTCGACGGCCTCGAGGTGCGACGGGTTCGCGGCCACCGACACCTTGATGGTGTCGCCGGAGCCGGCGACGAACTCGCCCTCGGCGCCGAGGTGGTACTTCACGTCGCCGGAGCCCTGGACCGTGCGCGGGTCGATGTTGCCCTCGAACTCGCGGAAGATCTGGCTGTACTTCTTGCTCACGATGTTGGCGAGCACGTTGAGCCGGCCGCGGTGGGCCATGCCGATGGTGACCTCGTCGAGGTCGCCCGCGGCGGCGGCCTCGCAGATCTCGTCGATGACCGGGATCGTGGTCTCGCCGCCCTCGAGGCTGAAGCGCTTCTGCCCGACGAACTTGGTCTGCAGGAACGTCTCGAACGCCTCGGCCTGGTTCAGCTTGAGCAGGATCCGCAGCTGCTCCTCGCGCGGGGTCTTCTCGTGCGGGCGCTCGACGCGCTCCTGGATCCAGCGGCGCTGCGCGGGGTCCATGATGTGCATGTACTCGATGCCGGTGGTGCGGCAGTAGGAGTCGCGCAGGATGCCCAGGATGTGGCGCAGCTTCATGAACCGCCGGCCCTCGCCACCGAAGGAGCCGGTGGGGAACTCGCGGTCGAGGTCCCACAGGGTCAGCCCGTGCGACTCGATCTGCAGGTCGGGGTGGCTGCGCTGGCGGTACTCCAGCGGGTCGGTGTCGGCCATCATGTGGCCGCGGACCCGGTAGGCGTGGATCAGCTCGAGGATCCGCGCCTGCTTGTCGATCTCGTCGTCGTGCGACGTCGCGATGTCGTTGTTCCAGCGGATCGGCTCGTAGGGGATCCGCAGCGAGCGGAAGATGTCGTCGTAGAAGCCGTCGGCGCCGAGGAGCAGCTGGTGCAGGCGCTTGAGGAACTCGCCCGACTGCGCACCCTGGATGACGCGGTGGTCGTAGGTCGAGGTGAGCGTCATGACCTTGCTGATGCCGTTGCGGGCGATGACTTCCTCCGAGGCGCCCTGCCACTCGGCGGGGTACTCCATCGCGCCGACGCCGATGATCGCGCCCTGCCCGGCCATCAGGCGCGGCACCGAGTGCACGGTGCCGATGCCGCCGGGGTTGGTGAGGCTGATCGAGGTGCCGCGGAAGTCCTCGACGGTGAGCTTGTTGTCGCGCGCCTTGCGGACGATGTCCTCGTAGGCGGTCCAGAAGCCGGCGAAGTCCATGTTCTCGGCGGCCTTGATCGAGGGCACCAGGAGCTGGCGGCTGCCGTCGGGCTTCGGGACGTCGATGGCCAGGCCGAGGTTGACGTGGGCCGGGGTGATCAGGTTCGGCTTGCCGTCGACGACCTCGAAGCCGACGTTCATCTCCGGCATCGACGTCAGCGCCCGCACCAGGGCGTAGCCGATGAGGTGGGTGAAGGAGACCTTGCCGCCGCGGGCGCGGGCGAGGTGGCTGTTGATGACGATCCGGTTGTCCCACAGCAGCTTGACCGGCACCGAGCGGACCGACGTCGCGGTCGGCACGGTCAGCGAGGCGTCCATGTTGGCCGCGGTGCGGGCCGGGGCGCCGCGCAGCACGGTGTAGGTCGGCTGGTCGGTCGCCGCCGACTTCTCGGTCGGCTTCGACTCCTTGGGCGTGGGGTTGCTCGTCGCCCCGGCGGGCGCGGGCTTCGCCTTCGCCGGCTCGGCCGCGGGCTTTGCCTCGGTCTTCGGCTCGGCCTTGGCCTCGGTCTTCGGCTGTGCCTTCGGCTCGCTCCTCGGCTCGCTCCTCGGCTCGCTCTTCGGCTCGGCCTTGGCCGCGGGGGCGGCCTTCACCGGGGCGGGCGTGCCGTTCGAGGTGCCGTTGGTGCTGCTCGCGCCGTTGGTGCCACTCGCGGCGGCGCCGTCGCCGCCGTCCTTGAAGTAGGCGACCCACGTCGGGTCGACGCTCGCCGGGTCGGCGTCGTACTGCTCACGCATCGCCTCGACGAGCCACTCATTGGCTCCGAAATCGCTGTCGGAGGGTTCGGTGGAGCTGGTGGACGGGCCTGACGACTGCGGCACGACTGGGTTCGCCTCTTCCAAGGTGAGATGACTGCATGATGGGTGCTGTCAAGGCTAGACCCACACGCCAGCAAATGCGCGTCAGGTAGTGGTCTTTCGTGCACCCTGTTACCGGAGCCACAGCACGAGGGCTCGTCCGCCCACCGCCGACCCACCCCGGGAGCCGCTCCACCATGACCGAACACCGCCGCCGCCGCCGAGCGCGGCTCGCCGCCCTGGCCGCGACCGGACTCCTGGCGGGCTCGGTCCTGGCCGGTTGCTCGGGCGACGACGAGCCCGGGCCGGCGCCCGCCTCGTCGTCGGCAGCGCCCTCGGAGGAGGCCGCGCCGCTCACCACGAAGGCCTCGCTGGGCACCGTGACCGGCAAGCTCCCGCCGGCCGCGCGCCGGTCGCTCCGCACCGACGTCGGCGCGGCCGTCGACGCCTGGATCGACGGCGCCTACGGCGGCGACTACCCGCGCACCGACTTCGACGGCGCGTTCACCACGTTCACCGCCGGGGCGCGCCAGCGCGCCGAGGCCGACCGCCGGCTGATGACCAACTCCGGGGTGGGCGACTCGGTCGACGCCGTCGAGCTGACGGCGCGGCGCGTGCGGGTCGACGCGCTGGCGCGCGGTGGCCGCGCGGCCGCCGCGACGGCCCACGTGCACGTCGGGCTCCGGGTCACCGGGACCGACGGCGAGGTGCGCCGCGACCGGGTGGTCGGCTCGCTCTTCCTCACCCGGGAGCGCGGGGGCTGGAAGGTCTTCGGCTACGACGTCAAGAGAGGACGCGTCTGATGCGCCGTGCCAGGAGGTGGGCCTCGTTGCTCGCCGTGCTGCTCACCGTGGGGCTGGTCGTCCCCGACTCCCAGGTCGCGGTCGCCCAGGCCTCGCTGGTGAAGTTCGAGCACGCCGAGGGGGTGGCGCTCGAGGACGACATGGTCTGGATCCTGGCGGTCGGCTCGGACGCGCGGGTCGGGGAGGACATGACCCGCGTCCGCGGCGACGCGCTGCAGCTGGTCGGGATGAACACCCGCACCGGCGCGGCGACGTCGATCGGCATCCCGCGCGACTCCTACGTCTCGATCCCGGGACGCGGCTCCGACCGGATCAACGCCGCCCTCTACCACGGCGGTCCGCAGCTCCTCGGCGAGACCGTCGGCGAGCTGGTCGGCATCGAGCCCGACTACGTCTTCGTGACCCGCTTCGAGTTCATGGCCGCGATGGTCGACGACATCGGCGGCATCACCGTCGACAACCCGCGCCAGTTCTCCGACCCCTACATCCGGCCGAAGGGTTTCGAGGAGGGACGCCTCGAGCTGAACGGCCAGGGCGCGACCGCCTTCTCCCGGGTCCGCAAGGCGCTGCCCGGGGGCGACTTCGACCGCTCCGCCAACCAGCAGCGGGTGTTGAAGGGCATCCAGGCCAGGATCGCCGAGCGGGCCGCCCGCCCCGGCTTCATCGAGGGCGGCGTGCTGTCGGTCATGAAGCACACCAGCACCGACCTCGGCCCCGGGGAGCTGTTCCGCATCGCCCACGCGGTGGCCCAGGTGGACCCCCGGAAGATCACCGGGTGCGTCGTCCTCGGCGGCTTCGCGACCATCGGCGGGGCCAGCGTCGTCACGCCCGACACGGCAGCGGCGCGACGCTACGGCGACGACGCGCGCAAGGACGCCACGATCGAGCGGTGCTGAGGGATCGGGCCGCGGGCCGGGGACCCGGCGTGCGGCCCGACCGCGGTGGTGGCGCCTCCGGCAGGATTCGAACCTGCGACACCTGGTACCGGAAACCAGTGCTCTATCCCCTGAGCTACGGAGGCCTGCGTCTCGCGACGCCCAGCGGACACTACCGGGCCCCGCTGGTGAGAAGGAAACCGGCCTGCGCCGATACCCTTCAGGGGTGAATCCCGCTCAGCTCTCCGCCACTGTCGTCGACGCCCTGGCGTCGCTCGTCGACCAGGGTGCGCTCACCCTGCCCGACGGCGTCCCGGCCGAGGTGACGGTGGAGCGACCGCGCGACAAGTCGCACGGCGACTACGCCACGAACGTGGCGCTCCAGCTGGCCAAGAGGGCCGGGACGAACCCGCGCGCCCTCGCCGAGCTGGTGGCCGAGCGGCTGCGCGCCTCCGACGGCGTCGCGCAGGTCGACATCGCCGGACCGGGGTTCCTCAACATCACCGTCGAGGCCGGGGCCCAGGGACGGATCGCGGCCGACATCGTCGCCGCCGGTGCGTCCTACGGCCACACCGAGACACTGGCCGGGCAGCGGATCAACGTCGAGTTCATCTCCGCCAACCCGACCGGCCCGCTGCACCTGGGCCACACCCGGTGGGCGGTGCTGGGCGACGCGATCGGACGCGTGCTGAGCGCGGCCGGGGCCACGGTGACCCGCGAGTTCTACATCAACGACCGCGGCAACCAGATGAACCTCTTCGGTGCCTCGATCCAGGCCGTGGCCCTCGGCGAGCCGGTGCCCGACGACGGCTACCACGGCGCCTACGTCGCCGACCTCGCCCAGCAGGTTCTCGCCGCCCACCCCGGCATCCTCGACCTGCCCGCCGACGAGCGGCTGGTGGCCTTCCGGGAGGCCGGCTACGCGCTCCAGCTCGCCGAGCAGCAGGCCCAGCTCGAGGGCTTCCAGACCCACTTCGACGTCTGGTTCTCCGAGCGCAGCCTGCACGACGCCGACGACGTCACCGCCCAGCTGGAGAAGCTGCGCGCGCAGGGCCACCTCTTCGACGCCGACGGAGCGCTGTGGATGCGCACCACCGACTTCGACGACGACAAGGACCGGGTGCTGATCCGGTCCAACGGCGAGCTGACCTACTTCGCCAGCGACACCGCCTACTACGTCAACAAGCGCGAGCGCGGCTTCGACCGTTGCATCTACCTGCTCGGTGCCGACCACCACGGCTACGTCAACCGGCTGCGGGCGATGGCCGCGTGCGCCGGCGACGACCCCGACAACAACATCGAGGTCCTCATCGGCCAGCTGGTCAAGATCCTCCAGGACGGCGAGGAGCTGCGGCTCTCCAAGCGGGCCGGCAACATCGTCGCGCTCCAGGAGCTCGTCGACGTGATCGGCGTCGACGCCCTGCGCTACTCCCTGGCGCGCTACCCGGCCGACTCGCCGCTCGTCCTCGACGTCGCGGAGATCACCCGGGCCTCGAACGACAACCCGGTCCACTACGTGCAGTACGCCCACGCCCGCACCTGCCGGATGATGGCGAACGCCGCCGACCTCGGCATGGCCCTGCCGGACGACTTCGACCCCGCGCTGCTGGCCCACGAGCGCGACCGCGACCTGCTGCGGGCCCTCGCGGAGTTCCCCCGCGTGGTCGCGAGCGCCGCGGAGCTGCGCGAGCCGCACCGGGTCGCGCGCTACCTGGAGGACACCGCCGCGACGTTCAACCGGTGGTACGACACCAAGGAGTGCCGGATGCTGCCGCAGGGCGACGAGCCGGTGACGCCGGCCAACGAGGCCCGGCTGGTGCTCGTGGTGGCGAGCCGGACGGTCCTGGCCAACGGCCTCGGCCTGCTCGGCGTCTCGGCCCCGGAGCGGATGTAGTCGATGAGCACGACCCACGAAGCAGGGTGGGCGCACGCGCCCGGAGCACTGCGCGGTCCCGCCTGGCTGGAGCCGCCCGCCGACCCCAACGCGCTGGTGCCGTCGCTGTGGAGCAGCACCGCCCACAAGCGCGACGGCGACCTGGTCGTCGGCGGCGTCGCGGTCGCCGACCTCGTCGCCGAGCACAACACGCCGGCCTACGTCCTCGACGAGGACGACTTCCGGGCCCGGGCCCGTGCGTTCCGGGACGGGTTCGCCGACTACGACGTCTACTACGCCGCCAAGGCGTTCCTGTGCACCGCGGTGGCCGGCTGGGTCGCCGAGGAGGGCCTGCACCTCGACGTGTGCTCCGACGGCGAGCTGACCGTCGCGCTGCGCGCCGGGGTCGACCCGTCGCGGATCGGCTACCACGGCAACAACAAGTCGCACCCCGAGCTGCGCCGTGCGGTCGCCGCCGGCGTCGGCCGGATCGTCGTCGACTCCTTCGCCGAGATCGAGCGCCTCGCGCAGGTCAGCGCCGACCTCGGCACCACCCAGGCCGTGATGGTCCGCGTGACCGCCGGGGTCGAGGCGCACACCCACGAGTACATCGCCACGGCCCACGAGGACCAGAAGTTCGGGTTCTCGATCACCAGCGGCGACGCCCTCGAGGCCGTGCGCCGGGTGCTGGCCGCCCCGGGGCTGGACCTGCGCGGGCTGCACTCCCACATCGGGAGCCAGATCTTCGACTCCTCCGGCTTCGAGGTCGCCGCGCGCCGCGTGCTGCGCCTGCACGCCCAGGTCGCCGACCCCGAGGCCGGGCCGGGCGTCACCATGCCCGAGATGGACCTCGGCGGCGGCTTCGGCATCGCCTACACCACCCAGGACGACCCCACCGAGCCCGCCCAGCTGGCCGCCGAGATGACCTCGATCGTCGCCCACGAGTGCCGCGCGCTCGGGCTCGAGGCGCCGCGGCTCTCGATCGAGCCCGGCCGCGCGATCGTCGGCCCGTCGATGTGCACCGTCTACACCGTCGGCACCGTCAAGGCCGTCGCCCTCGACGGCGGCGCCGTGCGCACCTACGTCTCGGTCGACGGCGGGATGAGCGACAACATCCGCACCGCCCTGTACGACGCCGACTACTCCTGCACCATCGCGGCGCGCGCCTCGAGCGCGCCGCCGGTGCTGGCCCGCGTGGTCGGCAAGCACTGCGAGGCCGGTGACATCGTCGTCCGCGACGAGTTCCTCCCCGGCGACGTCGCCCCCGGCGACCTCCTGGCGGTCCCGGCCACCGGGGCCTACTGCCGCTCGATGGCCTCCAACTACAACCACGCCCTGCGCCCGCCCGTGATCGCGGTGCGGGACGGGGCCGCGCGGACCCTCCTGAGGCGCGAGACTGTGGACGACTTGCTGGCGACGGACGTGGGTGTGTGATGGGCGACAGGCCGCTGAAGGTGGCGATCCTCGGGTGCGGTGTCGTGGGCTCGCAGGTGGTGCGGCTGCTCGAGGAGCAGGCCGACGACCTGGCCGCCCGGGTGGGTCGACCGGTCGAGCTGGCTGGGGTGGCCGTGCGCCGCATCGACGCACCCCGTGACGTCGAGCTGCCCGCGGGGCTGCTGACCACCGACGCCGAGGCGCTGGTCGCGCGCGACGACGTCGACCTGGTGGTCGAGGTGATCGGCGGCATCGAGCCGGCCCGCACCCTCATCCTCTCCGCGCTCGAGCACGGCGCCAGCGTCGTCACCGCCAACAAGGCGCTGCTGGCCGAGGACGGCCCGACCCTGTTCGAGGCCGCCGAGAAGGCCGGGCGCGACCTCTACTACGAGGCCGCCGTGGCCGGCGCGATCCCGATCCTGCGCCCGCTGCGCGAGTCGCTCGCCGGCGACCGGGTGACCCGGGTGCTCGGCATCGTCAACGGCACCACCAACTTCATCCTCGACAAGATGGACACCTCGGGGGCCGGCTTCGCCGAGGCGCTCGAGGAGGCCCAGGACCTCGGGTACGCCGAGGCCGACCCGACCGCCGACGTCGAGGGCTTCGACGCCGCCGCGAAGGCCGCCATCCTCGCCTCGCTCGCCTTCCACTCCCGGGTGACCGCGGCCGACGTGCACCGCGAGGGCATCAGCGACGTCACCGCCGCCGACATCGCCTCGGCGCGCGAGATGGGCTGCGTCGTCAAGCTGCTCGCGATCTGCGAGCTCCGGCCCGGCACCGACGGCCCCGGCGGCGGCGACGAGACCGTCGCGGTCCGCGTCCACCCCGCGATGATCCCGCGCAGCCACCCGCTGGCCAGCGTCCGCGAGGCCTACAACGCCGTGTTCGTCGAGTCCGACGCCGCCGGCCAGCTGATGTTCTACGGGCCCGGGGCCGGCGGCGCGCCGACCGCGAGCGCCGTCATGGGCGACCTCGTCACCGTGGCGCGCAACCTGGTCGCCGGCACCCGCGGCGTCGGCGAGTCGGCCTACGCCGACCGGGCCGTGCTGCCGATGGGGGAGACCCGCACCCGCTACCACGTCGGCATCGACGTCGACGACCGCGCCGGCGTCCTGGCCGCCATCGCGCAGGCCTTCGCCGAGCACGACGTGTCGATCCAGACCATGCGCCAGGACGGCCGCGGCGACGACGCCCAGCTCGTGCTGGTCTCGCACGGCGCGACCGACGCCCAGCTCAGCGCCACCGTGGAGCACCTGCGGGGCATGGACATCGTCCGCGACGTCACCTCGGTGATGCGCGTCGAAGGAGCCGACGACCAGTGAGCACCCGAACCCACCAGTGGCGCGGCGTCGTCGAGGAGTACCGCGACCTCCTCGACATCCCGGCCGACACCCCGGCGGTCACCCTGCGCGAGGGCGGCACCCCGCTGGTGCACTCCGAGTGGCTCTCGGGGCTCACGGGCGCCACGGTGCACCTCAAGGTCGAGGGCAACAACCCGACCGGCTCGTTCAAGGACCGCGGGATGACCGCGGCGATCTCGGTCGCCAAGGCAGGAGGTGCCGAGGCCGTCGTCTGCGCCTCCACCGGCAACACCTCCGCCTCGATGGCCGCCTACGCCGCCAAGGCCGGCCTCAAGCCGCTCGTGCTGGTGCCGGAGGGCAAGATCGCGGCCGGCAAGATGGCCCAGGCGATCGTGCACGGCGCCCAGGTGATCATGGTGCGCGGCAACTTCGACGACTGCCTCGCGATGGCCCGCGGCCTGGCCGCCGAGTACCCGGTGGCGCTGGTCAACTCGGTCAACCCGGTGCGCCTCGAGGGTCAGAAGACCGCCGCGTTCGAGATCGTCGACTTCCTCGGCGACGCCCCCGACTACCACCTGCTGCCGGTCGGCAACGCCGGCAACATCTCCGCCTACTGGCTCGGCTACACCCAGTACGCCGAGCTCGGTCTCGCGTCGCGTCGTCCGGTGATGCGCGGCTTCCAGGCCGCCGGCGCCGCGCCGCTGGTCACCGGCGAGCCGTTCCCCGACCCGGAGACCAAGGCCACCGCGATCCGGATCGGCAACCCGGCGTCCTGGCACCTCGCCGAGCAGGCCGCGAAGGAGTCGGAGGGCCGCTTCGCCTCCGTCACCGACGAGCAGATCCTCGCCGCCCAGCGCGAGCTGGCCTCGCGCGACGGCGTCTTCGTCGAGCCGGCCTCGGCCGCCGGCATCGCCGGCATGCTGCAGGAGCTCGCCCACGGCGACACCTACGCCGGCAGCACCGTGGTGGTCACCGTGACCGGTCACGGGCTCAAGGACACCGCGACGGCGCTCGAGGGGGTCGGTGCGCTCGTCGACACCGTCGTCGACGCCGACGTGACGGCGGCCGCGGCGGCCGCCGGCCTCGCGTGAGCGGGTCCCTCCGGCCCCTGCGCTTCGTCGACGGCCCCGTGCGGGTCTCGGTGCCGGCGACCTCGGCCAACCTCGGGCCCGGCTTCGACGCGCTCGGCCTGGCCCTCGACCTGCGGGACCGGCTCGAGGCCGAGGTGCTGCCCGAGGGCCGCGCCGGGGTGGAGATCACCGTCGAGGGCGAGGGGGAGTCCTCGGTCCCGCTCGACGAGACCCACCTCGTCGTCCGCGCGATGCACGCGGCGTTCGACCTGCTCGGCGCCCGGCCGGCCGGGCTCCGGCTGCACTGCCGCAACGTCGTCCCGCACGCCCGCGGACTGGGGTCGTCGTCGGCGGCGATCGTCGGCGGCGTGGTCCTGGCCCGGGCACTCGTGGTCGACGGGGTCGCCCTCCTCGACGACGACGCGGTCTTCGCCCTGGTCGCCCGGATCGAGGGTCACCCCGACAATGTCGCCCCGGCCCTGTTCGGGGGCCTGACGATCTCCGGGCGCGACGACGACTTCTGGAGCGCCTCGGCGCCCGTCGACCCCCGGGTCGGCGTCGTCGTCCTCGTGCCGCCCACCGGGCTCTCGACCGAGCTGGCCCGCGGCCTGCTCCCGGACCGGGTCCCGCACGGCGACGCCGCCGCCAACGGTGCCCGGACGGCCCTGGTGGTCGCCGCGCTCGCCGGGCAGCCGCGGTGGCTGGCGACGGCGACCCGCGACTACCTGCACCAGGACTACCGGGAGCCGGCGATGCCCCACTCGCTGGCGCTGGTCCGTGCGCTGCGCGCCGACGGCGTCGCCGCGGTCGTCTCCGGCGCCGGACCGACGGTGCTGGCCTTCACGCTCGACGGCCCGGACGGCGAGGACACCCGGTCCCTGCTCGCCCGGTGTCCCGAGGGTTGGGCCGGTCGCCACCTCGCCGTCTCGACCGACGGCGCCGTCGTCGGATGAGCCACCGGACCGGGTCCGCGTGGTGCTAGCCTGGCCGCGCGCCGGGTCCCGGCGCTCGACCGCGGTCCACCCCACCGCGGCACCCACCACTCATCCTCGGAGCCGGTGCGGGCACCGCCCGTGATCCGACCGCTGCCGGCGGGCCACCCGGCCCGCGGCACGTGAACGTGCGAAGGACCCCCGTGACCGAAACGCCCGACACCGCCCCGACCGCCTCGGCCAAGAAGCGGACCGGCGGACTCAGCGCGATGCTGCTCGCCGACCTCAAGTCGATGGCGGGCGGGATGGGCATCGCCGGCGCCGGCTCGATGAAGAAGGCGCAGCTGATCGACGCCATCAAGGGCGCCCAGGCCTCGGCCGTGCCCGGTGGGTCCGGTGGGTCCGGCGACGGGGGAGCGGCACCCGCCGCCGCCCGGCGCCGCAAGCCGGCCGCGCAGGCGGAGGCCCAGGCCGAGCTCCCGGTGACCCCGTCGGAGGAGACCGCCGCGCCCGCCCGGGAGCGGCAGCCGCGGCGCCGCCGCGAGCAGGACCCGGCCGCCGGGGCGGCGTCGACGGAGCCGCAGCGACCCGGTTCGGCGCCCGCCGAGGCCCAGCCGGCCGAGCAGCGGCAGCCCGAGCAGGACCAGGCCGGGTCGAGGCGGTCCGAGCGCCAGGCCGAGCGCCAGGCCGACCGCGAGGCCGACCGCCAGGACGACCGCCCGGACGACCGTCAGTCGGACCGGCAGGGCGAGAAGAAGCAGGGCAAGCAGAACCAGGTCGAGAAGCCGGAGCAGAAGCCGGCCCAGAAGAGCGAGCCGAGGCCCGACCAGCAGTCCGACCAGGGCGACGGCGACGGCGACGGCGAGGGCCGCACCGGCCGCAACCGGCGTCGTCGCGGCCGTGACCGCAACCGCGTCGCCGGCGACGCGGGCGGCCAGGGCGGTGGCCAGGGCGGCCAGGGTGGAGCACCCGCGAGCCAGGGCCCGAAGCAGAACGCCGGCAACCAGGGCAACCAGGGCAACCAGGGCAAGGACGGCGGCGGCCAGGGCGGCGGGCACCGGCACGAGCCGGACACCACGATCCTCGAGGACGACGTCGTCGTCCCGGCGGCCGGCATCCTCGACGTCCTCGACAACTACGCCTTCGTCCGCACCAGCGGCTACCTGCCGGGCGCCGACGACGTCTACCTGTCGCTGTCGATGGTCCGGAAGTTCGGGCTGCGCCGCGGCGACGCGATCGTCGGCCAGGTGCGCCAGCCGCGCGAGGGCGAGCGCCGCGAGAAGTTCAACCCGATGGTGCGCATCGACAGCGTCAACGGCCACGACCCCGAGCAGTCGAGGTCGCGGGCCGACTTCGACCGGCTCACCGCGCTCTACCCGTCCGAGCGGCTGCGCCTCGAGACCGAGTCGGCCAACCTCGTCGGCCGGGTCGTCGACGTCGTGGCGCCGATCGGCAAGGGCCAGCGCGGCCTGGTCGTCGCGCCGGCGCGCTCGGGCCGCACGACGGTGCTGCAGTCGATCGCCCAGTCGGTCAGCGTCAACAACCCGGAGTGCCACCTGATGGTCGTCCTCGTCGACGAGCGGCCCGAGGAGGTCACCGACTACGAGCGCTCGGTCAAGGGCGAGGTGATCTCCTCGACCTTCGACCGCCCGGCCGGTGACCACACCGTCGTCGCCGAGCTCGCGATCGAGCGCGCCAAGCGCCTCGTCGAGCTCGGCCACGACGTCGTCGTCCTGCTCGACGGCCTGACCCGGCTGGCCCGTGCCTACCACCACTCCACCCCCGCGTCCGGGCGGCTGCTCGCCGGCGGCGTCGACGCCGCGGCGCTGCACCCGACGAAGAAGTTCTTCGGGGCGGCCCGCAACATCGAGAACGGCGGCTCGCTGACCATCATCGCCACCGCCGTCGTGGAGAGCGGCTCGGTGATGGACGAGGTGATCTTCGAGGAGTTCGCCGGCACCGGCAACATGGAGCTGCGGCTGCGCCGCGACCTCGCCGACAAGCGGGTCTTCCCGGCCATCGACCCCGTGCAGTCGGGCACCCGGCGCGAGGAGCTGCTGATGAGCGAGGAGGAGCTGGCGATCGTCTGGAAGCTGCGCCGGGTCCTGTCCAACCTCGACGGCCAGCAGGCGCTCGAGCTGCTGCTGGAGCGGCTGCGGCGGGCCGGCACCAACATCGAGTTCCTGATGAACGTGCAGAAGGCCACCCCGAAGAACGGGCAGGCGGCGATCTGATGGCACGGATCGTGGTCGCGGACGACGACGTCGACATCCGCGAGCTCGTGGAGTTCAAGCTCTCCACGATGGGGCACGAGATCGTGGCCGTCGGCGACGGCGGCGCCGCCCTCGCGGCCTGCCGCGCCCAGCGCCCCGACCTGTGCGTGCTCGACGTGATGATGCCCGGCGTCTCGGGCCTCGACGCGATCGCGATGATCCGCGCCGACCCCGACCTGGTCGGCCTGCCGGTGATCCTGCTGACCGCGCGCGCCCAGGAGGCCGACGTGGAGAGCGGCTTCGACTCCGGCGCCGACGACTACATCACCAAGCCGTTCAGCCCGCGCGAGCTGGCCTCGCGCGTCGAGGCGCTGCTGAGCCGCTGAGCGGGAATGTGCGTGAACCCCCACGGGTTCACTACAGTGCACCCGGTTCCGGTTCACGTCGCGCGCCGTGCGACGACCCGGAGCACCTGAGAGGACATGCCATGAAGAAGGACACGCACCCCGACTACGTCGCCACGCAGGTCACCTGCACGTGCGGCGCGTCGTTCGAGACCCGCAGCACTGTCGCGTCGGGCACCATCCGCTCCGACGTCTGCTCGCAGTGCCACCCGTTCTACACCGGCAAGCAGAAGATCCTCGACACCGGCGGCCGCGTCGCCCGGTTCCAGGCCCGCTACGCCAAGAAGGCCGCTGACTCCTCGAAGTAGCGACGCCGCCGACACCGACCTCCGCCCTCGAGCGGGGGTCGGTGTTCGCTTTTTCGTCGATCCGTCGCCCACGCCCCACCCGGTCGCAGCAGCCAGGAGCAGCCCATGTTCGAAGCAGTCGAGGGGCTCGTCGACGAGCACCGCGAGATCGAGGGTCGGCTCGGCGAGCCCGAGACCCACGCCGACGCCCGCCTGGCCAAGCGGCTGAACCGCCGCTACGCCGAGCTGAACGCCGTCATCGGCGCCTGGCGCGACTGGACCGCGCTGGGCGAGGACCTCGAGGCCGCCCGCGAGCTGGCGGGGGAGGACCCGGCCTTCGCCGAGGAGGCCGACGACATCGCGCGCCGCCTGCCGGTCGCCGAGGAGCGGCTGCGGCGCCTGCTGGTGCCGCGCGACCCCGCCGACGCCAACGACACGCTGCTCGAGGTGAAGTCCGGCGAGGGCGGGGAGGAGTCGGCGCTGTTCGCCGGCGACCTGCTCCGCATGTACACCCGGTACGCCGAGCGCCGCGGCTGGTCGGTCGAGGTGCTCGACGCGACCGAGTCCGACCTCGGCGGCTACAAGTCCGTGACCGTCGCGGTCAAGGCCAAGGGCACGCCCGAGCCGGGCGGGGCGCCGTTCGGCCTGCTCAAGTACGAGGGCGGGGTGCACCGCGTCCAGCGCGTCCCCGTCACCGAGTCGCAGGGGCGGGTGCACACCAGCGCCGCCGGCGTCCTGGTGCTGCCGGAGGCCGAGCAGGTCGACGTCCAGGTCGACGACAACGACCTGCGCATCGACGTCTACCGCAGCAGCGGGCCGGGCGGGCAGAGCGTCAACACCACCGACTCTGCCGTCCGGATCACCCACGTGCCGACCGGCATCGTCGCGAGCTGCCAGAACGAGAAGAGCCAGCTGCAGAACAAGGATCAGGCGATGCGGATCCTGCGGGCCCGGCTGCTGGCCGCCGCCCAGGAGGAGGCCGACGCCGAGGCCAGCGAGGCCCGGCGCAGCCAGGTGCGCACCGTCGACCGCTCCGAGCGGATCCGCACCTACAACTACCCCGAGAACCGGATCTCCGACCACCGCACCGGCTACAAGGCCTACAACCTCGACGCCGTCCTCGACGGCGACCTGCAGCCGGTCGTCGACTCGTGCGTCGAGGCCGACCTGGCCGCGCGCCTCGACGCGCTCGAGCAGTGACCCCGGCGCCGCGGAGCGCCCGTCGCGACGTGCTCGCCGGCGCCGTCGCGCGCCTGCGCGAGGGCGGCGTGGGCAGCCCGGAGCACGATGCCGCCGAGCTGCTGGCGCACGTGCTCGGCACCAGCCGGGGTGCGCTGGCCCTGGTCGACGACGTCGCCGCCGACGACCTGGCCGCGTACGGCGACTTCGTGGCCCGGCGCGCCGCGCGCGAGCCGCTGCAGCACCTCACCGGCGTGGCCGGGTTCCGCCACGTCGAGCTCGCCGTCGGTCCGGGGGTGTTCGTGCCGCGGCCCGAGACCGAGCTGCTGGCCGGCTGGGCGATCGAGCAGGCCCGGCTCGTGACCGGTCGGCGGCCCGTCGTCGTCGACCTGTGCACCGGCTCGGGCGCGATCGCCCGCTCGGTCGCCGACGAGGTGCCCCAGGCCGTCGTCCACGCCGTGGAGCTCGACGAGGCGGCCCTGGTGTGGGCGGCCCGCAACCTGGCCGGCACCGGGGTCGACCTGCGGGCCGGCTCGATGGCCGACGCCTTCGACGACCTGCTGGGCACCGTCGACGTCGTGGTGTGCAACCCGCCCTACATCCCGCTCGAGGCGTGGGAGTCGGTGGCGCCCGAGGCTCGCGACCACGACCCCCACCTCGCGCTCTTCTCCGGCGACGACGGTCTCGACGCGCTGCGCGTGCTGGAGCGGCGGGCGAGGGTCCTGCTGCACCCCGGCGGGGTCGTCGGCGCGGAGCACGCCGACGCCCAGGGCGCCTCCGCGCCGGCGGTGTTCGTCGACGCCGGCGGGTGGCTCGACGTCCGCGACCACCGCGACCTGGCCGACCGTCCGCGGTTCCTGACGGCGCGGCTGGCAGGATGAGTCGGGTGCGCTACCCCACGAAGACCGACGAGGAACGCGAGACGGCGGTCGAGGCCGCCACCGTCGCTATCCAGCGCGGCGACCTGGTGGTGCTCCCGACCGACACGGTCTACGGGATCGCCGCCGATGCCTTCGACGCCGACGCCGTCGCCGACCTGCTCGCCGCCAAGGGCCGGGGCCGCGAGATGCCGCCCCCGGTGCTGGTCGGCAACGCGACCACCATCGACGCGCTGGCCCGCGACGTCCCCGCGTGGGTCCGGGCCCTGGTCGAGGAGTTCTGGCCGGGGCCGCTCACCATCGTGTGCCACCAGCAGAGCTCGCTGATGTGGGACCTCGGGGAGACCCGCGGCACCGTCGCGGTGCGGATGCCCGACCACGCGATCACCCGCGCCGTCCTCGACCGCACCGGACCGCTCGCGGTCAGCTCGGCCAACGTCACCGGCGAGCCCGCGGCGACCGACGCCGACCGGGCCGAGTCGATGCTCGGCGACAGCGTCGCGGTCGTCGTCGACGCGGGGGAGTCACCGGTCGGGGAGGCCTCCACGATCGTCGACGCCACCAGGGCCCGCGGGCGCGTGCTGCGCCGGGGCGCACTGTCGCTCGCCCGGCTCAACGCCGTGCTCGAGCCGCTCGGCACGTCGCTGCTCGACGTCGGCGCCGACGAGACCTCCGCACCGTCGCTGGGGAAGAGCCCCGACCCGACCCCCGACCCGACTCCCGACCCGACCTCCGACGCGGGCACCGACGAGGGCTGATGCGCGAGTACCTCGTCGTCTTCCTGGTCGCGGCCTCGGTCACCTACCTGCTGACCGTCGTGGCCCGCGAGATCGCGCTGCGCACCGGAGCCGTCGCCGCGGTCCGTGACCGCGACGTGCACGCCGAGCCGATCCCGTACCTCGGTGGCATCGCGATGCTCGGGGGACTGGTCGCCGCCTACCTGGTGGCGCGCGAGCTTCCGTTCCTCGCGACCAGCCAGACCTTCGTCTTCGAGGACGCCGGCGCCGTGGTCGTCGCGGGCGCCCTCATCTGCGGGGTCGGGGTGCTCGACGACATCTTCGACCTCGACGCGCTCACCAAGTTCGGCGGCCAGGTGCTGGCCGTCGGGCTGCTCATCTACTCCGGCATCCAGTTCCGCTTCTTCTACCAGCCCGACGGCGTCCAGTTCGCGCTCGACGCCGGGCAGGGGGCGCTGCTGACGGCGCTCATCGTGCTCACCAGCGTCAACGCGGTGAACTTCGTCGACGGCCTCGACGGGCTCGCCGCCGGGGTCGTCGGCATCACCGCGATCGCGCTGTTCGTCTTCTGCTACCAGCTGAGCGTCTCGAACGGCGCGACCCGGGCCACCACCGGCGCCCTGCTCTCGGCGGCGCTCGCCGGCATCTGCGTGGGGTTCCTGGTGCACAACTTCCACCCGGCCCGCCTGTTCATGGGCGACAGCGGCTCGATGCTGCTGGGCCTGGTGCTGTCGGCCTCCGCCATCTCGGTGACCACCCAGTTCTCCAGCGACGACGTCGCGTTCGGCGCCGACGGCACCCGCGCCAGCCTGCTGCCGATGCTGCTGCCGGTCGCGCTGCCGATCCTGATCCTCGTCGTGCCCCTGGCCGACCTGGTGCTGGCCGTGGTCCGGCGCACCCGTGCCGGGCGCTCGCCGTTCGCCCCCGACAAGCAGCACCTGCACCACCGACTGCTGGAGATCGGCCACTCCCACCGCCGCGCGGTCCTCATCATGTGGGCCTGGGCGGGCCTGATCGCCTTCGGCACCGTCTACGCGAGCCTGCAGACCGGCACCGTGGTCTACGCGACCATCGCGGCGGCGTTCGCGGTGACGCTGGGGCTCACCTTCGTGCTGCCGGTGGTGCGGGCGCCCCGGCTGCTCGACGACCTCCCCGACGAGCCCCGCGAGGAGGCCCGGGACGAGCCCCGCGACGACGCCGTGGACGGCGCGTCCCCGGCGGTTGGCGGGGCCCCCGGCGCGGCACCGGGGACGACTTTGTGATAGTTTTCACGAGCACCTGACGGGCACCTGAGACAGTCCCACCGACGAGCAGAAACGGCCGCCGACGATGACGACCGCCACGACCCCCCCGCACCGGGAGGCACGCCCCCACGGCGTCGCCGCCCTCGGCATCGCGGTGCTCGCGGGCTCGGTCTGCGGTGCCGCCGCGGCGCTCCTGGGCCTCGCGCTCGACGGGTCCGCCGGGGCGCTCGGCGCCCTGGTCGGCGCGGGCGTGACCCTGCTCGTGCTCGCCACCGGCTTCGCGGTCGTCGACCTGGTCGCCGGGCTCATGCCGGCGGCGTCGCTCATGGTCGCCGTCCTCACCTACACCCTGCAGCTCGGCCTCCTGGCCCTGCTGCTGGTCGCCCTCGGTCGCGCCGAGAACCTCGAGGCCACGATGTCGCCTCCGTGGTTCGCGGTCGGTGTGATCGCGGTCGCCCTGGCGTGGACGGTGTGCCTGGTGGTGCACGCGACGCGCGCCCGCATCCCGCTCTACGACGAGCCCGCGCCGGCGAGGCCCGCGACGCGGGCCGTGACGCCCGAGGGGAGTGAGCGATGAGCAGCGCGCACTGCTATCGTCACGACCGCGATGAGGCAGTCAGACGACACACCTCGAGGCGATCCGTGGAATGCCTTCGGATACCTCGTGGCCGGTGTCCTTCTCTACGGAGTGATCGGGTGGCTGCTCGATCGCTGGTGGGGGACGGGCTTCATGGTGGCCGTCGGGATCCTCGTCGGGGCCTGTCTCGGGTTGTACATGACCTGGGCACGGTTCGGCAGCTTCGGCTCACCGGCCCCCGACGACGAGCCGGACGGATCCGGCAGCAACAGCACGAGTACATGACAGCGACCAACGTTCAGGAGACACGGTGAGCCGACTCATCACCGAAGACCCCTTCGTCCCACCGGGCCCTGGGGACTTCAACCTGCCGCCGATCGGGGGCGACTTCGGGACGTTCCACCTCTTCGGCCAGGAGTGGGTGCTCGGCGTCACCAAGCCGATGCTCCAGATCGTGCTCGCGGGCATCCTGGTCTTCGTCGTCTTCTACCTCGCCTCGCGCAAGCGGGCGATGGTGCCGGGCAAGTTCCAGTACGTCGGCGAGCAGGGCTACGGCTTCGTGCGCAACTCGCTGGGCCGCGACATCATCGGCAGCCACGACTTCCAGCGCTTCGTGCCCTACCTGTTCGCGCTGTTCTTCTTCGTGCTGTTCAACAACTTCATGGCCTCGATCCCGTTCCTGCAGTTCCCGACGTTCTCGCGCTCGGGGATGGTCTACTCCCTGGCGATCATGAGCTGGGTCGTCTACAACCTGGTCGGCATCCGCAAGCACGGGTTCGCGGGCTACTTCAAGCTCCAGTCGGTGCCCTCGGGCGTCGGCGGACCGATCCTGCTGCTGCTGATCCCGCTCGAGTTCATGTCGAACATCCTGGTGCGGCCGGTCACGCTGGCCCTGCGTCTGTTCGCCAACATGTTCGCCGGCCACCTGCTGCTCATCCTGTTCGCCCTCGGCGGTGAGTACATCCTGGTCCACCAGCCCCTGGGGTACGCCCCGGTCGGCATCCTGGCCTGGCTGATGTTCATCGCCGTGGCCATCCTCGAGGTGCTGATCCAGTTCCTCCAGGCCTACGTCTTCGTCCTCCTGAACGCCATGTACATCCAGGGCGCGCTCGCGGACGAGCACTGATCCACCCCACTGACCTGCACTGAGTAGTACCAACCGAAAGGAAATCGCCGTGGACGGCAACCTCAACATGATCGGCTACGGCCTGGCCGCCATCGGGCCGGGCATCGGCATCGGCCTGATCTTCGCCGCCTACATCAGCGGTGTCGCTCGTCAGCCGGAGGCCCAGGGCCGCCTGCAGTCGATCGCCATCCTGGGCTTCGCGCTCGCCGAGGCGCTCGCCATCATCGGTATCGCCCTCGCCTTCGTGCTCTGACCGAGCTCTGACGACGCCACGCCGTAGGACCCGGAAGGACCAGGCATGCAGTCACTGATCGCACCGTTCGCGGTGCAAGCTGCGGGGGGAGAGGAACTCAACCCCCTCGTCCCCCACGCGGTCGAGATCGTCCTCTCGATCGTCGTGTTCGGCATTCTCTTCTTCGCCGTGAAGAAGTTCGTCGTCCCGAACTTCGAGGCGACCTACACCGAGCGCACCCAGGCGATCGAGGGTGGTCTCGCGGCTGCGGAGACGAAGCAGGCCGAGGCCGACGCCAAGCTCGCCGAGCTCGAGAAGCAGCTCGCGGACGCCCGCCACGAGGCGGCACGCATCCGTGAGGAGGCCCGCGAGCAGGGCGCCGTGATCATCACCGAGATGCGGGAGCAGGCCCAGGCCGAGTCCTCGCGGATCGTCGAGCACGGCAAGGCGCAGATCGAGGCCGAGCGCCAGCAGGCGGTCACCTCGCTCCGCACCGAGGTCGGCACGCTCGCCACCACGCTGGCCGGTCGGATCGTCGGGGAGAGCCTCGACGACGACGAGCGGCAGAGCCGGGTCGTCGAGCGCTTCCTGGCCGACCTCGAGACCGGCACCCCGGGCCGGAGCTGATGATGGACCTGCGCGGAGCATCGGCGGATTCCGCCGCCGTCCTCACCGACGAGCTCGGGGGCAACCTCGGCGACTCGACCTCGGCCGCGACCGTGGCCGACGGGCTGTTCACCATCGCCTCGACGCTGCGGTCCGAGGCCGCGCTGCGGCGCTTCGTCACCGACGCGTCGATCCCCGCCGAGGCCAAGAAGGGTCTCGTCGGGGAGGTCTTCGGCTCCCGGGTGGCCGCGGGCGCGCTCACGGTGCTCACCTCGGCCGTCGGCCGCCGGTGGACCGCACCGCGCGACCTGGCCGACACGCTCGAGCACCTGAGCGTGGTCGCCCTCGTCAAGGCGGCCGGCACCGACTCGGGTCGGCTGGCCGACGAGCTGTTCGCCTTCGCCCAGGCGGTCAAGGACAACCCGGAGCTGCGCGACGCGCTCTCCGACCCGGCGCGCTCGGCCGGCGACAAGGGCGGCCTGATCGCCGCCCTGCTCGGCGGCAAGGCGCTCCCGTCCACGATCACCCTGGCCCAGCAGGCGCTCTCGGGCAGCTACCGCACCGTCTCGGTCGCGCTCGCCGCCTACCAGCGCACGGCGGCCGAGGTCCACGGTGAGGGTGTGGCGACCGTCCGGGTCGCGCGCGAGCTCACCGACGCCGAGACGCGTCGCCTCGCCGACGTCCTGTCGGCGCAGTACGGCCGGCCGGTGCACCTGAACCTGCTGGTCGACCCCACCGTCCTCGGCGGGATCCGTGTCGAGATCGGTGACGACGTCATCGACGGCACGGTCGCCAGCCGCCTCGACGACGCCCGCCGCAAGATCTCCGGCTGACCCAGCCACCTGCCCCACTGGCCGCCACGTCCCTGGTCCGGCCCACACACGACGTACGAACCAAGAGAGAAGGAACCACGATGACGGAGCTCTCCATCCGTCCGGAGGAGATCCGCGACGCGCTGCAGAAGTACGTCGCCGACTACCAGCCGGACGCGGCCAGCAAGGAAGAGGTCGGCACGGTCGCCTCCGCCGGTGACGGCATCGCCCGGGTCGCCGGTCTGCCGTCGTGCATGGCCAACGAGCTGCTCGAGTTCGAGGACGGCACCCGTGGCCTGGCCCTCAACCTCGACACCCGCGAGATCGGCGTCGTCATCCTCGGTGACTTCGACGGCATCGAGGAGGGCCAGACGGTCCGCCGCACCGGCGAGATCCTCTCCGTCCCCGTGGGCGACAAGTTCCTCGGTCGCGTCGTCGACCCGCTCGGCAACCCGATCGACGGCCTCGGCGACATCGAGGCCGAGGCGCGTCGCGCCCTCGAGCTCCAGGCCCCGACCGTCATGCAGCGCAAGTCGGTCCACGAGCCCCTCGCCACGGGCATCAAGGCGATCGACTCGATGACCCCGATCGGCCGCGGCCAGCGCCAGCTCATCATCGGCGACCGCGCCACCGGCAAGACCACGATCTGCATCGACACGATCATCAACCAGAAGCAGAACTGGGAGACCGGCGACCCGACGAAGCAGGTCCGCTGCATCTACGTCGCCATCGGCCAGAAGGGCTCGACCATCGCCTCCGTGCGTGGTGCCCTCGAGGAGGCCGGCGCGCTGGAGTACACGACCATCGTCGCGTCCCCGGCCTCCGACAGCGCGGGCTTCAAGTACCTCGCCCCCTACACCGGCTCGGCCATCGGCCAGCAGTGGATGTACGACGGCAAGCACGTCCTCATCGTGTTCGACGACCTCACCAAGCAGGCCGAGGCCTACCGCGCGGTGTCGCTGCTGCTGCGTCGCCCGCCGGGCCGCGAGGCCTACCCGGGTGACGTCTTCTACCTGCACAGCCGGCTGCTCGAGCGCTGCGCGAAGCTCTCCGACGACCTCGGTGCCGGCTCGATGACGGGCCTGCCGATCATCGAGACCAAGGCCAACGACGTCTCGGCGTTCATCCCGACCAACGTCATCTCGATCACCGACGGCCAGATCTTCCTGCAGTCGGACCTGTTCGCGTCCAACCAGCGCCCGGCCATCGACGTCGGCGTCTCGGTCTCCCGCGTGGGTGGCTCGGCGATGACCAAGGCCATGAAGGCCGTCACCGGCTCGCTCAAGGTCGACCTGGCGCAGTTCCGCGCCATGGAGGCCTTCGCCATGTTCGCCTCCGACCTCGACGCGGCCTCGCGCCAGCAGCTCGAGCGCGGTCAGCGACTGATGGCCCTGCTCAAGCAGCCGGCCTACTCGCCGTACCCGCTCGAGGAGATGACCGTCTCGCTGTGGATCGGCACCACCGGTCGCCTCGACCGCGTGCCCACCGGCGACGTGCTGCGCTTCGAGCAGGAGTTCCTCGACTACCTGCGTCGCAGCCACGAGGGCATCCTCGCCGCGATCCGCGAGTCGCAGAAGTTCGAGGACGAGGCCGGGCTCGAGGACGCCTACAACTCGTTCCTCGACCAGTTCGAGACCTCCGAGGGAGGCTCGATCAAGGTCGGCCACGAGGCTGCCGCCGAGGCGCTCGAGGACGACGAGCTCGAGCAGGAGCAGATCGTCAAGCAGAAGCGGGGCTGACGTGGCCGTATCGCTGCGCGAGTACCGCGCGCGGATCAAGTCGACGGAGTCGATGAAGAAGATCACGCGCGCCATGGAGCTCATCGCCGCGTCGCGCATCATCAAGGCGCAGCAGCGGGCCCAGGCGGCAGCGCCGTACGCCCGTGAGCTGACCCGCGCGGTCTCGGCGGTGGCGACGTTCTCGAACGTCGACCACCCGCTGACGACCGAGCAGGAGGACGCCAAGCGCGCCGCCGTGCTCATCGTCACCAGCGACCGCGGTCTGGCCGGCGCCTACTCCTCGAGCGTGCTCAAGGAGGCCGAGCGACTGGCCGAGAAGCTGCGCGACGAGGGCAAGGAGATCGACTTCTACATCGCCGGTCGCAAGGGCGAGGCGTACTTCAAGTTCCGCAACCGCTCGATCGTGCGGTCGTGGACCGGGTTCTCCGACCAGCCGTCCTACGACATCGCCGCCGAGGTCGGGGAGGCGCTGATCGAGGCCTTCCTCAAGGAGCGCGAGGAGGAGGGCGGCGTCGACGAGGTCCACGTCGTCTACACCCGCTTCCGCTCGATGCTGCTGCAGGAGCCCACCGCGGTGCGCCTGCTGCCGCTGGAGGTCGTCGAGGGCACCGAGGCGCCCGAGAAGGGCGACGTCCTGCCGCTCTACGAGTTCGAGCCCTCCCCGGAGGCCGTGCTCGACGGACTGCTCCCGCAGTACGTGCAGAGCCGGATCTTCTTCGCGATGCTGCAGGCGGCCGCCTCCGAGCTGGCCGCACGCCAGAAGGCGATGAAGTCGGCGACCGACAACGCCGAAGAGCTCATCAAGAAGTACACCCGCGTTGCCAACCAGGCCCGCCAGGCCGGGATCACCCAGGAAATCAGCGAGATCGTCGGTGGCGTCAACGCGCTGGCCGATGCCAGTGCAGGGAGTGAGTAGACCAATGACCGCAACGGTTGAAGAGACCACCAACAACACCGGTGCCGGTGGCACTGGCCGCATCGCCCGGGTGATCGGGCCCGTCGTCGACATCGAGTTCCCCGTCGACAACATGCCCGACATCTACAACAAGCTCGAGACCACCTTCGACCTGTCGGGGGAGTCCAAGCTGCTCTCGCTCGAGGTCGCCCAGCACATCGGCGACGGCGTCGTGCGGGCCATCTCGCTGCAGCCGACCGACGGCCTCGTGCGCGGCGCCTCGGTGCAGGACACCGGCGGCCCGATCACGGTGCCGGTCGGCAACGTGACGCTCGGCCGCGTGTTCAACACCCTCGGCGACTGCCTCAACCTCGAGGAGGGTGAGGAGCTCGGCGAGACCGAGCGGTGGGGCATCCACCGCAAGTCGCCGGCCTTCGACCAGCTCGAGTCGAAGACGCAGATGTTCGAGACCGGCATCAAGGTCATCGACCTGCTCGCCCCGTACGTCAGCGGCGGCAAGATCGGCCTGTTCGGTGGTGCCGGCGTCGGCAAGACCGTGCTCATCCAGGAGATGATCGCCCGCGTGGCGAAGGACCACGGCGGTGTGTCGGTGTTCGCCGGCGTCGGCGAGCGCACCCGTGAGGGCAACGACCTCATCGTCGAGATGGAGGAGGCCGGCGTCATCGGCCAGACCGCCCTCGTGTTCGGCCAGATGGACGAGCCGCCGGGCACCCGCCTGCGCGTCGCGCTGTCGGCCCTGACGATGGCGGAGTACTTCCGCGACGTGCAGAACCAGGACGTGCTGCTCTTCATCGACAACATCTTCCGGTTCACCCAGGCCGGTTCGGAGGTGTCGACGCTGCTCGGCCGGATGCCGTCCGCCGTGGGTTACCAGCCCAACCTCGCCGACGAGATGGGCACGCTCCAGGAGCGGATCACCTCGACGCGCGGTCACTCGATCACCTCGCTGCAGGCGATCTACGTGCCGGCCGACGACTACACCGACCCGGCGCCGGCGGCGACGTTCGCCCACCTCGACGCCACCACGGAGCTGTCGCGCGAGATCGCCTCGCTCGGCATCTACCCGGCCGTCGACCCGCTGACGTCGACGTCGCGGATCCTCGACGCCCAGTACATCGGGCAGGCGCACTACGACTGCGCGATCCGGATCAAGCAGATCCTGCAGCGCAACAAGGAGCTGCAGGACATCATCGCGATCCTCGGTGTCGACGAGCTGTCCGAGGAGGACAAGATCATCGTCTCCCGGGCCCGCCGGATCCAGCGGTTCCTGTCGCAGAACACCTACGTGGCCAAGCAGTTCACCGGCCTCGAGGGCTCGACGGTCCCCGTCGCCGACACGATCGAGGCGTTCAACAAGATCGCCGACGGTGACTACGACCACGTGGCCGAGCAGGCGTTCTTCATGTGCGGTGGTCTCGACGACGTCGAGGCCAAGTGGGCTGAGATCCAGAAGAACCTCTGACATGGCTGCTGACACCCTGCAGGTCGAGCTGGTCGCCGCCGACCGGACCGTGTGGTCCGGCACGGCGACGATGGTCATCGCCCGCACCGTCGAGGGCGACGTCGGTGTGCTGCGCGGACACGCGCCGCTGCTGTCGTTGCTCACCGACGCCGTCGTGGAGATCACCGGCGACGAGGGCGACGTGGTCGTCGCCGCCGTCGACGGTGGCTTCCTCTCGGTCGCCGGTGACCGGGTCTCCATCCTCTCCGAGCACGCCGTCCTGGCCGAGGACATCAACGTCGACCAGGCTCGCGCCGACCTCGACGAGGCCCGCGGCGGCGACGCCGCCCCGGACGAGACCGAGCGGCGGATCCGCCGTGCGGAGGCTCGGATCAGGGCGGTCGAGAAGGCCCGCTAGCCCACCGCTAGGCTGAGCGCTCCGAGGCAGAGGGAGCGGCTCAGCGACATGGCGTGGTGGCAGTGGGTGGTCGACGTCGCCGGCGCGATCCTGATCCTGATCCTGCTCTACGGCCTCGCCCTCGTCATCCGGCGCCGCGTCATCACGCGCAACCACGGCACCATCGAGCTCTCACACCGCGTCCGTCCCTCCGGGGACGGGCGCGGTTGGGTTCTCGGGGTCGGTCGCTACTCCGGGGAGCGCCTGGAGTGGTTCCGGCTCTTCTCGCTCTCGCCCCGCCCGAAGAAGGTCTGGGCGCGTGAGGCCCTCAGCTACGACGGCCGCCGGGCTCCGCTCGGGGTCGAGCAGATGTCGCTGTACCCCGACCACGTCGTCATCGTGTGCCAGTCGGCCGACGGTGAGGTCGAGCTCGCCCTCGGGGCCGCCTCCCTGACCGGCTTCCAGTCCTGGCTGGAGGCCAGCCCGCCCGGCACCGACTGGGACCGGTGAGCAGCACGGTGTCCGCGCCGGCGTCGCTGCTGCGCGCCCGGACCGCGGTCGGGCTCGCCTTCGGGCTCAACGGGGCCCTGTTCTCCACCTTCGTCTCCCGCGTCCCCGATCTGCGCTCCGGTCTCGACCTCGGCAACGGCGGCCTCGGGGTGCTGCTGCTGATGATCGCCGTCGGCTCGCTGGTGGCGCTGCCCACGAGCGGCGCCCTGGTCGCGCGGTTCGGGGCGGCCGCCGTCGTCCGATCCGCAGCGGTGCTCAGCGTGTCCGGGATGGCGCTGGCCGCCGTGGCCGCCGACGTCGTCGGCTCGGTGCCCGTCGCCGCGGTCGGCCTGGTCGCCCAGGGGGCCGGCATCGGCGCCTGGGACGTCGCGATGAACCTGGAGGGTGCCGAGGTCGAGCGGCGGCTGGGCCGCACAATCATGCCCCGCTTCCACGCCGGGTTCAGTCTCGGCACGGTGCTCGGGGCGTTGCTCGGCGTCGCCGTGGTCGCGCTGGGGGTGAGCATGGCGCCGCACCTGGTGGTGCTGGGCGCGGCCGTGCTCGGCGCGGTGCTGCTGGCCACCCGGACGTTCCTCCCGGTCGAGCCCGAGCCGGCGCCGTCGGGCAGCGCGGCGGCGTGGCGCGAGCCCCGCACGCTCGCCGTCGGGGTGATGGTGCTGGCCTTCGCCGTGGCCGAGGGGTCGGCCAACGACTGGCTGACCCTGGCGCTGGTCGACGGCTACGACGTCGAGCACTGGGTCGGCGTCGGGGGCTTCGCGCTCTTCGTGTCGGCGATGACCCTCGGCCGGCTGCTCGGCCCGGTGGTGCTCGACCGCTGGGGGCGCGCTCCCTGCCTGTGGGCGACCGCGGCGCTGTCGGCGGTGGGGCTGCTGCTCGTCGTGCACGGCCAGGTCTGGCCGGTGGTCGTGGTCGGGATCGTCGCGTGGGGGATGGGCGCCTCGCTGGGGTTCCCGGTGGGGATGAGCGCGGCCGCCGACGACCCCGCGCGGGCCGCCGCCCGCGTCAGCGTGGTCTCGACGATCGGGTACGCGGCCTTCCTCGGCGGGCCGCCGCTGCTGGGCTCCCTCGGCGACCGGGTCGGGACCCTGCCGGCGCTCCAGGTCGTGGCGGTGCTGATGGTGCCGGCCGCGGTCGCCGTCCTGGCGACGCGTCCGGTCCGGGCCTCCTAGGCGGCGCTCGCGCCGTCGCGCGCGGTGGCCCGGTCGTCGTGGTCGCCCCGCCCGCCGCCCCCGGTGGCGGACGGCGTCCGGCGACCGAGGACCCAGGGCAGGGTCAGCAGCGCCCAGACCCCGGCGATCACCACGACCTCGATCGCGACGTAGCCCGGCCACGGACCGAGCAGGTCGAGCGGGGAGCTGACCGACGGCTTGCGGTTGAGGTAGCCGTAGTTGGCGCCCGAGATCGCGTTGAACCCCATCATGGTGAGCACCCAGCCGAACGTCACCGCCACCGCGACGCGGTAGCCGCGCCAGGTGGGCCGCTCGCCGAGCGCGACGAGCAGGACCATCGCCCAGACGCTGGCCAGGTGCATCCCCCAGAACATCCACCACCGCGGGTCGGGGAACGCCTCCTGCAGCGACGGCGTCACGATCGCCTGGGTGACGAGCGTGGTGGCCCAGAAGTAGAGCAGCGCGCAGGCGCCGGGGTGCCGGGTCCACAG